>NZ_JAUOET010000001.1:0-504586 GCF_031932075.1 Shewanella sp. SP1S2-4
TACGTTGATGGTGAGCATAATATGGCTCCATTTAAATGCGTTCTAAAAAGGCAAGGCAGAAATAATAGCGAGCGCGCATAACAAAGCGCTCCAACATCGCGTACTGCGTTAAGAGCAAGGAGTACATTACAAATAATGGGAAATCTCGCGAATCGATGGGCAGGCCGAATATATGGCACCAATACCGGTAATGTGTTTCTTGACCTAAACCAAGAAGCCGAGAATATTTCTGGCCGCTTGAGAATAATGGATTCTGTCTTTGGCGTTTCCATTTATGCATACTCCGGAACAGTTGATGATCAGATTATTCTGCATTGTAAACCTGAAAGTGCAGACGACGGAGCTCAACACGGGGATGTAACCGTTAAAGGGAGATTGACACCACAAGGCAACATAAAAGGTGAATGGGAATCAACGATAGGCACGGCTGGGACCTTCGAAATTTATCCTCATGATATAAATGTTACAGACCCAGCTGAAGATGCAAGAGGGAGAAACCCAGAGCAAATTCACAATAAAACAATTCACTTAGGCTCAGTCAGGCTTTTCAAAGATGACATTTTGCAGCTTGTCAGTTTCATAAAAAAAGATTTCTCATCAGGTCGAGTTATAGTCACATACACCCAGCGTGGAAGTGAATTAACGAAATATGCCGACGATTTTTTCAATCAACTTGATGGCATTGATCAGCTAAATTACATAAAAATTGTAATTCAAGAGCCGGAAGCATATGGGATAAACAGGGTTATCGTTATTGAATTGGTCGCAAACGGCACTAGTGAAATCAGGGTTTCTGGTATTAATGAATCTTGGGTGTTAGGTAAAGCAGAATCTATATACCAAACGATAAAGCCAAAACAAAATTCCCTTGTCACCACTTACCGGAAGTATGGTCTTAACTTAAACGGTGCAATATTTGTAGCAATGCTTATCGTTCTTCCAGAAATAGCAGATTGGAAGGATCGTGGAATATTCGTCATTGTGGTTTTCGCACTACTGAATTTTCTTTTATTTATTCATAACAAGTTTATTCCTAATACGGCTATCTACCTAGAGCAAAACAAGCCCGGTTACTTGAAGCGAGCGTGGCCAAGTATTTTGTCTTGGTTTATCGCTGCTAGCAGCTCAGTCGCGGCTGCATATCTGTTCTCTATTCTCAAGAACGGCGGTTCTTAACAAATCGAGCAAGAAGAGTAGTTAATCCATAGACATTTTAATCCGAAATTCATATGTTAGAGCTAACGATCTAACTCGGAATTGTCCCACAATGCGTTGCGTATGTCTTTTAAATCAACAGATTACGCGAATATTCGGAAGGTGAGTCATGGTGATTAGCGAGACGACCGTCCGCCCCATGGACGGGGCGGTCGAGCATCCACGGATGGACTTGAACAACATCCCAGTTTAACGGCCAGTTCGCCATCTGATGGGCAGGACGCCTGAATGTCGTGCAATGCAGGGATGCATGAGAACGACCATGGCTCTCGTTCATAAGCTCAGAAACCCTAGGTTTCTATTCACCGAGTCGATGAGTAAATGCCATGGCAAGCCTTTATGAGTGAAGACCTGCAAACGCTAAGTCCTCTGAAGCAACCTCTTCTCTCGACGAATAAAAACCTGCTCAAAGTACAGTTCAAAATACAGAGAAAAGAACAGCTCTAGTTAACCCGCTAATGTCTTAATCCTCTCAAGTGTCTGCTGTGTCGCCAGATTTTGCGCTGCAAGATAATCCAATTTTAGCTGTTTGATGATGCCAGTAATCAAGACTAACTCCTGCTGTAACTGCGGAATTTTCGACATATCATGGGTGGGTAAGTTGATATCGACGGTATCAAATAAATTGCCAAAATAGCTCGCCATGATCAGCACTTTATTGGCTTTAAATTCGATACTCAGCCCCGACCCGCGCGCCGTTTTACGAAATAACTGTTCCAGCTCAACGAGGCGTTCCATTACGGCGGGAGACAACAGATATCGCGCGTAATGTTGGTCGTGGGAATACACTTCAAACATTGCCTCAAAGGTCACGCTTTCGAGTTTCACTCTGGGTTTCTTTATGCCTGCCATGGTGTTACCAAGGGAGCCATAGTCTTGGCTGACAACAGTATGGGATTCAAAGCTAAAGGGCATCGTCATGATCACTACCCCACCTTTAAATTGGATCTTGTCTGACTTACTGCCGCGGGATTTTAAGGTTAATTCGCAAAATTCGAAGCTGATATCCTCTACCTTGCCGCGAATATGATCCTCTGATTGCTGATTGCTAAAACGGGGCATAAGTTCGAAATCTGCCACTGAATCAAGGTTGACACAGGAGTCGGGGCTATAACGGTAGTCTCCTAGTTTTTTGAGTAAAACAGGCAAGATTTTATATTTGTAATGGCGCTTATATTGCATTTCAGGCAGCTGAACCCACATCAAAATGCCGGCGAGGACGATCAGGCTCAAAATGGTTGGGTCATGGTTAGAGGCTAACGAGATTAAATCAAAAGCCAGTGCGGGCAGGCACAATAGCCAACCTAGACGCTTCGCCCATTTTTTACGGGAGAGTTTAGTTTCAAGCTTTTCAATTCGATAGGCTTCTAGCGGCGCTAATAGCTGCAATAGCTCGGCTTTAGCGTCCTCGGACAGTGGCGGTAATTCAGCGCGGGGGAAATCCGCGGGTAAATTCGCTTCAGAAATATGATTTCGAATACTTTTAAGGGCTTCGAAACCTTGCTTTAAAGAATACAATAATGGGCTCATCAACTTATCCATGTTATCGCCGACACAGCGCCCATTCCGTTGCGCTGCTAACCCCAAACCTTAGCGGTAACAAATAGGGGTGGCGGTTAAATTCTGAGATTAACGTGCTGTGATATCAATCCCACAGCTAAACACAAAAACGCTAGCACTTAGGCTTCGACTGCTTTCACTATCTAGGTCTACCGCCCTTTCCAGCAGCTAAAGCTTGTTGCAAGCATCAGATTAAACAAAGGTTAATTTATTGTAAGCACAAAAATGACCTTCTTTATTCGCGGTACTGATCCAGAATGCCAGTTCACACTCCAATTTAACTATTCAACTTAGCTATCCAATTTCACAATCCATAGCCCAAAATCCTAGCTCACTTCTCTATCTCACGATCCTAGCTCACTATCCTAATCAACGATCCTAGCTCAGCATCCTAAAAGCAAAACGCTCCACAGAGACTGCGGAGCGTTGTATTCAGGCATTACAACCGCAGATTAATGCGTGTGTTAGCTTTTCATGTCCTTTTCCATATCTTCGTAGGAAGTATGGCGAACGTCTTTGCCTTTCACGTAGTAGATGATGTATTCACAGATATTTTTGCAACGGTCACCAACACGCTCAACCGCACGCGCTGCCCACAGTACGTCTAAGACGTCTGGGATAGAACGCGGATCTTCCATCATATAAGTCATTAACTGGCGGATAATGCCTTCGTATTCACGGTCAAGCTTGGCATCTTCTTTGTGCAGCTCTAACGCAGTATCGGCATCCATACGGGCCAAAGCATCTAAGGTCGCGTGCAACATACGGGTCGCGTGACGGCCCATATTTTCAATGCTAACCAGTAAAGGTTGTTGATTATTCAAACGCTTATCTAACGCTGCTTTAGCGATACGCACGCAGGCATCACCAATACGCTCAAGATCGGCGATGGTTTTTGAGATGGCGATAATCAGGCGTAAATCGCTGGCCGCAGGTTGACGCTTGGCGATAATACGGGTGCACTCTTCGTCGATAGACACTTCCATGCCATTGACCTTGTGATCGCCCTCGATAACACGCTGCGCGAGTTCCGCATCCAGTGCGCTGAGCGCGTCAATGGCTTGCTCAAGCTGACGTTCAACCAAGCCACCCATAGCGAGTACGCGGTTACGGATATCATCCAGCTCAGCGGTAAACTGTCCTGAGATGTGCTTACTTAAATTCATGTTTTCCATTTAGCCAACCTTTTACTTAACTGTTTACCAAGCATGCTCAAAGCCTGCGGTTGCGGCTTTATCCGATAGCGACCGAGCTAATTAACCGTAACGCCCTGTGATGTAATCTTCGGTCTTACGTTTTTTCGGCGTGGTGAAAATCGTATTGGTATCAGCGTATTCAATCAATTCACCCATATACATAAAGGCCGTTTGATCCGATACCCGCGCCGCCTGTTGCATGTTGTGAGTCACGATAACCACAGTGTATTTAGTCTTAAGCTCGGTTATCAGCTCTTCAATCGTCAATGTCGAAATAGGATCGAGTGCCGATGTGGGTTCATCGAGTAATAACACTTCAGGCTCGATGGCAATGGCACGGGCAATTACCAGACGTTGTTGCTGACCGCCAGATAAACCAAAAGCGTTATCGTGCAATCTGTCTTTCACTTCGTCCCAAATCGCCGCGCCGCGCAGTGAACGCTCGGCCGCTTCGTCGAGTTCACGACGATTATTCAGCCCTTGCAATCTCAAACCATAAACGACGTTTTCATAAATCGACTTAGGAAACGGATTCGGGCGCTGGAACACCATGCCCACGTTACGGCGCAGGGCCGCGACGTCGATTTTCTTGTCGTAAATATTCTGGCCGTGCAGCAAAATTTCACCGTCGATATGGCAGTTATCCACCAAGTCGTTCATGCGGTTAATACAACGCAGCAGCGTCGATTTACCACAACCACTGGGGCCGATAAAGGCGGTCACTTGCTTCTTGGGGATCTTCATCGATACATTAAACAGCGCTTGTTTACTGCCATAGCGCAAGTCTAAGTTACGGATCTCCAACGCGGTGTCGGTCTGGCTTAAGTTCGCTAAATCAAAGTTGTTGGTTTTCATTGCTGTCGAATCTATAGAAATCATATTCAGTCCTAATACTTTCAGGATAATCGCTGATTAGTGCTCAAGCGAACGATATTTTTCACGCAAGTGGTTACGTACGCCAATGGCCGTCAAGTTGAGTGCCACAATCACAGACACCAGCAAGAAGGAAGTCGCATACACCAGAGGACGTGCCGCTTCAACGTTAGGACTCTGGAAGCCCACATCATAAATATGGAACCCTAAGTGCATGAACTTACGTTCTAAATGCACAAACGGGAAGTTAAAGTCCAGTGGTAATGTTGGGGCTAATTTCACTACACCCACCAACATCAGTGGTGCCACTTCACCGGCAGCGCGGGCGACAGCTAAAATCAACCCCGTCATGATAGCTGGGCTCGCCATTGGGATCACAATGCGCCACAGTGTCTCAGCTTTCGTTGCGCCCAGTGCCAAACTACCTTGACGCACCGCACTTGGGATACGGCTCAAACCTTCTTCGGTCGAAACGATAACCACAGGCAGAGTCAAAATCGCTAAGGTCAATGCCGACCAAATCACCCCTGGCGAACCAAAGGTCGGTGACGGTAATGCTTCAGCGTAAAACAGTTGGTCGATAGAGCCGCCCATCATGTAGACGAAGAAACCTAAACCAAACACGCCATACACAATCGAGGGCACACCCGCTAAGTTGATTACCGCAATACGGATCATCTTAGTGATTGGGCCTTTCTTAGCGTATTCATGTAGATAAACCGCCGCGACCACACCAAATGGCGTCACGATAACGGCCATCAACATCACCATAAACACAGTACCGAAAATCGCCGGGAAAACGCCGCCTTCGGTGTTGGCTTCACGCGGGTCGTCACTCACAAAACGGCCGATACCGACGAACCATTTACCAATTTTGCCGATTAGGCTTAAGTGGTTCACATAGGTCACATCCAGCACTGTATCTAGCTTAAGCTCAACTTCTTCACCGCGCATATCACGCACGATTACTGAATCTCGCGCCGCGTCATCACGCAGGGCAAATAACGCTTTTTCAAGCACTAAGTAATCTTTCTGCAGTTGCGCTCGCTTGGCCACTAAGTCAGCTTTATTGCTCTCGGTCAGCTCGCCATCAAGCTCGTAACGACGCTCCTGTAAACGCAGCTTTTCAATGGCGTAGTTAATCGAGCCAATGTCTTGCTTCTGCAAATCTACCGCTTTGTCCGATAAGGCCACAGCGCGGTCGATATGTTCCATTAAGGAAGACTCAATCGCATCGTTGACTAAATCCAGACGCTTGCCATTTTCAATCACTGCGATTGGATAACCGTAGAAGTTACCGTTTTTAGCCCGCTCAATCATGGCGACATCGCTTGGCGTAGAACGGCTCAGAATGTCAGTGCCTAATATCCAGCGGAAATCTAGCCCTACAAATTCGCGGTTACCGGTTTTCACTAAGTAACGGGTGACGAACTCGCCAGGATGCTCTTTAAACACATGGCCCGCAGCAATCAAACGCTCAGTCGGTACTTCTTCCCTATCGTAAACTTCACCAATTAAGGTTGAACGTACACCCGTGTTATCTTCGAGTTCCCACTGGTAAACCGTTGCTGGCCAAAAGTAACTTAAGCCACGCCAAGCGATTAACAGTAATAAGCCTAAGACGGCAATCAAACTGATGCTCACCGCACCGCCCGTCATCCATATCCATGGCGAGCCTGATTTTACCCACTTACCCATTGCACAAACCTCTCAAGGTCACTGGCGAAATAGTATTTAATGTCATTGTCTTATCCCCGTTACAGCGAGCTATAGCGTTCACGTAGACGCTGTCTCACCACTTCTGCAATGGTGTTAAAGAAGAATGTAAAGATGAATAGCACGAACGCCGCGAGGAAGAGCACACGGTAATGTGAGCTACCGATAGCCGACTCAGGCATTTCAACCGCAATGTTTGCTGCCAAGGTTCGCATCCCTTCGAACACGCTCCATTCCATAATGGCGGTGTTACCGGTGGCCATCAGTACGATCATGGTCTCGCCCACAGCGCGGCCTAGGCCCATCATGATGGCCGAGAAAATACCCGGACTTGCGGTTAACAACACCACGCGTGTCAGTGTCTGCCAAGGCGTCGCACCTAAGGCTAAGCTGCCGTTCGATAAATGACGTGGCACAGAGAAAATCGCATCTTCCGCGATAGAGAAAATCGTAGGAATAACCGCAAAGCCCATGGCGATCCCCACTACCAGCGCGTTACGTTGGTCGAAGGTGATGCCCAGTTCGTTGGTGATAAATTGACGGGTATTACCATCAAACAGCGCCACTTCGATGATAGGGCTAACCGCAAAAGAGAACCAACCCACGAAACAGACCACAGGGATCAACATCAGCTCTTGGTACACTTCGGGTAAACGTTGTTTCCAAGCTGCAGGTAACTTACTCCAGCCATAGGCCGAAGCGAGAATCGAGGTCGGCAACAGGGTCAGTAAAATCAAAATACCGGGGAGATGTTCTTCAATCAGCGGCGCTAACCACAGACCCGCCAAGAAACCTAAGATAACCGTCGGTAAGGCTTCCATGATTTCGATGGTCGGTTTAACGAAACCGCGCACCTTAGGCGACATAAAGTAAGCAGTGTAAATCGCACCAGCAATGGCTAAAGGCACGGCAAACAACATGGCATAAAATGCCGCTTTCATCGTACCGTAGGCCAATGGCATTAAGCTCAGCTTAGCTTCGAAATCATCAGACCCCGAAGTCGATTGCCATACGTATTTAGGCTCTGGATAACCTTCATACCACACCTTGTCCCACATAGCGCTCCATGACACTTCTGGGTGGGAGTTTTCCACACTGAAGATATGCAGCTTTTTGTCCGCCTCAACGACTATGCCGTTTGAGCGTGGGGTAAAACCCATTTTACCGGGGTTTTTAAGGTCAAATTTTTCGTCAAACAGTTCACGATGACTCGTGGTATAGAGCAATGTCAGCTCGCCCTCAGGGCTCACTGTCGCAAAACTCTTACGGTAGAATTCAGAGGTAAGTGACTCGATAGGCGGTAAGTCATCAAACTGGCGGATTTCTTGATATAAACGCCCTTTTGGACCACTGACTTGGAAGTACTGGGCCACAATACCTGTGTCGTAGCTGACCAGTAACGAACTCGCGCCCGCCAGCAAAGCCACGTTATTCACTTGAGCTTTAGCCCGTTCAACATCAATCACCTGCAGCAAATCTAGGCTGTCAATATCACGGATGTCATACACGAAGATTTTATTGCCGGTTTGCAACATCAATTGACGTTGGTCTGGCGTCATCAGCTCATGGGAGACTTTCTTCGGCGCATCTTGAATTTGTGAGGTAGTAGAAACCCACTCCACTTCTTCAGTCATCATGTTCTCTTGCCCTTCGAGGCGAGTCAGACGCCAAATGCCGTTCTCATCTTGATAGGCAAAACTCATTTTGTCTGAACTATAGCTGAAGGTCAGTTTATTAATCGCCCCACCCGTTTCATTAATGGTGATCGGGGTTTCGCCTGCGGGATAACGCAGTTTAGGCGTTATTAAACGCTTGTTGTTTGGATAACTTAATCCAAACTCTAGGCCAGCCACTAGCACCTGACCATTACTTAATCCCAGCGCAAAACGCTGTTCGCTCGGCACGGCAACGGCGGCACTGGTCACAGTCACGCCCGCTGGTAATGGCGGTGTAAAGCTAGAAAGTAAGTTACCGTCGGCAACGGTATAAAAGTCCACTTGGCCATCAACGGCCACACGGTACATCACCTCATTTTGCTCTTCAGCGCCCACCATTAATGTCGGAACATCCGCATGTTGATAGCTCACCGTCTTCACAGGTGTGACATCAGCACTATCGAAAATAGGTTTAATCACATACAACAGATAAAAGAAGATCAACAATAAGGCGACAAACACCATAGTGCCGCCGATAGTGACGCCGATTTGCGCCGCTTTATCCTTAAATGCCCTGCGATTCGAGCGTCCGCCTTTAAGCATACTGTGCGATGCAGAACCAGGTTGAGTGACCTGACTTTCCATTAAGAACCTCTATTATTAATAGCCAGCGAGTTTTTTCGCTAGGATTTGCCGAGTGCTATGCTTACACTGTTTGAACGTAAACTGAGCAATAACAACATCCTTTATTCTAAGTGCGTTGGATTATATGACGCAAAGATGACAGTTGTGTTACACCCCGTTTTAAAACAGGTGCCTTTTACAAAAAATAGGAGTCAGTCACTATGCTACGATACTTAATAACACTTCAAGCACCTGATAGAAAAGGATTAGTAGAACAAATCGCCCATGCAGTGAGCCGCCACGGCGGCAACTGGCTCGACTCAGAATTACGCCATATCGACGGTATCTTTGCCGCTATTCTGCTGCTCGAAGTGCCTGCCTTGCGTATGGACGAACTCATTGAGGCGCTGGAGTGCATCGATAGCCTCACCCTCACCTACGCCAAAACCTCGGTCGCCCTTAAGCCCATCAAACGTTTGAGCTACAGCCTAGTGGCCTACGACAGACCTGGACTCGTGCTCGATATCTCAAATAAAATCAATGCCCTTGGCATCAATATCGAGCAGTTTAGTAGCCAATATGAAACCGCTGGCCACACAGGCATTGCGCTATTTCGGGCAACTATCGGCCTTGGGCTCACAGATCTGACCCAAGAAGATCAACTGGTAGCATCCCTCTATGCCCTGGGTGATGATCTCGTGCTCGATAGATTAAGCCGTTAACCTTTACGACGAGCGAAACTTAGCACGCCAACACGTTTAGAGCGTGCATTTGCCATAGCACTTTCAAACAGCACTTAAATGGCACTTAAGAACGGTTTTTAAAATGCTAAAAACACAAACGCCGCTAAGCAGATGCCAGCGGCGTTTTTTGTTTAACTCACTTTTTGATGCCGAGATTTGACTAAGTACCGTAGCGGCACTTGGGAGATCAGCATCCCCAGCAACATCAAGCCACAGCCGAATAATGCCCGCACACTCAAACTCTCATCGAGGAAGATAATGCCGCCAATGGCCGCAAATACGGTTTCTAAACTGAGGATAATCGCCGCATGGGCAGGATGCGCATTTTTCTGCGCCAACACTTGCAAGGTATAGGCAATCCCCACCGAAATCAGCCCAGCATAGAAGAGTGATCCCCAAGCCGCCAACACACCATCGAGCGTGGTGACTTCAATTACCGCCGACACCATCAAACTCAGCACGCCGCAGACAAAAAACTGCATCATGGCTAACACCACGGGCGAGATCCGCTTGGCAAAATGATCCACCGCCAGAATGTGCAATGCCCAAAACAAGGCGCCCACCAACTGCAAGGCATCGCCATAACCTATGCTCATACCATCTTTAACGCTTAAAAAATACAAACCGACTGCGGCAATCGCGCAGCCAAGCCAAGTATTCAAGCCTGTTGTATGTTTTAGCGCTAACCCAAGCACAGGCACTAACACTATATATAGACCAGTGATAAAACCCGCGTTCGCTGCTGTGGTGTATTGCAAACCGACCTGTTGAAATGACGCGCCCGCAAACAGTAAAACCCCGACCAGCAAACTGCCGCGCACTAAATCCTTTGGCGCACTCACATGCAGCTTATTTTGCCGACGCAAGTACCACACCAAAGGCACTAAACTGAACGTCCCCATTAAAAAGCGAATACCATTAAACGCAAAGGGGGAAAGATGTTCCATGCCTAAGGTTTGGGCGACAAATCCAAAGCCCCAAATCGCGGCGGCAAGCAGTAATAACAGGTTGGCAGGCAAGATAAATTCTCAGCGAACAAAAAGATCACAAGATTACCTAGCCGCGTGAGACTTGTCCAAACATGTTGCAACTTTGTAGTTAAACCCTCTCTGGGAGCGGTTACTTTTTCGCTCGCAACTGCAAGCGCTTAGCTTGACTGAGGATCTCATTTAAAAACACTGAATCCGTTTGTTTTGCCAGTAGCACGGCTTTGTCGGAGGCTTTTATCGCCTGTTCAAGCTGTCCATCCAGATCATAGGCGGTCGCTAAACTGTCCCATAACACCTCTGAATTGGGGAACGCGCGCGTCCCCTCTGCGAGAATTTCAACGCCCCAAGCCGTTTTTTGTTCATAAGTCGCTTTGAGTCCATAAACATTATATTGCTGAGCAAAGAGTGGAAATTCATAGCCAAACTCAGCGCTCTTTTGTCGATAGAAGTGTTGTAGGTCCTTGAGTGGCATAACGGCAATTTCAGGCACAGCATTCCAACCGGCAAAAAGGGTCTTTAACGCCTCAATATTGCCAACAAGCGGCGTACTGTCGTGGGTTTCATCGGGGAAGTGTTTGTAAAACCAATACAGTTGCTTTGATGCGTTACCCGTTGAGTTTGCACCTAAGCCGTCTTGCAACTGCTTAATTTGCGCCGCAAACGCGCTCGCCATTTCATTGGGTTCACTTGCCATACTCAAAAACCAGCGCAGTGGTTTTGCACGCTTAGCTGGTAATAACTCAGCCGACTTAAGCACTAGCCAATCACTGTCCCACCATAAACTGGGACTGATTGAAATCACCGCATCAAATTGGCTATTAGGCGTCATAGCCACATAACTCGTAAACAGCCCAGCGAAGGAATGACCCGTGAGTATTTGATAATCTGAGGTGCGGTATTTTTTGCCTAATGTACTGAGTAGCTCTTGCTCTAAAAATTGCCTGAACTGTTCAGCACCACCGGAGCTGTCTTTAAATTTATCGATTTGAGTCGGCGTAAAATACTTCATCCGTTGATCCGAACTCACGCCAACGGTGATCATTTCCGGAATAATGGCATAAGTACTTAAAAAGCCAACATTCGCCGCCACATGCTCAAATTGGGTAGAGCCATCTAGTACGATTAATACCGGATAGTTAAAGTCGTTGGAATGCGCATAGGTATCTGGCAAATGGATTTGTAAGTTGATGTCATCATTCAAGATTTCTGAATGAATTACCGTCTTATCCGTCTGTGCGAAGACAGCCGTTGAAAAGAAAAACATCAGCACTAAAACCAACCGCATAAGTACACCTCCATTTGTAATGCTGGGTAACTTACTGGTTTTCATCATAAGACTCAAATCATTACCCTCAAAAAGTCTGATTAAGATGATGGAGTTGAGTACAGTTTACAAAGACGCACTTAATCAGCTCATTCAATCGACTAATTCAATCGACTCTGGTCATTAACGCCATCAATCGGCTCGCTTATTGACTGACTTATCGATTCACTTATCGACTGACTTATCGCCTTACTTATCGACTCACTTATCTAGAATTCCTATCTAAACTGGCTTGGATAATCTTGTATACTGACGGCCACGCAATGACGATATAACGAAAGCGTGCACTAGACAGCATGATGAGCGACTAAGCTGCACCAGAACGCAACACATTAGGATTACCATGTTAGGAACGCTAAAGAAGATGCGCGTACAGTTAGATGACGCGCAACAAGTGCAATATCAACTCGTTGTCGGTGATGAGTTACTCCCGCTCAATCCATTGATAGGCAAGCAATTAACCTTGACCCACACGGGCAATATCTTCTGCTGTAACTGCGGTAAAAAGAGCAAGAAGAGTTACTCGCAGGGCCATTGTTTTGTCTGTATGCAAAAACTCGCCAGTTGCGATATGTGCATCATGAAACCGGAAACCTGCCATTACGACCAAGGTACTTGCCGCGAGCCAGAGTGGGCCCAGAGCCACTGTTTTGTGCCGCATTATGTGTATTTGGCGAATACTTCAGGCGTTAAAGTCGGCATTACCCGCCACACGCAACTGCCCACCCGTTGGATTGACCAAGGTGCCACCCAAGGTTTGCCGATTTTTAAAGTGTCAACAAGGCAACTCTCAGGCTTAGTAGAAGTAGAATTGGCCAAACTGGTGAACGATAAAACCCATTGGCAAGCGATGCTCAAGGGCCACGCCGATGATATCGATTTAAATGCTAAAGCTGCAGAACTGATCCCGCAAATTGAGGCTAAGTTGCACGAAATCGGCATGCAAAAAGGCGATTACAGTATCGAGCGTTTAGATGAAACGATTCAGTCAATTCACTATCCCATCGACACCTTTCCGAAAAAGATCACTTCCCACAACTTCGATAAAAATGAGGTGGTAAGCGGGATTTTACAGGGGATTAAAGGTCAGTATCTGATCTTCGATACCGGTGTGATTAACATTCGTAAATTCACTGCCTATGAAGTGAGCGTGGAGCTAATATAACTTCATTTTTATTCAATTCAGTGTGTTGCTATCTGTCATGGTTATCAACACACTGATAGCGAAACCTCGGCATGCTCATGCTGAAGCATTGAAACTGTGCCAGAGCATAGGTTAATTGATTGCCGCCGTCTCGTTATTACCCCGAGGAACTCGAGCCTTGCCTCCGTATGGATGAAAGTGGCGCTTGGCTTCCCCAAAGTAAAAAACATCTTTATATGGAATATTTTTGATGAAACAAGGACCTCAACATTTTATCCGTCGCTGTGCATTCCAACAAAAATTACGTAGTAAGCAATCTGGAATATTTTTGCTCTTGATAATCCCGCTGATAATAGCAAGCGGTCCTTGGAAGGAACTGACTGCATCGCTTTCGACAGAACCATGGGATATAGGATTTACTATTGTTGTCGTTTTAGCCGTTGTGGTGGCATTTTTCTTCGTCTTCATGATCATTTCTGAATCGATAAGACTAGGCAAAGCCGCTAAAAATGAACAAAGGAAATTAGCCGAAGCGGGGCCAGATGGCTATTACATTGATATCTATCAAGAAGGCCTCATTTTTCATGTTTACGATGCCGAATTTCATCTTTTTGAGATGAAGCAGCAGTTTGTCCCTTTGGATGACATTGCCAGTACAAAATACTCAAAACGCAGAGGCATACGTAGCTTCACGATCAACTTTGCCCACATTTCCGGCCAAGTGTCGTTCACGCCTAGGGAAATAAATGTGGATGATTTTGATTTTATAAAGGAATTTCTTGAGACTCATATTTCCAACCGAGGGAATAAGCCAGCTTAAGATAGGCTGGTTAATTAAACATAGGCGCGCTGCCTTGTGTACAGCTTAGGTCTCACGCAACGCGCGCTATTATTGGACAAGCTTGGTTTAGAGGAATGTGAAGAGAATGCACTAACCTTGCGCTTCCATGTAGACAAGTTCCCAGATATGTCCATCGGGATCTTCAAACGCATGGCCATACATAAATCCTTGATCTTGCGCTTGACGATAGGCTTTGCCGCCATGCTGCTCGGCAAGCTTAACCAAGTGATCGACACGTTCCCGACTGTCGCAGTCTAGGCAATTGAGCACTTCTGTCGTGGTATGAGCATCCGCAATCACCTTATCGGTAAAACCAGAGAAAAAAGGCTTAGCCAGCAGCATCACATAAATATTGTCCGCAATGACGACGCAGGCAGCCTGCTCATTGCTGTATTGCTCATTGATGCCAAAACCAAGACCTGAGTAGAAAGCGCGTGAATCCTGAACGCTCTCGACTGCCAAATTAACAAAGATGCTTTGCGCCATAATAATCTCCCTTTATAAGTGCTAACCGGACGTCAGACTAAGTCCTATAAACAGGACGGTAAATCGTCCTGTTTATGCTTGTTACAGCCTAAACTATGATCACTAAAATCTCACGATACTAAGCGTAATTCGGATAAAAGCTAAAAACCCTATCGCTCATTTCCTCCCTAAAAGAACAAAGCGAGTATCTCACTCGCCTTATGATTGCGCCTAGTTGACGGCATTATTGCACCGCTTATTGCACCGCATGGGTAACGGGCAGCGCTGACAACATTTCATCGATTAAACCATCGAAACGGGTTTTGACTTCATCCATATCCTTAATGTTGGCAAAGCCTTGGGCAAGGACTCGCCATACCATTTCAGAAGATTGCCCCACGATCGCTGTCGGCTTAAAAAGGCTAATGAGTACTGAACCCTTATCGTATTTTTTAGGATCCACCCCTTGGTTTGACAGACCCGGCACTAAGCCTGCAGCGGCCAATATCTGCTCGTCAGACATTTGTGTACCCATGGCAACCCCAAAACCTACTTGGAAGTCAGCGAGTTGCGTATCTTCTACCCAGCGATACCCTTTCGTCAGTAGCACCTTTTTAAGGGTATCCTGCATATGTTGCTGGACTTGCTGTTTATCGAGCCTAGGATCAACAAAGATTTTCTGTAAAGTGGGATGCCAACTGTAGGTCATGGCGCTCGGCGGTAATTGGCTCAAATCCCCCGAAGTCACGACTGTGGTTCGCAACACCTGCGAATCCTCCACACTCACACAGGCCGTCAACACGGCCAAACTGATGGTTAAAAGCGTCAATAAACGCCCAATTTTCTGTGGTAAATACATGATCTTTCCCTTATTGCGATTTTTACAGCTTAAGGATAGTTGCTATTTCTCAGACTGAAAGTCTATATGCATCATGGTGTTAAATCGTGCTTATTGACAAGGACTACGGTAAGACAATCACCCCGGTCCAATTCGTTATGATTTGTTACTTATAAAGCCCACCCTGCGTATAGGCGCGGTTCCGTTTACCCGCTAGAATGCTTCGCTTAACGTCAGTGATAGTCATACTTCGGCACGTAAATTCGAGGTAGATTTCCCTATCATAATGCCAAAAACGACAACAAAAGGTGTGAGATCTATCCATGGAGTTAATACTCGCTATCGCGCTATTCGCCTTCTCATCGGGGATCACCCCAGGGCCGAACAACATTATGCTGATGACCTCAGGGGTTAACTTTGGCGTGAAACGCAGTATTCCGCATCTGCTGGGAATAAGCCTTGGCTTCCCAACTATGATCCTCGCGATCGGCTTGGGCTTAAGCGCGCTCTTCCAAAGCTATCCTATCATCCATCAAGTGATTAAAGTCGTCGGTATAGGTTACCTTTTGTATCTGTCTTGGCTAATCGCCAACAGCAGTAGCAAGATGGAAGGCAAAGCCATTGCCAAACCCTTTAGTTTTATTCAAGCCGCAGCGTTTCAATGGGTGAATCCTAAGGGCTGGATCATGGCGGTGGGCGCAATTGCAACATTCACGTCAGTGCAGCAAGATTTAACTCCGCAAGTGATTACTATCGCAACGGTATTTTTATGTGTCGCCTTCCCCTGCGCCATTGTGTGGCTCGGTTTTGGCGTTGCCCTTAAGCGCATTTTAAAAAATGAGCGCCAACAGAAGATCTTCAATATCACTATGGCAATCTTGCTTGTGGCGTCTATCATCCCTATGATCGCCCCCTAATTTTTGTCAGCACGAGCCACGACCACCATGAACGAAATCGACATGATCATTGAACAAACCGACAACTGGGTCAAAAAAGTGATCATGAAATACAATATTTGCCCCTTCGCCAGACAAGAAGTCGAGCGCGGCAGTATTCGGTATCTGGTGGTGGAACAAACCAAAGTCAAACTCGTGCTTAAGGCATTGATTGAAGAGTGCCAATACCTCGACGCCCACCCAGAAGCCGAAACCACGCTGTTTATTCTGCCCCGAGGTTTTGAGGGCTTTTATGCCTATCTCGACCTCGTCGACATGGCAACCGATACGCTTATCGAACACGAGTACGAAGGCACATATCAACTCGCCACCTTCCACCCAGACTATTGTTTCGATGGCGAACCACAGGACGGGGCAGCCAACTTCACCAACCGCGCGCCCTACCCAACCCTGCACATCATCCGCGAAGCCAGCATGGAGCTCGCTCTCGCCAGTTACACAGATCCCGAAACCATCCCAGAACGTAACATTGCCTTTTGCGAACGCAAAGGCAGCGACTTTTTTGTTAAGTTGTTAGCAGAGTGCATGGGGAAATCCTAGCGCAAATTGCTGGTCTCACGCTTTCAGGCATTCCACAATATTAACCTTACGCTTCGAACTATAGCTTCATTGCTATTGGATAAATGCTGCAATTGCTATCGATAAGCCAAGCTAATGAGGCGCAGTCAATCCAGTGACTCGCCATAAAAATGCTGCTATGAGCGTGATTGCGGCATCCGTTGTATAGAGAAGTATCGATATCACGAGCACATCATTGCAAAATCACGCCTGTTCAAAAATTAATTTTTACTATTAAAAATCAATAAATTAAATAAAAATTAAGATTAAATTATTATTTAATTCACTTTTGTTTTTTGACCTCCTTTATACCGATACCTAAATTACGCCGCAGTTGTAACGGTTGTCGTTACTTAATTTAAGTTAAGGCTAGCTTAGCCATTATTGTTAAGGGTGTTTTATGTTGCGTTGTGTATTACTCGTTGCTGCGTTAAGTTCAGTGTTGATGGGATGTGGTGGTTCAAGCACAGACAACAGTACAAAACCCAAGCCCGATGAGAATGGCGGCACTAAAGCCAAAAGTAGATATGCTGAAGGGATCTATTTGCTCAGCTTGGCACAAGACGAAGGCGATTTTATTCGTGGTAACGACGGTTATAGCCAATATGTAGGTGTTGGCTTTGCACTCGACCTCTATCCTTCTCAGCAAGAGTTGCAAGCCAGTGTAAAGCAAGTCGGAAAAACTACAGCAGACTGGTATAACATCAATGCAAAAGCAAACCAATTAAGCGCATTTGACAATAATATCAAAGTTAACTTTTGTAGCCGCGATGGACTAGGTAAGTGCACTATCGAGCAATCCAGTATTGAGCGTGGCGATACTTGGTTAACTCCGCTATCGAATGCTCATAGAGCACAATTGCAAGCCAATCAATTTGCCGACAATATCGAACCGCTGTTCACCGATAAAGGATTTACGATGCGTGTTAACGATAACCCACAGTTATCGGCACTATTAATCCAAGTCAAAGCAAGACCTTTAACCGCGGCATTGATGACAAGCTTACTGCCAAGTCAGTGGGAAACGCCCTCTGCTTATGGCAGTCCACTAGACTATGATATGTACAAGTTTACCCGTGATGGTTCAGCTCCCGTGCAATTGACTGCATCAATGACTGATGCGCAAGGTAATCCACAATGTATCGCAGTGGGGGCGGTAAGTGCAAAGCAGGGACTTATTATGCATTTTGATTTAAAAATCAATGATTCAGAAAGTGTACCTTGTCAGCAATACCTACAACAACAAGGTGCGAGTGCAGAGTTAGTGCGTGCAATTATTTCTAATCAAACTATCAAGATAGGCTTTATTGAGGATGCCAAAGGCGAGGATATTATGGCCATCAATCACCTTGCTGGTGCCCATCCAGTCGGTGGTGCAGGGTTACTGACAAAGCAGCATTAATTAGAGTTTAAAGGTCGCTTCATTGCGACCTTTTTGCAGAGGCTTTAGGAAGATATGGGGCGGCTGTATCACAATAATTAGCAAACATTGCCCAAGAATGGATGTCAGCGGTAAGCGCTTTGTCTTGGAATAACACGCCCCACACACCTAAACATTGACTCGTGAGTTTCTCGCGGGACAACTGCTCAAAAACCGTTTTTGACGGTACGACTAAAGACAAAGAGACTAATGATTTAAGGTAGTAATAACGGAAAAGTTCAGGTTTATCATCTTTAAGGGCAATATTTGACAACACTAAATAAATAAATGCGTTGTCGATTTGATTATTGAAGTGCCCCTTCAACAAGCGTTCACGTGCGCGTTTATGATTTCCAATTCTAAAATCAAGCAGACCCAGCCAAATTTCAGTTTCTTCACTCGGGAAAGGAAACAACTTGTCGATACGATTGAGCCAAGTTTGTATTTGATCAGACTTGAGCTCTGGGTCAAGCAACAGTCGTCTGGCAAGATAATTGGCCTGAAACATACTGGGGTTATCAGTATCTAGCTGTTGCGCTAAAGTTTGATTGATAAAGGTATGAGTTTGCTCTGTATTGGCAGAGGCTATGACTGGCAACTTAAAATAATCAATCAAATCATCAGTGATCTTTTGTATATCTTGGTCGAGTGAGCCAGTAGAGAGAATATACTCACCGCGATACGTTTGCTTTTCGCTGCTGTGGTACACCAACTCAACCCGTGCAGTAAGCTGATCGGATGTAGGAGCTTTGTCGAGTCGCAAATTAAGTTTGTAGTCCGAAAATAAGGTGTTGCCATCGCCAGGCCAATATTCACTATCATTGAGCGGGCTTAAAAAATAGGTTGGATCATCCTGATTAAGCACATTGATATAGGGGTAAGCGACGAGTTGTGAAAGTAACGCGGTTTTGATCGCTGTAACATAAGGACTGGCAGCACTATTGGTGACATGAATTCGGTTTAGCACCAATTCAACCACAGCAATAGTGATATGAGCATCCTGTCGTGTTGTTGCGGTGAGCGGATTAACAGGCGCTATTATAGGTAATTTTTGCGACTGTTGATAGATAAAAAAGCCCGCAATCATCAGCAGACCCATATAAACCAAATGAATCATTATCTTTGATTGAACAGGTTTCGATGGTGCTATCAGATCAGCTGCGCTGTCGATTAAAGTAACTCGCGTCGCATTGAGGTAGTAACCCTTTTTAGGATAAGTCACTAATAATTTAGTTGCATCCAGTTCAGGCGAGCTCTCTTTAAAAATGGCACGTAGCGTACTAATTCGATTAGTCAGGACATTTTTAGAAATATAATTGCTCTGCCAAACCCGACTGATAATGTCTTCTGCCGCAATCGGAGTACCTGTTTGCTGTAAAAAGACTTCAAGCAGTTCTATGCTTCGAGGTTCTAATTCAATTCCTTGAGCATTTTTGCTCAATTGGCGAGAGGCTGGATCATATACAAGTTCATCGATTGCGATGGTACATTGACGGGCTTTTGCTTGGGCTAACATATCAGCCATAAATCAGGTACCTATCGTATTTTGGTGTTGATGGATGCGAGGTGATAAAAGTTGTCGAAGCACATGCTCCTCAAAGTGCAACGCCTACATCAAGTATGTCTTCTAAGGATGCGATACATTGATGCCATTCTCCAATCGATTTGTTTGCTAAGCGAGATTTAATATCAAACATAAAAACCTATAATATCAATAAAATACAAAATCATCTCGAAGAAAACGCGGTATTTTCATCATGAAGAGTGTAGTAGTCAACTAAATTTAATAAAGCTGCGGTGCTATTTTGTATAGCTTAGGTAGATTGAAATGCCCTCGCAATACCCAATTAACCTATGTTGAATAGATTTAAGTGATGATTGTTAACCGTGTAGGGCTTGAACAAAGTCATCGGAGAATCTGTGCAATTGGATATCATGACCGACGAATAAAAGCATAAGATATTGATTTTAATTTTTTTTAAATTTAATAACTATAAAAATCTATCAGCCAGCATATCAGCAACATCTTCATCATGGTCGATACTAAAGGCCATAAAACCATCGATTTTAGGGATCGCTTGATAGACTTCAGTTTGGGTAAACTGCACTAGGCATTCGTTAAACACTGCGCGTATTTGCCGTGCTATCTCCTCCCACTCACTAAAGTCATCCTCGGGTAAGCTCTGTTGAATCGTCTGCAACTCATCCTCTGAAAGCAGGTAACATGTACTAAAACATTGATACTCCCAGTCACCTGTATTGAATTTAAGTTCTTGGATGGCCTCAGGGCTTTGGTATGACTCAGCCCATTTCCCAGACTGGTAATAGGCCAATCGCTGCTGAAAATCTGCCTCGGTATTAAAACAAAGATTTAATTCTGCGTATTCGGCATGGGTGTCAAAAGCAAAGGCATGAAAGGTTTTATCAGGATGAGCTAATAAAAATTGCTCAACCTCAACCGTTGTAAACCGCAATGTCTCGGCTTTGATTCGAGCAATAAGAGCATTATCTAATGGCATAAAGATGTTCCATTTATACAATATTTTTTGTGTCTCAGTGCATCACTTAAATTAAACCGACGTTACTAAACTCAATGCTTTAGTCATTTTTTACTGACGTCAAGCATTGAGATTAAGCTGAATTAAAGGATTTGTACGCTCCATTTCTCATTACCATAGCGACGGTTTTTATAGCTATCGATACGCCATTCATCGGCTTTTTTGAGAGCAATAAACAAATACTCATCTTCGAAGTTAGTGCTGGTTTTAATATAGATTTCGGCTCTGCTTTTATTTTTTAAAGTGACTTGCACCTCAAGAGGATGATCGCAACCATTAAATTTTGAAGGAAACCCGAAGGAATTACGCACTTTTCCGCCGTAAACGCGCTGTTTTTCGGTGCAAAAATCGTCAAATAACGGCGCTAATTGCTCATTCAGCCACTGGCAATTCCTGCCGTAGCTTATCTTCTTCGGCAGTTCTTTCGGTATAGAGGGTATTTTCGATACTGTTCCAGCGCGTACAAAAAGATAACACCCTCTCTGTTAAATATGCTTTTAATTCAATCTCATCCATTTAAATCATTGACGCCTTTCTTTATAAGTCTGTCGGTCAAACCCGCCGAGAGTTTATACCATATCGGGACAGACGAATGACTCTTTTCCGCGATTAAACGACGTATTAAAACCAACCCTTTACGCTCAAACGAGCTTGCACCACTGCAAACTCGGCAGCAAGCCATAACACCAAGATTTACAATGCTATAGATTTAATCCCCACACCTCAAAGGCATCACGACTCAGTTGTTCCCTAAAATCTGGGTGAGCGATGGCGATCAGCGCTTGTGCCCGTTCGCGCAGGCTGCGGCCGCGTAGATTAGCGGCGCCGTATTCGGTCACAATATAATGCACATGGGCCCGAGTGGTAACGACACCCGCGCCGGGTGATAACACGCTTGCGATGCGAGAAATTGTGCCGCCCGCAGCCGTGCTGGGCAGCGCAATTACAGAGCGCCCACCTTCGGATAACCCTGCACCGCGGATGAAATCCATCTGGCCGCCGACGCCGGAATAGATTTTAGTGCCAATCGAATCGGCGCACACTTGGCCAGAAAGGTCGACCTGCAGCGCCGAGTTAATTGCCATTACATTGGGGTTTTTACGGATAATGGACGTGTCGTTGACTTGCTCTATGTCCATAAAAATAACCGCCGGATTATCATCAACATAGTCGTATAACTTTTGACTCCCCAGGGCAAAACCTGTGACTAATTTCCCCGGATAAAATCGCTTCTTGCTGTTGTTAATCACGCCCTTTTCAACCAGTTGTAATATGCCGTCAGAAAATAGCTCAGTGTGAACGCCCAAATCCTTATGGTCGGTTAAGCAAGATAAAACAGCATCGGGGATTGCGCCTATGCCCATCTGCAGGCAATCGCCATCGCGTACCAATTGGGCGACATTTTTGCCAATCGCCAGACTCACGGCATCGCCCGTACCAAAAGAATGGATCGGCAAGGCCGCACTTTCTTCATACACAGCGGCAAAACGGTCGATATGGATAAACCCATCGCCGTGGGTGCGTGGCATTTGTGGATTAATATGGGCGATGATCTTGCCCGCCACTTGACAGGCCGCAAGCGTGGCTTCGACCGAGATCCCTAAGGAACACATGCCGTGCTTATCGGGCGGCGATACTTGGATAATCGCAGTATCAATTTTTTGCTCGCCGGAGCGAAACAACTTAGGCACTTCAGACAGGAAAATCGGCACATAATCCGCATCACCACTTTGCAATAATGCCCGCGTCGGCAGACCACCGAAAAAACACCGATGGCGTAAATGTCCCTGTAAACTCGGATGGCTTAAGGATTCAGCGCCTTCGGTATGTAATTGTAATAAGGTGAGATTGTCTTTAGTGAGTGCGTGCTGCGCCAACGCATCGAGCAAGATACGCGGCGTGGCGCCCATGGAATGCGTCCACAGCGTCTCGCCACTTTGAATTAATGCAACGGCTTCGAGCGCGCTATGACAAATGATTGCAGGCATAATGAATTCCCTTCCCTAAGCATGATGGCGGCAATGGCCCTAGCGGTAGTGTAAGGGATATCCTAATTAAGCAATATCGATTTCAATGGCTTAGCGCGACTGTTTATCTATAGTTTGCGCTATATCAAACTCTGGATTATTAATTGGATCTCAAAATACACATTCAACCTATTTTGGCACTAGAGGTTAATAAAGCCTCTGGCTAAAATGCTTTGCAACAGTTTGATTAGGGATAACACCAATAAGCCCGTATTAGGTTATCCCCATCAGCACTCAGCCTTACCAAATATATATCACTTTACCAATAATCAAGTCTTGAGGAATAAACCCAAAATATCGACTATCTAAGCTATTGTCTCTGTTATCACCTAAGACGAAATACTGACCAGCGGGAACTAACCATTCACCCCTTAATGTGTTTTCCTGCACATAATAGCGATCAACCAGTTCTTTCTGATGGCGGAGTAATAATACCTGATAGTGAATGTCATCCAGCGACTCTTGGTAAACGGCTTGAGTCTCAGTGCTCAACTCGGGTAATAAATTTTTATCGATACGTTCGTATTGTGAGTCCAATTCTGCACACGCTTCCCTCGATACATCACAGGCTTTCTGCACAAAAATGGTTTTATCACGATAGATAATCCTATCGCCGGGTAAACCAATGACACGTTTAACATAGTCAATTTTCGGGTTTGCAGGGTATTGAAATACCAATATATCCCCTCTTGCGGGTGTGACCGATGGCGTCGACTTAGCCAGTTGAAAACCTAGATATCGATAGTTACCAAAACCATATTTGCTCACCAACACATGATTGCCGGGCGCTAACGTCGGCTTCATGGAAGAGGCCGGAATACTAAAAGGCTCAAAGAAAAAACCTCGTAACACAATCTGCGGCAACATCATCAAAGCGTAACTTGCTAACACTATCCACCAACGAGCATACCAGCGGCGGGGTTGAGTAATATCGTAACGATGGGCGATCATAAACCCGTGAATGGGACAAATAACAATAAATAACCAAGAGAGGTAAATATGTTGAAGCCAAGCCATATTCCCCGATTTAAATGGGAAATAATTTGAGTGTAAAAATACATCCACGGCCGCTATAATCAGCGCAACAATACAATATCGAATAAAATATTTAAATTGATTAACGTATAAAAATACAAACGGCTGAAAAAATATACCTAATAATACTGCGAGCCAAGTTTTTGGCTTCCATTGAATATCCAATTGAACTCCGTTTCACCCTAGATTTGGAAAACGGCATCATAATTCACAGCCCAAGCTAGCACAACCTCATTCCCAGTCGCTGATAGCCTGTCATGCGGCTATCAGCATGCTGTTAACAATATTAATCTAGACGCTTAGAGAATCTCATACTGGCGATAAATAGCCCGACACAGGTAAAACCTATCATCCACAGGGCATCAAATTGCAGATCCATCACTTGAGCATCGCGTAGCACTATGGCCCGTGACATGCGCATAAAGTGGGTTGCGGGTAAGGCTTCGGCAATCCACTGCGCCGCGATGGGCATGGCCTCATAGGGGAACATAAACCCCGACAAGAGAATCGATGGCAGCAGGATAAATACCGTCATTTGCATCGATTGCAACTGGGTTTTCGCTATGGTCGAAATCACTAATCCTAGAGTTAAACTAGCGCAAATGAACAACATAGCGGCAAGGGCGATGGAATCAAGCCCGCCACGAATCGGCACATCAAACAACAAATGCCCTGCGCTCAGGATAATGGTCACTTGCACAAAGCCGACGATCACATAGGGCACGATTTTACCCAGCATCAACTCCAGCGGCCGTACTGGTGTAGTGATCAAAAACTCCATATTGCCCTGCTCGCGCTCGCGCACTATGGCGGCAGAGGTGAACATCACCATGGTCATAGTCAAAATCACGCCCAGCAGGCCGGGTACGATATTGACCACAGAGCGCTGCTCAGGGTTGAAATATTGCACCACTTCAAAACTCGGCATCACGGCTTTTTGCACTCTCCCTGCGACTGCATCCAGCGGCATTTGCCTAAGGCTACGAATGGTTGAGGCGACAACCGTATCAGAACCGTCCACCAGCCATTGGCCGACAGGTTGTGATAAATAAGGCTGAGCTAAATATTGCTGACCCACAAAGCTTGGGTGACGCACTAAGCGCTCATCGAGATCGGCGGGCAAATACAGCACAGCTTTAACTTCGCCGCGAGTGATCGCCGCTTCTGCCTCGGCTGCACTTAAATAACGCTGTTTGAAATCGACCACCTGCGTCGCTTCTACCGCCTGCACCAATGAGCGGCTGTAGGCAGAATCGCTCAAATTCACCAGCCCCGCGGGCAGATGGCGCGCATCGGTATTGATGGCATAACCAAACAACATCAGTTGCACTAGCGGGATCATGACTATCATGCCAAAGGTCATACGATCCCGTGACAATTGCCGCAACTCTTTGACGACAACTGCAAAAATTCTACGCCACATGGTTAGTTGCTCCCTTGGACACCCCAGCCAAACGCTCGCCGGTGCAAGTGACAAACACATCCTCTAGGCTAGCGCGCACTTCTTCCATCGTCCGGCTGGCAACTCGAGGTTTAAGCCAAGCGAGCGGATCTTCAATATCGCTACGCACTAACACCCTTAAACGACTGCCAATTTGCGCCGCCGACAATACCGCGGACTCGCTGATCAATGATTGCTTTAAATTACGTAAATCATCCCCTGAAATTTCAACCACCCGAGCGCCCATCGCCGCCATCAGCTGCTGGGGTGAACCGTCGGCGCGTTTTATCCCCCGCTCTAAAATCGCCAGACCGTGGCAACGCTCGGCTTCATCCATATAGTGAGTCGACACAAGAATCGTGGTGCCTTGGGCGCAGAGATCAAATAAGCGCTCCCAAAACTCACGTCGATTCTCGGGGTCGACCGCCGATGTCGGCTCGTCGAGAAATAACAATTCGGGGTGATGCAAGGTCGCCGCCGCTAAGGCCAAACGCTGCTTCTGGCCGCCACTCATGGAGCCCGCCATTTGTTTCTCGCGGCCGACTAAATCGTACAGCGTGACTAACTCGGCTATCCGCAGCTTTGAGGCTCGGCGATTTAGACCATAAATTTGCGCGACAAACTCTAAGTTTTCCCGCACCGAAAGATTGTCGTACAGGGAGAATTTTTGCGTCATATAGCCGATACGGCGACGCAGTTTTTCCTCGGCGCCGGGTAAGGTTTCACCCAAGACGCGGATTTCCCCCGATGTTGGACTTAGCAGCCCAGTCAACATGCGAATTGAAGTGGACTTTCCGCAGCCATTGGGGCCAAGAAATCCATAAATAGTGCCCTTGGGAATGGCGAGATCGAGGTCTGCCACCGCATTGACGCCGCCAAAGGCGCGGGTCATGCCTTGGGTCTCGATAGCAAAGTCGGTGTGGCTCATGGCAGCTCCACGGCTAATGCCATGCCCGTCGGTAAATCCTGCCCCTCGGCAGAAATCGTAATATCTGTCAGATACATCAACCGTGCTCGGTCACGCTCATTCAGCGCATAAAACGGCGTATAAGCGGGCTGACTGCGGATATTACGCACTGTGCCAGCAATCGGCATTTCGCGGCCATCCACTCGGATATTGACCTTATCGCCCGCCTTCACTCTGTCTAACCAAGTCGCGGGCAGGTAAACCCGTACAAAGGGATCCTCACTCGCCAACAAACCAATCAACTGAGTACCCGCAGCAATACGATCGCCTACTCGCCAAGGTAGGGTATCGACAACGGCGTCACGCGCCGCCACTAAACTCAAGTCGGCTAAGGCTTTTTGTTCGATGGCGACACTGGCGCTGGCGGCGGCCACCGCGGCTTTGGCTTGTTCTAGCTGCTCACTACGGGTGCCATTTTCTAGTAGGCGCAGGCTTTGCTCCGCCTCGGCTTGCTTGGCTAAACTGGTATCCCGCGCCGCACGGGCGGTATCTAAATCCGCTTGGCTCAGCACTTTCGTGGCATACAAACGGTTAGTGCGCTCAAAGGCACGCTTCGCTTCCTTCACGCTGGCATTTGCCCCGTCGAGCACGGCCTTGGCGCGTTCGATATCTTCTAAACGCGCGCCAGTCACCGCCTCAGAAAGTTTAGCCTTGGCCTGTTCAAGCTCGGCTTGACGCAGGGCAAGGCGCGCATTGGCCGAGGTCGAATCGAGTGTGAGTAGCACTTCGCCCGCCTTAACCTGCTGACCTTCAACCACATTTACCTGAGTAATTAACTCACCCACGGGCGCGGTCAGTGTCAGTCTGTCACGCTCGACTGTGCCAAGGACGCTCGGCGACTCTTGAGTGCAAGCCGCTAACTGCAGCAGCAAACAGCCTAAAACGACACCTGTCGCGACTCTTTTAGCTAATGCGGTTTGATTAGTTAACTTATTGTTTCTTAACTTGCTGTTGCTTAACTTGCTGCTACTTAAACTGCTGTTACTTAAACTTTTGTTACTTGAGTTGTTTTTACTGAAACGATTGCGACTAAAATCTTGGTCATTCAACATCGTTAAACCTTTCGTTGAGCTCATGACTGGCTCCTTGGTTCACATAACAGTCCCTGCGTAAAAACCTGCATATTGTGCAGAGCTAAGCGCTGCAAAAGCGCAGCATCGGCATCAAAAAAGCCGAACTGACGCATTAATACGGGCGGGGCAATAAGCGGAAATACCATAAGACTCACAAAACTTAGCCGTGCTAAATCGGGGTCGACACCCTCTTTTAATAATCCCGAATTAACTAACGTGGATTCGAGCCATTGCCGCGACAGGGTTAACACTTGCTCAAATACAGACAAGATAATTCGATAGGGTTCCGAGCCATCGCCCTCCTGCAATACCCGTATAATCAGCCGTGGCAAGCCAGGGTTGGGCGCCATAACGCGATAGTAGGTCTGCATGATTTCGCCGACATTATTCGGCGCCTCAGCTGCAGATATTTCGCGTAAGCGGGTTAATACGGGCTCAAGGGTTTCCCGCACCATTTGTTCGAACAAACCCGCTTTCGAACCAAAATAGTAACGGATAAGCGCGGCATCGACCTCGGCTTCGCGGGCGATTTCACGGGTAGACACAGTAGGATAACTGCGATGACTAAAGAGACTTAAGGCAGCGGTTATTAAGCGTTGACGCGCGTCTGAATTTCCCTTCGGACGACCGAGAATGGGCGGCGATTCAGGTTGGGCGCTAAATGGAACGACGCCCCTAGGACGACCGGGAATAAGCGACATGGCAGGCTCCAGCAAAATTCATCTATTGATGAATATACTGAAACGCCGCGTAAAAAGGCAGCAGTTAAATTCCTCATTTTCATTGGTATTGAGGAATTTAACCCTAAAGCGTCAAGACTAAAATTTATGCACCTTTGACTATGGCACCTAAACGGCTGACAAATTGCTGCACGGCTTCGACTGTGTCAAAGCTAAAGGCAAGTCCATAGTGGGTTTCGGTGAGACTCTTATGCAAACGCTTTGGAAAACGAGTCATCTCCGCATTGTGGAAATAATCGTATTTGGCATGCACGCCTGCAATGGTGACGAGTTCGCCAGAAAAAACCTCAAATGCGGGCCGAATAATCAAGTTCGGTGATTTACCGTCGAGGTGTAAATAGAACGCCTCTTTGGTGTCTGGGAGCATGTATTCGGTAATGTTTTTTATGCTGAAGTTAGTGCGGCATTGCAATCCACTTAAGCAGCTCACCATCTCATTATGTTCTATCGCCAAACTTATTCTCCCTTATCCCTGTAAAAACTACCCAATTTGTATTTATCACATTGATACTACGTTAACTCAGCTCAGCCTAATCGGTTTACGCTGTAAATGCACTAAGCTGATGTCGATCTCACAAAGCGAGTGGCTAAGTTTAGCGAATTTATCCAAAAAACCTTTATATACAGAACGATAAACCGATTAACTCAAACACAAAGCCAATGTCACAGAAAATTCTTTTGCGTAATTGAGCCATGATTTCAAACACTATAAAACACAGTACCATTTATTAGTCATTGCTTATCATCACCTTATCACCCTCGATATTGATATTAAAACGCATGCTTTAAAATGCTGCCATGCTATTCAATTATATGGTGATTTTTTACTTGCCAGCTAAAAATGTTACGTCTAGGTTAAGAAGCTTGAGTTAAGTCCTGTTGATAATGGCTAAGTTACGGCAATCACATTGACTGCCAACCTAAACTAGCGCATTCACCCTATCCCGTCGTATTCAGGCCTTAAATCATGTTCTACCCAAAGTGAGTAACCCGCGCCTATGGCGCATATAACCCGATCCATGTCAGCCGATTTAACGCTAAATTACGGCAAATCCTTAGCATTAACCGATTTGCCCTAAACAGTCACAACGGACTGCGCGGCCACTATCAACAAGACCAACAACACGAGATATACCCATGAAGATCAAAAAAGCCCTCATGCTCTTGGGTCTGTTAGCTGTCAGCCCAGCGACACTCGCTGCAACCGGAGTTGCCTTTATCCACGGTACGGGTCACCAGACCAATGCCTTAGCCGATTACTGGACGCCCGAATTTGTTAACTCAGTGCGCCAAGGCATCCCAGTGCCAAACAATTACACAGTGATCAACTGCGACTTTGACCAATATATGTGGGAAGAAAGCGCCGCAGGTTGTCTGGCCACGCAGCTCAATAGCTTTATCCAAGCCAAAAATATCGACGACTTAATTCTGCTGACCCACTCCAATGGTGGCAACGTAGTGCGGTGGATTTTATCTAACCCAACGTGGGACAGCCGTTATCCTGCAGTGATCAACTCCACCTCAAAGGTTATCGCCATCGCGCCTTCCAGTGCTGGTACGCCGCTGGCCGATGCGGTGAACCAAGGTAATGTGTTCGAAACCAGCTTAGGCTGGCTCTTAGGCTATGGCAGCAATGCGGTGAAACAACAGCAAGTCGGTTGGATGGCAAACTACAACAACGCTTGGCTTAATGGCACAGCGGGTCGCCCATCGCTGGGTAAACCCTTCGAAGTCGTGGTGGGCTCAGATGTTGATTCCGCCATTTGGGACAGCGACAGTTACTGCGCGGGTTATCAATACCAAGTCGCGCTCGAAACCACCCAAAACTGGCTCGATAGCTGCTCCGACGGCTTCTTAAATTGCAGCTCACAAAAGGCGGCTGGCACCGTCTGGTTTACTGATAAACAAAAGACCCGTGGCCAAGAGCCCTTAAGCCATCAGCAGAGTCGTCGTACGTGTTTCAATTTAGACACGCTGATCCGCAACCACATTTAAGGAGCACTAAGATGCACACACTCAGCAAACTTGCCAGTGTCTTGGCGCTAAGCGGACTGCTTGCAGCCTGCCAAGATGAAGCCACACCCATAGATCCCAAAACCAATGCCAGCCCTATGTACGCCAAAGGATTAACCTTAGCTGCGCCGAGCGATACCGATTTAGTCGATAGCAATATTGCCAGCCCAACACTCACGCCCATCAACACCAGTACGGATTACATTAGCTTTATCACCCCGCTGTACGGTGAGTATCAAGCGAGTATGCTTAAGCTGGAGCAAGCCAGCCAAAGTGACGAGTATTGGGTCAATGTAACAGGCGCACAGCTTAATGCGGGCGTGGGCCTCACCATGAGCCAAGCGTCGAGCTTAGTGCGCATTGCACCTCGGGGCGATACCCGCTCTGGCGCCTTAATGCACGCCGAGGTCATTACCCCTGAGCGCGTGCAAATTCAGCGCGTTACCCCTAATCAGTCACCCCAAGGCAAAGCAGCCAACAGCAGTGGAATAAACACCAATGAGTCACTGGTCAAATCAATGGTCAACGCCGATGCTTTGGCTAGCGCAGGGTTAACCGATGATTCCAGTGCGCTGCAAATGTCGGCGAAGGCCACACCGGGCGAATATCGCCTGCAGGTCAGCCAGCCGTTAACACCGAGCGCCAGCTACTTAGTCAATGTGAAGGAAAAAGGCTCGCCCTATCAACTGAGCGTCAAAGCCCCCATAGCCATCGCGGCGGATGCGCAAACCCTTGGGCTTGAACTCGCACTCAGCCAAAGTGATAACGCCTTTGTGCCACAGGCAAAACTCAAACAAGCCGATGGCAATATGCAACCGCTGGCGATGGTAAAACAAGGGGAGGCATGGCAAGCGGAGATCCCCGCGGGCGTCGCACTTTCGAGCAGCAATGCAGGTTTCAGTGAAATTGAAATCACAGTGCAAACCCAAGTCGATGGCCGACCGGTGCAGCGCACGGTCAAGTCTGTCTTTAAGTCCTATGTCAATTCGGCGAGCATCAAGCCCGAAGTACTCACGGTTTGGGATAAAGGCTTGCCTAACCAAATAAACTTTGAGTTATCGGTCGCCGAGGCGGGACGTTTTGGCTTAAGTGGCACGTTAACCGGCACCAATGCCAAAGGTCAAAAGGTAGCGATTCTACGCACCCAAGCGGCCAATTGGCTGACCCCAGAGTCACCAAAGTTAAAGCTGATGTTAGATCCTAAGCTTATCCAAGCCTCGGGTTTACAGCCGCCCTTCGAACTCAATGAGTTAGAACTGCAAGATCAAGGTCAAATGGCCAGATTAAGCTATCAAGCCAAGGCACTAACCTTAACGCGCTAATCCAAAGGAACCAATGTTAAGGGGCTAACGTTAAGATACTTAGCTTAACGTGCTGATAAGTCAGGCTTGTTAGCCTTAAGTTCCTCTCTAATACAAAGTGCCCAATCACGGGCACTTTTTATTGTTGATCTTTTGCAATCTACACCTAAAAGCCATTACCTTATTTAACATCTAGCGCAAAGCACAAACTGTTGACAGAAAAATGACAAGCTAAAGACTATTTACCACACCTCACCCTGATAAAATTTACATTGATTATCAAGGGTTACCCCTTTTAAATAACAAATGTAATAGGCATAATGTCAAGGCTTTGACATCAAACCTTAGGCCGACAACAGCCCAACATTTACCATAAAAACACAACAAAAATATAACTATAAGAGTGGTAACTAACGGTACGTTTCCCACAGTACGCTAGCCAATACTCAATAAATGGACATCGTTATGAGTGACAGCACATTTTTCTTTGGTGAATGGCAAATCAATCCCAGCGCCAATAGTCTGCTTCTTGGCAAACAAGTCAAACAACTTGAGCCCAAGGCGATGGATGTGCTGCTGTTTCTCTGTCAACGGGCGGGCGAAGTCGTCAGCAGTGATGAAATAGTCAGCCACTGCTGGCCGGGTGTTGATACTGGCGACAACCCACTACATAAAATTATCAATCAGTTACGTAGAGCATTAGGCGATAGCGCCACTGATCCCATCTATATAGAAACCATACGCAAACGCGGCTATCGCACCTTAGCCGAAGTGCGTTTTCCTATCGGCCACGAAGCCACCGCCAGCCCGCAAAGTTGGCAAGGCGGCTCGCCCTTTCCGGGTCTGCAAGCCTATAGCGCTAACTATGCCGAGGTGTTTTTTGGTCGCAGTGAACAAATCAGCACTTTGCTTAACCGTATCAGCCAGCAAATCATCTATGGTCGTGCCTTCTGTCTGGTTTTAGGCCCAAGTGGCAGCGGTAAATCCTCCCTGATAAATGCCGGTGTTGTGCCCAATTTAATGAAGGGCGGCGGCTATAACGGCATTGGTGTCGCGTCATTCAGCAGCTTAGATTTTGCCGATGTGAGTAAAGGGCAACTGTTAACCGATCTTGCCAGCGCTATGCTCGACTGGGAAATCAACGACATCCCAGTATTCGAAGGCATGAGCGCTGAGACTCTGGCGATTCAACTTATCGAAGATATCCAAAGCGTGATCAATCAGTGTACCCAAGCGCTCAAGGCTAAACCCTTTTCCAATCCGTTTTTTGCCTTGTTTATCGACCGATTAGAAGTGTTGCTCTCATCACCACTATTTAGCGATACCGAACGAACTCAGTTCATAGAATTATTGGAACAACTCGCCACCTCAAAAGCCGTGATTATCATCAGTGCCTGTCGCAACGATTTTTATCCTTTACTTGTGGGCTACCCAAGCTTAATGGCGGGTAAAGCCCGCGGCGCCCACTTTGACTTAGCGCCGCCAACACGCACTGAGCTATTACAAATGATCCGCCTGCCTGCGGTGGCCGCCAACTTAAGCTGGGAAGTTGACAGCGAAACCGCGATGCCGCTCGATGAAATGCTCTGCAGCGACGCCGCCAGTAACCCAGATGCACTGCCCATGTTGCAATACACGCTGCAAGCCTTGTATTTACAGCGCAGCGCCGACGATAAGTTATTAGTCTCGGTTTATCATGCCCTTGGCGGTATTGAAGGGGCGATTGGTAAAAATGCAGAGCAAGCGATCTCCCATTTAAGCGATGCCGAAAAAGCCAGTCTGCCACGGATTTTATCCCTGCTAGTCACCCTGCGCGAAGATGAAAAGTCCATCACCAGCCGCACCGCCCGCTGGTCGCAGCTGCAAAGCACCGCCGAAACTGCCCTAGTGCAAGCCATGGTCGATAGCCGCTTATTCGTGTCGCATCTGCAAAATGGTGAACCCTGTTTTAGCATCGCCCACGAAGCCCTGCTGCGCCGTTGGCCACGGGCGACGGCTTGGATTAGCGAACATAGCGACAGTTTGAGCATTAAGAGTCGCCTACAGCATCTTTCAACACGCTGGCTCAGCGAAGCCAAACACAGCGCCTATCTACTCGCTGAAGGTAAACCTTTAAAAGAAGCCCAAAGCCTCAGCCAAAATCCGTTATTCGATTTAGACGATCCCGAAACCGCCTTTATCACAGCCTCCACCAAACGCGCCAATATGTTGCGCTGGACGAGGCGCTTAACCGTTACCCTGTTATGCATCCTCACCCTCACCTCCATTATCATGAGTGTGCGCAGCATAGAAGCTGAAAAACTCGCCCTGCAAAAACGCCTCGCCGCCGAAGATTTGCTCGGTTTCATGGTAGGCGACTTCGCCGACAAGATGCGCGGCATCGGCCGAATGGACTTACTCGACGGGATCAGCAATAAAGCACTGGAATATTTCAGTGATTTTTCCAATACAGAAGATGATGCACACTTAAGTTTTGACGCCCGCTTCCAACACGGCCAAACCTTAGAGGCCATGGGCGAAGTGGCATATTCGCGCAATAAAATCGATGAAGCTCGCAGCGCATTACTCGCAGCGCAAGAAAAAATGCTGCCACTCTTGAGTGTGCAGCCTGAAAACTTAGCCCTACTAAAAACTCTAGGTGCCAATGCCTTTTGGTTAGGGCAGCTTAAGTATGATGTCAGTGATTGGGCGGCGTCACGCCCTTTTTACGAGCAATACTTAAAATACAGCCAAACCATGTACGCCCTTGCGCCCGAAGATAAAGATGCGCTCATGGAGCTATCTTACGCCCATAATACTTTGGGCTCGGTTTCAATGAAGCAGCAAGAATTTACTCAAGCACGGCAGGATTTTGAAGAGTCGCTAAGGCTAAAATTGCTCGCCTTGGCCAAAGCACCTGAGGATAGTCAGCTCATTGCGGATGTGGCGGATACGAGATCTTGGTTAGCGAGTGCAGCCCTCTCTCAGGGTGACTTAAATTCTGCAATCACAATACATAAGCAGCTGCAGGTTGGGTTAGAAGCAATAAGGAAAATAAATAGTGTGGATGGATATCTATTAGACAGACTGGCAAGCAGTTTGAGAAATAGTTCTGATTTATTGGGATATCAAAACCTTACTCAGCAAGCTTTTGATAATGCATTGCAGGGAGAAAGCCTAATGCAGCAGGCTGTAGCTTTAGATCCCGAAAATTCCGCATGGAAAACAAAACTGTATTACCTCAAGTTCCAACTAATGTTGCTTAACGCTACTCTTAAAGATCCTCGTTGTACTTATACACCTGTAACTTTGCAAGCTGAACTTTCAAAAGAAAAGGCTGCTTTTTCTTCCAGTCGTAGATACGGCCCACTGAAAGCTATGCTGCTAAAAAATGCCGCTCAATATTACCAGCTTACTGGGCAGTACCAGAAAAGCTGGGATCTAATAGAAGAAGCAAAAGCTTTACTTACAACATTGATCAATGACGCTCCATATGAATTTAAATATCATGCCAGCATGGCAGAAGTGGAACTACTAAATGCTCAATTATTCAATCAACAACATGATATAAAAGCCATGCAACAGAACTGCATGCGAGCAAAGAATCGACTCATGCAAATTCAGAATAAAGATAGAGATCCCCAATATTTACAACCTTATAGTAGAGCGCTTGACTGTTTAGGGGAACTGGATCGAGATCAAGAACTCGTAAATAGACTAAAACATGCAGGAATACAAAGTATTAAATTTTAACAACACACAAAGGAAATAACAGATGTCAGACAATTATGGACAAGCTCATTATGTTAAAGTCACGGTGGCTCTTGAAAATGGTGAACCTGTGTTCACTTATACAAATGCAGAAGGAAGTGAATGCCCAGGTGATGTGACTATTACTGCTGCTAGCACTATCACTTACCTACTCGATGACCAAACTGGTAAGGGACTTAAATTCGTAGGCGCAGGCTTTTTAACCCCCTTTGATGGCATTATAGATGCTTTGACCCTAAGCAGTGATGGCGCGATATTGCAGATGATCGACCTTGACCACACTTCTGGTACAACTAAGTTTCAGTTTGTACTCACTAATACTAACAATACTTTACTGTTACTTAGCCCTGATCCACAAATCATTAATGATCGTGATTAAAGGATTTTTCTCAGGACCGCCATATCTTTTCGAGATAAGTGCCTCCTGATGAAAAAGCGGGGACAGCCATATCTTTTCGAGATAAGTGCCTCCTGATGAAAAAGCGGGGACAGCCATATCTTTTCGAGATAAGTGCCTCCTGAAATGAGTTATAAATGCTCTGCTGCTACGGCAGAGCATTTCTCACAAGACATCCGCTTATCCTCCGTATTCCCATAACAGCACTGTCTTTGGTTGCTAGTGACGCTAAATCCCGTAAAAAAAGCGGGGACAGCCATATCTTTTCGAGATAAGCAGCAAAAGCGGGGACAGCCATGTCTTTTTGTGCTTTGTCCCCTCTTCTACTAGTCTTTAGATTATCTTCACCTTGTCTGTTTGGAGCGAGTCATGACCTCGGCCAGAAGAATGATTATCGATGCCAATACAACGCCCTTCTATCATGTGATAAATCGCTGTGTTAGAAGGGCTTTTCTGTGCGGTGAGGATAAACTCACAGGCCGCAGTTATGAGCATAGACGTGGCTGGATTGTCGATAAAATCAAAGCATTATCCACCATCTTTTGTATCGACATTTGCGCCTATGTAGTGATGAACAACCATTACCATTTAGTACTTAAAATTGATGTTGAGGAAGCAAAAACCTTAAGCCCAAAAGAGGTTATCAGCCGGTGGTGTCAAATAACTAAAGGCCATACTGTCGCAACTAAGTATATGAATGGTGAAGCCTTAATTGACGGTGAACGCATGCTGCTCGATGGGTTAATTACCGAATGGCATGAACGTTTATCCAGCATATCTTGGTTTATGCGCTGCCTGAACGAAGAAATTGCCCGTAAAGCGAATCGTGAAGATGAGTGTAAAGGCGCGTTCTGGGAAGGCCGTTTCAAATCCCAAGCTTTGCTAGATGAGCAAGCCTTACTAGCCTGCATGATGTACGTGGATTTAAACCCTATTCGAGCAGGGATTGCCGACTCTTTACAATCTTCTGATTTCACCTCGATTCAAGAAAGAATTAGTGCACTCAAGCAGGTAAATAACATCATCATCTCACCGCAAGCACCAGTCCAATCCGCAAAAAATCAGCCTCAAACGATAAACCAATCTCTCGCCAAGTTCGATGCGGCAACACACTCTAGTCAACAAACGGGCATCCCTTTTCATTTTGCGGATTATCTGGAACTTATCGATTGGACTGGCCGCGCCATTCGCCATGATAAAAAAGGCTTTATCGATAATCAGCGACCAAAACTGCTCAATGAGTTAGGGATTGCATCAGATGCTTGGCTCAGCTCTGCTAAAGATTTTCGCCGCCAATACAGTGGCATCAGTGGTCGTTGGGATGCGATGTGCGCTTTTAAACTTCAGCAAGGTGGTAAATGGTGTAGAGGAAAATCAAGTAGCGAAGCTCTGCATCCAAATCAACCTTTAGGGTGAACGAGCCGTTTCCACTGTTTATCTGCGGTTAAATTTCGACACTAACATCCTTTGCGCTTGCCGCTTAATAGCCAAAAATCCACTCATGAGTGCCACTCTTTCAACTTAGCCATGCCCAAAAACCTCGCACGTTTCAGCTAAACCTGAGTATTTACCGTGAGAAGAGTAAATTTAAAACCTTTATAAACAATATATTAAATCGGAAGGTAAGCAGAAGGTATCTTTTCTTTGCTGAGAATAAAGTCATCATCAGAAAAGCGCTTAGCGCAGATGACATTAGGTTCACGGAGAATGATAACAATGACAAGCTCACCTAAACAGACTCGCTCACAACATCCATTATCACTTGTGGGTGAAGACAATGGCTTACAGTGTACTGCGCAGCAAGGCTTGGTCGAGCCCGCATTGCCGTTAACCTTCTTCGAGCATGCCTCGATTGAAACGATTCAACAGTTTATTCAGCATCTAACTGAGCCTGTGATTATCGTCAATGCCCAAGGTTACATTTACTTTAGCAATAGCAAAGGTGCTGACTTACTGACATGCCCTCAGGCCAGTTTGAAGGGACAAGATTGGCGTAACTTTTTGACAGAGCACCATCAAGCTCGCTACGACAATCTGCTGAGCAATGATATTAAACTAGGCAAAAACTGCGGCATTCCAGTGCAGCACTGCGCCGAAGAAATCACCCTCATTACCGCCTCAGGCAAAGCAAAAGATGTCGAACTCTCCATTTCCTACATCCCCAGCCATGAACCTCTGTTCGTGATGATGATGCACGATTTAACGCAGCACAAAGCGGAGAATCAAAAGCTACGTAAATTGGCCGCCACGGATTCACTGACTGGGCTGGCGAACCGCCGATACTTCGACGAAATGCTGCATCACTATTGGGAAGAATGCACAGGTAAGCTGCGCCCTATCAGCGTGGTGATTATCGATGTGGATTATTTCAAAGTGTTCAACGACCAATTCGGCCATATCCAAGGCGACGAATGCCTACGTAAGATTGCCAAAGTGATTGCTGACATAGTGCCAATAGACATTGGCCTGGCAGCGCGTTACGGCGGTGAAGAATTCGCGCTAATTCTGCCAAGCCACAATGCCAAAATGGCACTGACGATTGCCCAAAAAGTGCAGCAAGGGATTAATGAACTGCGCTTTACTGAGCAAGGCCTGCGCGATTATGTCTCTGTGAGCGCGAGCCAAGGAATTGCGAGTGAAATCAATGGCCAATTCCGTACCTCACTCGCCATGCTGTGCGCCGCCGATACCGCATTGTATCGCGCCAAAGCCGATGGCCGTGACAGGATCAATACGTCGCTTTAATCCCCATTAATTAGCGACTGATTTACCCAAAACATAGTTATCCGCGACTTAGTTACCCGCGATGGATTAACCACGGGATGAATTACCCCAGTTGCGCTTTAGCGCACTGAGGTAAAACACGCAAAGCACACGAAAGGACGCACGAATATGAATAAGCTTGAGGCATCAAGAAATATACGGGCAGTGATTGAAAAAAGCTTACCCGTGAACACGTCACCCCTTGCCATATTTACTTACCAGTGTTGGGTAAAAACCAGCGCAGGTGGGCGTGTGTTCCATTATAAAACCGATCGAGAAGATACCTATTTCGCGGTGGATATTAATTCACTGGGGCATATTGAATGCGTGATTAATACCACCTTGCTGCGGGTTGAGGCAATTTCAACCTTAGGTGGACTCAACGATGGCCAGTGGCACTTATTGTCTATCTGCCATGAATACCATGAAATAAATTGTTATGTGGATGGTGAAATTACCCATACACAACTCAATAACCTGTCACTGGTTGCTGACAATGAGTTTTTAATTGAAAACGTGTCATTACCCAATCACCGCGACACTCATTTCGATGGTGAAATATTTGGCATCACTTTACTCAATCGATTATTAACCCGAACCGAAATCGTCGACTATTATCGTAATCCGGCGCAACAAAAATCGATTACCGAAAATAACCTTTATATTTATCAGCATCAAGATGTATATAATTTTCGTGATGAAAACGTTATCCCACTTCAAAGACAAAAAGTGCTGCTGGTCATATTTAATGATACTGAATATCAATTCATAAAAACCACCGCGGATAGCAACGCCTATAATCAACAACTGCCTAAGATTATTCCGCCCCACGAACGCCGAGCCTATATTATTGAGTGTGACTATAACACTTGGCCTAATTTTAATTATGTCGTTAATTACGCGGCGAGCAATCAAGCGGATATCACCCTCAATATTGAAGTATTTAAATCGCTGACGGCCTATCGCTCGAACATTAAAGTGACCGTCGCGAATGAACTCGAACGGGATTGTTTGATTATGCAATCGACCGAAGAAGAATTAAGTGCAGAAGTGCGGATCAGTGAAAACTTAGTGATCACTCAAGCCAAAAACTTTGTTAATTTCATCAATGAAGTTCGCGCACACATTCCGGCCGACAATATTATTACCGCTGGCCATTATTATAGTGAACAGCAATTCTCGGTCAGCACGGGTAAGCAAATGATTGCCTACCAACAAGCTTGCCAGCTGTTCAACCGCAGGTTGCAAAAAAAGCCTCTGGCGATCATCAAATGCACTTCCACTGAAGAAGTCAAAATCGCCTATAAAGCGGCTATCGATTATAACTTGCCGATCAGCGTGCGCTCGGGTGGGAATGATCACGAAGGTGAAAGCACTGAGACCAATACCATAGTGTTGGATCTGCTGAAGATGGATAGCCTCACTTTAGATCCCATCACAGGTATTGCGGCCATTGGCCCAGGCAATCGCTTTATCAATCTCACCACTGCCCTTGCAAAAAAAGGCGTGATGATCCCCCATGGCACCAGTGGCAACGTTGCCTTAGCGGGATTTATTATGGGCGGCGGCTCAGGACCTTGGACCCGCAAATACGGCATGTGCTGCGAATCCCTATTACAAGCAGAAATTGTCCTCGGCATTGGTGAAACCCAAGTCGTCTCGGTTGCCAATAAACCAGAGTTACTCTGGGCGCTCAAGGGTGGCGGCGGATTAAGTTACGGCATAGTGACCCGCTTTTTTGTGCAAACCTTTCCACTACCGCCTTGCCTGCTCAAGTTTGAATTAGAGTGGAATTGCTATGATAAACAAACCCAAGAACTCATTGAGCACACCCCAACCAAAGACATTTTACAGCGCTGGGAAGCCATCATTAATGCCGACAGCACAGGCTGTTTGATTGGTACTAATCTCAAGATAAATGCCAAACATTTACCCGCAGAACAACACAAAACGCCTGACATAGACACAGAGTCGATTAAGCATAACTGCTTGATGTATGGCTTTTGGGAAGGCAATTCAGCCAGTCTGAATCACTTTATCCAGACACAATTTAATGAGTTTGACCTAGTGCCCAATGATATACGCATCGAGGGTATGGGCGGACTCACCAAAGCCTACGGTGAAAACTTAATGGCCAATTGGGAAAGGGAATCTTTTCATCATCTGCAAGCGGACTTACAAGGCATAAACCGCTCACCGACGCCACCCGATTTGGATGAGCCCGCGCCCCATAAAGTCACCTCGCGCTTAGTGAATCAAACGGGACTGAGGGACGGTTATAAGCCACTGCTTGAAAGCTTAACTTCTCGCTATGTGCTTGAAGGTAATCGCCAATTGGGGCTATTTACCTATGTCACCCTTTGCGCCATTGCGGGTGATTATTATCGCACTATGGGCGAAGAGCAAAAGAGCCGCAGCGCCTTCCCCTACAAGGACAGACAATACACGATTCAATATCAAACTTGGTGGAATAACGCGCTGCAAGAGAAACAACAATTGCAGGATAGCCAAGTGTTTACTCGCATCAATCGTGCACTCGATTGGATTGATGCCAGCCGAAATTATGACATCCCCAACACCTCGGGCGCCTTTATCAGCTTCAAAGATAAGGCTATCCCCACTGATGTGTACTTCGACCATAATTACGCCGCGTTAAAACGGATTAAGGCGGCCTACAGCCAAGATAGCTTTAACCATTTCCGCTCACGTAAAAGCATTATTTAGTTAATATATCGGCATAGCCTAGGGTGAGTTTTTAAGGCAAAATCGACGCCGTCCACAGGACGGTGTCGCCCCTTAACTCTCTGTTCACTCTGTTGTAGGTTATCTATGCCAAGCTCAGCTTTACCAATCATTTTTGCCCTATTGGCGGCCATTCTTATGGGCACTATCGGTGTATTCGCACGCTTTGCCGCCCTGCCCGCCGAGCACATTACCTTCTACCGCTTACTACTCGGTGCCCTATTTCTATTGGCTTATATGCTGCTCACAGGTAAAGGCCATCAGATTCGCCATAGACTCAGCAAACGCAACTTAGTGAATGGCGCTATGCTCGCGGGTTTTATGGCGTTTTATATTGAAGCCATTCAGTACACCCAAATGGCCAATGTAATCATGATTATTTACTTAGCCCCAGTGGTGTCGGCTATTTTCGCCCATTATTTCTTTGCCGAAAAACTCACCCGCTTAAGCATGGCAAGCGTAGTGGTCGCGCTGATGGGCTTTATGTTAATGATCCCAACAGGGCCGCAGCAAGCGAGCAATCACACTGAATTATTAGGCTATTTTTATGCTTTACTCGCCCTTTTAACCTACTGCGGGTTTATGTTAATCAACCGAAAACCGAGTCTGAGTTCGCCCTACCAGAGCACTTTAGTGCAGCTTTGTGTCGGCGCTTTATGTCTACTGCCCTTAGTGATAAATGCGCCGCTGACGCCAAGTTTGCCGCAAATTGCTTGGTTGGTCGCGATTGGATTCTTCCCCGGATTTTTAGCGATATTACTGGCGGTAAAAGCCCTGCGCCAATTGCCAGCAGTCACCTTTGGCACCCTCGCCTATGTGGAACCGGTTATCGTAGTGACGCTGGCATGGTGGATATTTGGTGAAAGCTTGAGCCCAATGCAATTAAGCGGTGTCGGCTTGATTATTCTGGCCGGCATTAGCCAAGGCTTTATAAGTCAGCGCAAAGTGCAGGTTGCGAGCGAGTAACCCACAAGACTGTCGCCGACACGACTTTAAACAACAGAACTTTAACAAACAGAAGCCAAGTTGCTGAAATAATATGAAGAAAATAGTGTAAGCTCGACAGAGGATTGATTGAACATTTAACTTAAGATGTGCAACTAAGATTTGGGATCAGGAGGTCAAATTGAGAAAGCTACTGTTAGTCATCAGTATATTTTTGCTCAGCGGTTGTTTAGGCATGCCTAAATTGGTTCAACCCGTTAATGATTTTGAGCTGAATAAATACTTAGGTAAATGGTACGAAATTGCGCGCTTAGATCATTCATTCGAAAGAGGGTTAAGCCAAGTTAGCGCAGAATACAGCCTGAAAGACGATGGCGGTGTGATGGTCATTAACCGTGGATTCTCAGCGGCTAAAAACGAATGGAAAGAAGCCGAAGGTAAGGCCTATTTTGTCAATGGGGACTCAGAAGGCTATTTGAAAGTCTCCTTCTTTGGGCCATTTTATGGATCGTATGTGGTCTTCGAATTAGATCATGAAAACTATCAATACGCTTTTATATCGGGACCCGACACGGATTATTTGTGGCTACTGGCTAAAACCCCGACTGTGCCAACCGAGGTACTGCAAAAGTTTGTTGAAATGTCTAAAGCCCGCGGTTTTGATACCGACAGTTTGATTTATGTGCAGCAAGAGTCAGTGCAATAACGAGCGTCGCTAATGCGCTAGAATCAAGTGCATAAAAAACTAATCGCTAGATAATAGACAGATAACAGATACAAAAACGCCGCAATGCATTGCGGCGTTTTTATTGATGCTGAATTTAGATGCATGCATTTACACATGCAGCTAAATAGCGAATAACCTTAGACTTCGATGCCTTTGCTGGCAAGGAACTCATCGTAAGTGCCTCTGAAGTCATTCACACCTGTGTGAGTCACTTCGAGGATACGGTTAGCTAGCGACGATACGAATGCACGGTCATGACTCACGAAAATCAAGGTGCCTTCGTACATTTCCAGCGCGTTGTTCAATGATTCGATCGATTCCATATCCATGTGGTTGGTCGGTTCGTCGAGCACTAAAATGTTAGCTTTTTGCATGATGAGCTTGCCGAATAACATACGACCTTTCTCACCACCAGACAGCACTTTGACTGACTTTTTGATGTCGTCAGAACCAAACAACATACGGCCTAAGATGCCACGTACCGATTGGTCGTCATCTTCTGGTTTGCGCCATTGGCTCATCCACTCGAACAAGGTCATTTCGTTCGCGAAATCAGACTCATGGTCCTGTGCATAGTAACCAATGTTGGCGTTTTCAGACCATTGGATAGTACCTGCATCCTGCGGGATGTCGTGGATCAGGGTACGTAACAGGGTCGTTTTACCGACGCCGTTTTCACCCAATACCGCAATGCGCTCGCCCACTTCAACTATCAGGTTTAAGTCTTCAAATAGCGGCGTATCGTAACCTTTAGTCAGGTTTTCAATCACTAAGGCATTACGGAATAGTTTCTTCTCTTGCTCGAAACGAATGAAGGGGTTCACACGGCTAGAGGCTTTTACTTCGTCTAACTTAATCTTGTCGATTTGACGGGCACGTGATGTGGCTTGTTTCGCCTTAGAAGCGTTAGCCGAGAAGCGTGCTACGAAGGTTTGCAACTCAGAGATCTGGGCTTTTTTCTTCGCATTATCAGACAATAAACGCTCGCGAGCTTGGGTAGCCGCTTGCATGTATTCGTCGTAGTTACCTGGGTAAACGCGCAGTTCGCCGTAGTCTAAGTCAGCCATGTGAGTACAGACTGAGTTTAAGAAATATCTATCATGCGAAATGATAACCATAGTACTGCTACGTTGGTTCAACATGTCTTGTAACCAACGGATAGTGTCGATGTCCAAGTTGTTGGTGGGTTCGTCGAGCAGCAGCACGTCTGGATCAGAGAACAGGGCTTGCGCTAACAGTACACGCAGTTTTAAACCCGGTGCAATTTCAGACATCAAACCAAAATGGCTGTCGATACCGATACCTACACCTAACAGCAATTCACCGGCGCGAGATTCGGCGGTATAACCGTCCATCTCAGCAAAATCCATCTCTAGGTTGGCAACGGTAATGCCGTCTTCTTCACTCATTTCTGGTAAAGAATAAATACGGTCACGCTCTTGCTTTACCTTCCACAGTTCGCGGTGGCCCATGATCACAGTATCGATCAGGTTGAATTCTTCATAACCGAACTGGTTCTGGCTTAGTTTACCCAGACGCTCATTCACATCTAACGAAACGTTACCGCTGCTAGGGTCTAGATCACCACACAGGATCTTCATGAAGGTCGATTTACCACAGCCATTTGCGCCGATAAGACCGTAACGGTTACCACCGCCAAATTTAACTGAGATGTTTTCAAACAGTGGCTTAGCGCCGAACTGCATGGTGATATTTGCTGTTGTGATCAAAATGAACTTCCAAATCGAGTAATGTTGGCCGAGCCAGCTGGCGCCGCTTTAAATAAGCATAAACCAAATAACGCTATGCCGAAGGGGTAAAAATAAACGTGGCACTATAGCAGTTTGGGCTAAATTATCAACTACCAAGGCTGATCAAAAGCCAGAGGGAATGCCGAAATCGCCGCACAATGCCTGCGTGAGAAGCGTAATTAATTTTACCCTATTGGCTTAACTTTCAATGTATTCGAGCAGAATGACAATCTGATGACCCTTAGCGTCGCAAACCTTGCCGACGCTAAAGGCTTATGTAGACATAGCCCTAAACTAACTCAAGATACCCGTTTCAACATTTTGAGTTAGCTTAGGTATCGACAGCTTATAACTTCTGCCGTCTTAAGCGGTTGGCGTTCGTGACGACAGTGAGTGAAGACAAAGCCATGGCGGCGCCCGCGATCACAGGGCTTAATAACATGCCCGTGAGTGGATAAAGCACGCCCGCCGCAACCGGAATGCCTAAGCTGTTATACACAAAGGCGCCGAACAGATTCTGCTTAATATTGGTAATCGTCGCCCGCGACAATGCCAATAAGTTAGCAATCACTATCAACTGCTGCGACAGCAAGGTGATATCCGCACTTTCAATCGCCACCTCAGTGCCCGATCCCATTGCAATCCCCACATCGGCGCTCATCAGAGCAGGCGCATCGTTAATGCCATCCCCTACCATAGCCACCACATGTCCTTGCTTTTGCAAATCCAGCACATGCTGTTGTTTTTGCTCGGGGAGTACACCGGCAATCACTTCAGTGATGCCCACTTGGTCGGCCACCGCCTGCGCCGTTTGTGGGTTATCACCCGTTAACAGCACCACGCGAATACCCCTTTGCAACATGGCCGCGATGGCGTCTTTAGCATCAGGTTTAATCGGATCGGCAAGCGCGATAGTGGCCACTAACTTGCCCGCTTTGGCGACATAAATCGGAGTTTTACCTTGGTTTGCAAAGCTTAATGTCGCTTTTGGATCTAAGGCACTGCCATCGGAATTAACAATATCCAATGCCGTCATTAAGGCGAGATTACCAATCGCCAGCGATACGCCATCGACCTTGCCCTCAATCCCCTTACCTTGATGGTTCGTAAATGCCTGTGTGTCGGGCAATTGCGACAGGGATTGCTTGGCATAACTAACAATCGCCCCCGCTAACGGATGCTCAGAGTGCTGCTCAAGACTCGCAATTTCACCCAGCAAAGTCTCTTTATCGGCATCACTCAGCGTTTGCACTAAATTAAAATCAGTGACTTGCGGCTTGCCTAAGGTGACAGTGCCGGTTTTATCCAGTACCACAAAATCGACTTTACTGGCGGTTTGCAAGGCCTCGCCATTTTTGACTAACACGCCCATTTGGGCGGCGCGGCCAACGGCCACCATGATAGACATAGGTGTCGCAAGCCCCAGCGCACAGGGGCACGCTATGATGAGCACGCTCGTCAGCACCACTAACGCATGGCTTAAGGCGGGTGCTGGCCCCACAAAATACCAAATTGCCGCTGCCAACAGCGCTATCGCCACCACAGTCGGGACAAATACCGCTGAGATTCTGTCTGCCAATCGACCTATGGGTAATTTCGAGGTTTGCGCTTGCTGCACCAGTGCGATGATTTTGGCGAGCTTGGTATCTTCTTGCCCCGCCGTCACTCGGTAAACTAAGCTGCCGTTGCCATTGACTGTGCCAGCACTCACACTGTCGCCGCGATTTTTAAGCACGGGAATGGGTTCACCTGTGAGCATAGCTTCATCTAATAGGGATTGCCCCGTTTCGACCTCACCATCGAGGGCAACTCGGTCACCGGGGCGCAAGCGCAGCTTATCGCCCAGTTTCAACTGACTTATCTCAACCTTTTCATCACCCTTATCCGTGATCCGAATAGCAGTGGTGGATTGCAAGCCAAGTAATCGCTGCACCGCTTCACTGGTTTTGCCGCGCGCTTTAAGCTCGAGTCCGTGACCTAAGTTAATCAAACCTAGAATCATCACACTCGCCTCAAAGTACACATGGCGGGTATCCATAGGGAATACGCTAGGCATAATGACCACCAGCATGGAATAAGCCCATGCCGTACTGGTGCCCAGCACAATCAGCGTATCCATGTTAGTGGTTTTGGCTTTTAGCGCCCGCCACATGCCTTGATAAAAATGTCCGCCCGTGGTGACAAGCAAGGCCAAGGTGACCAGTCCCATAATGCCCCAGCCAAGCTGCATCGCTGGACTGTTGATCATCATCTCGCCGCCCAATAATCCCCACAGCATCATAGGCACGCCCACAACGAGCGCGGCTATAGCTTGGCGCATCCGCAGCCGATACTCAGTGGCATCTTCTAGGCGTTTTTCTTCGGCGGCGACTTTTGCATCCACCACTACCTGCGCCGGATAACCTGCTTTTTCCATCACAGTTAAGGCGGTATCGGCGCTCATCTTGCCTTCTACCGTCACTTGTTTATCGGCGAGATTAACACGCGCTTCGACGCCCGCTTGGGCGGCAAACGCCTTTTCAATTTTCGCGACGCAGCCAGCGCAATTCATATTGGCGACATAGAGTCTGGTCATAGACATGGGAGATCCCTCACTTGATGTTTTACACTATAGGTCTAAGATAAAGTCTCCCATTGCGGGAGAGTCAAGGATGAATTTACTCAATGTGATCACATCGACAATTAATTGCTGGGCGAAATGGGTGATACCATTCAGTTGGAAACATAGAGGTCAAGATGAAGATAGGCGAAGTGGCAAAACAAACGGGCTTGAGCGTTAAGAGTATCCGTTATTACCATGATATTGGCTTAGTGTGCGGCGAGCGCAATGAGGCGGGTTATCGAGTTTATCGCCATCAAGATATTGAAGCACTTAAGTTTGTGCATCAATGTCGCGACTTAGGTTTTAGCCTAGAGGATTGCAAATCCTTGCTTGGCCTTAAGGGCAATGAAAGCCGTAATGCCGAAGACGTCAAACAACTTACCCGTACTCACCTTGCCTATGTCGAAGAGCAAATCAATAAGTTGCAACAGCTTAGGGCGCAATTACAACACATGGTGACCCAATGCCAAGGCGGCGATCAGCCCCACTGCGCCATTATTGATAGCCTAAGCCATGAGGACAACGAGACTGACGAAGACAAATCCCATAAAAATCAAAGCCTGCACGATGCAGGCTCTGAGTGTTGCGGTAAAAACCTGAAGTAATAACGACAAGTTAGATCAATAAGCGCGAGTAGCGCGGGGATGACCTTTCAAGACGGGCGGCTTTAACGCCGCAGCATTATCCAGCACCAATGTTGCCAGCTTACCCGCAGGGGTGAAGTTAAACACTTGCCCATAAAATGCGAGTTCGGTCTCTAATCCTGCGGCCCTGTGTTCTGGCTTCCAACCGCCGTGTGGCTCATCTTGATAGGCAATATAAGCTGTTGGCACACCTCTGACTTTTAACGCCTCATAAATTTGTCGCGACTGCTGTGGCGGCACAATTTGATCCCGCAAGCCTTGAAAAATTAACAAGGGCTCATTCAAGCCTTCAAGATGATACAGCGGCGACAACTCCCTATAGCGGGCTTGATTGTTCGCATAGGGACCAATGAGCTGATCTAAATACCCAGTCTCAAACTTATGGGTACTCTTGGCCAGCTGTTCAAAATCACTGATCCCCGCGTAACTGACACCCGCTTGAAACACATCATAAAAAGCCAAGGACGACATCACAGTTAACCCACCTGCGCTTACGCCTCGAATCGCCAGCTTTTGTCCATCAACCCAACCTTTATCGACTAAATAACGGGCCGCATTGACCGCATCTTCCACATCAGCTTGGCCCCATTTTCCGTAAATACTCTGACGATAGGCGCGGCCAAAACCACTGCTACCGCGAAAATTAACATCGAGTACCGCAAAGCCACGGCTGGTCCAAAATTGAATGTCACTGCGATAAGCCAGACTCGCCCGCGCCGTTGGGCCGCCGTGCAACATTACTATCAGCGGCGGGCGGGTATCATGGGGCGCTGTATAGTTGGGGTTAACCGGCCCATAAAAATAACCGTAGGCTTGCTGGTTAACGCCGGTTTTAAAGGTAATATTTTTTGCCCGAGAAATATAATTGGGATCAAGCTTTGGCAAGTTAGGCGTATACACCAACTCAGTGCCACGGCCGATGACTTTATAAATACCCTTCTCTGGCGTTGCCTTAGCGCCAACAAAATAGACGGCATCTTCGCCCCTGATCACTTGAGTGATTTCGCCGAAATCGACGGCTAAGGACTCGGTTAAACCCGAATCCAAATGCAACCGAATTAACGCCGCCTGGCTGCCAAGCATATAGCTGGCAATGATGGTTTTTTCGGATTCGAAGGCGTAGTTGTGATTGCCTAAATACCAATCGGCCACGGCAAACTCGGCTTTTTTGTTCAGCACTGGGGCTAAGGTATTTTGTGCCGTGACTCGATAGATATTCCACCAGTTACTGATATCCGACACGACATACAATTGTCCATCAGGGCTGAATAATGGCTGTGTCACCGAAGAATCCGTAGGCGTGTTGACCTTACGAATATTGTGCAGTTGCCCTTTGCGGTCGAGATCGCCAAGCCAGAGAATACTGTTATCCCATGGCATATAGGGATGTTCCCACGTGATCCATGCCAGTTGGCTGTTGTCGGGCGAGATAGCGGGCGAAGAAATAAAGTCATGCCCCGAGACAAAAGTATCGCCTTCACCAGCAAAGTTAAGATTGATTGTTACTAGACTCGCCTTGGGCTCACCGGGCTGGCGATGATCCTCGCGCACACAGATAATCCGCGACCCTTTAGGATAAGCGATACAGTCGGCATGACGGGTGCCATTAGGCGTTAACGGCAGTGGAGGTTGATTAGGGGCGAAACGATAAAACAGTTGATCCTGTGCCTTAGTGGCAAACAAACTCTGGCCTATCCCTAAAAAGGCGGCGCCGCCGTATTCATGGACGGCGGATTTAACATTAAAGCTTGGCGGCACGACGTCGGCGATATTGCCCTTTTTATCGAGACGCTTAATCCCTACTTGGCCTTGCTTATCACCATCAGATTCAGAGAAATAAATCGCCCCATCTACGCTTTGTAACTCGGCGACATTATCGGCCTGTTCAAAAACATCGTTCGCGGATAAGGGAGACAGCCAACTGCCATAGGGCGCAACAATACGCTCACCATTATCACTAAGATGCGGTGTTTCTTTGTTCGAGCGCTCGCAAGCCCCCAAACAAAACAAACTCCCTAGCACCCATAAATATCCATGTAACTTCATTGTTTCTCCCCAATGTTTGCCAACTGCACAAACCGAAACAAAATAGGAACTTGCAGAAATTGGTTATTTTTTAAATTTTTTTAAGAACCAATTTACCACTTGCACTTGCTGTACTTGCGTTAAGCCAAAATAAATACACACCCAAGGTGAGATAAGGAAAAACCACGGGATCACGGCCACAGAGCGACCACTGAAGAGCAGAAAAAAGAACCCGCAATAGATCACAATCAACCCTAGGACACCCACGATTAACATCATGCGTTTAGTGATTTTCTCAAGCCAGAGGGCTTTATCCTGCCAAGACATCCGGATGTTAAGCTCCGTTACATGCGACAAGCATGTATGTAAAGTTATGTAAAAAAACTGGAGGGCGATTGTTGAAGGTTAACAACTAAATGTCAACTCCAACAGTGAAATCTAAATAAATCCAAAGACTGAGTTCAAAATGCCATTATGTTTCTTTACGCAATAAAAAACCGAGCCTCAGCTCGGTTTTTATGAATATCAATAAGATATCGTCATTACAGACGAATACCACCATCGATTTCGAACACGCGACCATTTACATAGTCGTTCTCAATAATAAAGCGTACGGTGGAAGCTATCTCGTCGGCATGACCAAGGCGTCCTACTGGCACTAGCTTCTCTAAACGCTCCAGCGCCTCAGGTTTCATTGCCGCTGTCATCTCAGTAGCGATAACGCCCGGTGCAACCGCTGCGCTACGGATATTGTAACGCGCTAATTCCTTCGCCCAGCCAACAGACATGGCCGCAACGCCCGCTTTGGAGGCGGCATAGTTCGACTGACCCATGTTGCCCGCTTTCGCTAGGCTAGAGATATTGACAATCACGCCCGCTTGACCGGATTCAATCATGGCCGCTGCCGCTTCACGACCGCAGAGGAAGCTGCCCGTCAAGTTCACATTGATCACAGATTGGAATTGCTCATAAGACATACGGTCGGTGACTTTGCCGTCTTTGGCTTTGACTAACAGGCCATCACGCAGAATGCCGGCGTTGTTCACTAACACGTTCACTTGGCCAAAATCTTCGAGAATATAGGCAAAACCTGCCACGACGTCTTCTTCGTCGGTAATGTCTAAGGCATAACCTTGGACTTCAGTGTCCGATCCAAGCTCAGCACAGGCTCGCTCGAGTTTTTCTTGGTCCACGTCGATAAGCGCTATCTTAGCACCCGCCTGCGCAAAATTTTGCGCCATTGCCAGACCTAAGCCACCCGCGCCGCCAGTAATGACGACAACCTTATCTTTTAAATCCATCTGGTTATCCCTTGTTAACTATGTCTATTTTTTAAGTTGTGCAAATTGTTCAAAAATGCTGGAAAAATCTCGGCGGCCGTTGCCTTGTCTTGCATGATTCACATACAAGCTGCGGGCTAAAGCGCCCATTGGCGTGCTGGAGTTGCTCAATAATGCGGCTTCTTGGGACAGACCGAGATCTTTAACCATCAAATCTACCATAAAGCCGCCCTGATAGCCCTTAGAAGAAGGTACAGTCTCCATCACACCTGGGCATGGATTGTACTTCTCTAATGTCCAGTTACCACCACTGCTGACCTTCATAATGTCGGACAAGACTTTGGGATCGAGACCATGGTCAATGCCCATTTGCAACGCCTCAGAAGTGCCGACCATCAACACAGATAACAGCATGTTATTGCAGATTTTAGCGACTTGTCCCGCACCTGGGCCACCGGCGTGGAATATGTTCACCCCCATAGCTTTCAGCACTGGCTGACCACGCTCAAAAGCGGTATCTGAACCACCACAAATAAAGGTTAAAGTGCCCGCCGCCGCGCCTGCTGTGCCGCCAGAAACCGGTGCATCCATAAACTCGATGCCGCTTTTAGCCGCTTCGGCCGCCACCAATTGCGCGCTTTGCGCATCTATGGTCGAGCAATCGATCAGTAAAGTATCACCCGCAACCACTTCGAGGAGTCCTTTGTCTGTTCCATTGCCTAAATATAGACTTTTCACATGCTTGCCAGCAGGCAGCATAGTGATCACCACATTGGCACCCGCCGCCGCGCCGCAAGCCGTGCTAGAAACAAAGGCCCCTTGGTCGGCAAGGCTTTGCATGGCTTCTGGAACTAAATCAAATACACGAACCGTCATGCCCGCTTTTAATAAATTGGCCGCCATTGGGCCGCCCATATTGCCTAAACCGATAAATGCTACTGTACTCATGCTGTCACTCCTGTGTGCTGTTCTCTTTTTAGTGTAGTGATAATGCTAGTCCGTTGATTATGCTGTCGTTATCACAGAGTAAAGCGAGCTTGGCTGAGCCTATACACTCAGCACTATTCAAGTCTGCGCTAATCAAGTCAACGCTTAGCCAACTCTATGCATAATCAACTCAACGCTTAGCTCAGTTGGCTAAAGGGATGCGACTCGCCCCAAGGGGAAGTCAATATTTGCTCAAGTACAGCGGTAGGCACTGAGTTCACATCCTTAAAGCGCCACTGGGGTTGTCTGTCTTTATCAATCAAGAGTGCGCGAACCCCTTCACAGAAATCACCATGGGCACACACGTTAACGCTGGCGGTTAATTCCCATTTAAAACATTCAGCTAAGCTTAACTTAGTACCAAGTTGTGATTGGATATTAACCAGATGCCAGCTGATAGGACTGCCCGCAAGGAAGGTGTCACGCGCCTTCATTAACCAAGCATCCTCCGAGGCTAACGTCGACATACGGGTGACAATATCCTCTAAGCTCCCCGCCATCAGTCGGTCGATACTATCTTGGCTGTCCGCCAATACACTTTCGCCCTTAGGGATATCTACTTGATTAGATAACTCGTTGATCATGCTATCTAAGCGTTGATGATTAAGCGCTGGTGTATCGCTCCAATCTAAGGTGGCCATGGCATCGAACATCAGTTCTTTGTCGTCACGGTTCAGGTAATGATCCGCAAGGCCCACATAACAGGCATCGGCGGCATTGAGTTGATAGGCCGTGAGCCCTAAAAACAGTCCCATTTTGCCCTGCATACGATTAAGGAAATAACTGCCGCCCACATCGGGGTACAGGCCAATCGTCACTTCAGGCATAGCAATGCGCGAGGTTTCAGTGACGACTCTGTGGCTCGCGCCCGCCATCAAACCGAGCCCGCCGCCCATCACAATCCCGTCGCCCCACACCAACACAGGTTTGCCATAGGTATGCAGTAGATAATCGAGGCGATATTCCTCTTCGAAGAAAACCTTTGCCTCCTCAGTCACTTGTCCTTTAGCGGCAATGGATGCATGGTATAAAGCGCGCACATCACCACCCGCACAAAAAGCCTTCTCACCGCTGCCATCTAACACGATACAAGCGACAAGCGAGTCTTTCTTCCATAGATTGAGCTGCGCCGTCATAGCGCGCACCATGTCTAAATCTAAGGCGTTGAGGGCTTTTTCCACATTGAGTGTCACCACCCCAATCAACTTACCGGACGCGGTGGCTAAGGTTTGAAAAACCACGTTTTGCGTGGTCGTGGCCTGATTTACGTTATCTACTACATTAGTCATTAGCGGTTCTTCCAATCAGCTTTACGTTTGCCCAAAAACGCATTCACGCCTTCGGCCTGATCTTCGGTATCAAATAACCCGACAAATAATTCACGCTCAATCGGCAGCGCTTGGCTACGCGCCATAGTGCGGCCCGCTTGAATGAGTGTCTTGCACGCTGTGACGCTGCTTGGGCTTTGGTTAGCGACTTTTACGGCCAACGCAATTGCCGCATTGAGCGCTTCGCCCGTTTCGACCACTTCTTCAACTAAACGCAGATTCAAAGCTTGAGTCGCATCGACGCGCTCGCCGCATAAAATCATCCGCTTAGCCCAGCCTTCACCAACTAATGCGGTCAGATTCTGAGTGCCACCTGCGCAAGGTAATAAACCTACGGTCGCTTCAGGCAATGCCATCACAGCTTGGATTTCGGCGATGCGAATATCACAGGCCAGTGCGACTTCTAAGCCGCCGCCCATGGCATAACCGTTAATCGCGGCAATCGATACACCGCGAAATTGACTTAGGGTTTCAAAGGCTTCACCGAAGTGCTTTGCCATCGTCGCCGCATTGCCTTTGTCGCCGTCGCTAAACAGCTTTAAATCGGCACCGGCGGAGAAAAACTTTTGCCCTTGGCCCGTTAACACTAAGGCGTAAATTTCTTTATTCGCGTTCAGCTCAAGCACTTTGGCTTTGAGCGCCTGCAAACTCTCGGCGGTCCAAGTATTTGCCGGTGGATTATTCATCGTCAGAATGGCCGTATGGCCTTCGATACGTTCTACTAAATATTCCATCTGTATAGACTCCTTTTATGTTATCGCCAACCGATAAGTCACACTTCTTGCGAATAGACTTAGAGGATTTGTCCTGCATTTTCATCGAGTAAACGACGGGCGATAATTAAGCGCATGATTTCGTTGGTGCCTTCTAAAATCTGGTGCACACGCACATCACGGAAATGACGTTCCAGCGGGTACTCCCTTATATAACCATATCCGCCATGAATTTGCAGCGCCGCATCACAGACTTGAAAGCCCACATCGGTGGCAAAACGTTTTGCCATGGCGCAATAGGCGGTGGCTTCAGGATCGCTGCTGTCGAGTTTAAAGGCCGCAAGGCGCACCATTTGGCGGGCTGCGACTAACTCAGTCGCCATATCGGCGAGCTTAAATTGCAATGCTTGGAACGCCGCTAACGGTTTACCAAATTGCTGACGCTCATTCATATACTGAGTTGCACGCTCCAGCGCCGCTTGAGCCGTACCGACTGAACAGGTCGCGATATTGATACGACCGCCGTCTAAGCCTTTCATCGCGAAAGCAAAACCTTGGCCTTCTTCACCGAGCAAATTCGCTACTGGCACGCGCACGTTTTCAAAGGTAATTTGACGGGTCGGCTGGGCATTCCAGCCCATTTTGTCTTCGGCCTTACCGTAGATAACACCAGCGGCATCCGCCGGAATGGCAATGGCAGAAATCCCCTTAGGCCCAGCTTGACCCGTGCGGCACATCACCACTAATAGCTCAGTGGCGCCTGCACCTGAGATAAACATCTTTGAGCCTGAAATCACATACTCATCACCGTCGCGCACCGCTTTGGTTTGCAAAGATGCGGCGTCTGAACCCGCGCCCGGCTCAGTTAAGCAATAGGACGCTAACATTTGCCCTGTGGTTAACGGCTCAGACCAAGTCTGACGCAGGGTTTCAGTGCCCCAAGTTGTCACCATCCAAGTGGCCATATTGTGAATCGTCAGCATGGCCGTGGTCGCTGTGCAGCCCTTGGCGAGCTCTTCAAAAATAATCGATGCATCGAGGCGCGATAAGCCCATGCCGCCTTCTGATTCTGGCGAATACAGAGAGCAAAAACCCAGCTCACCGGCTTTTTGGATCACGTCTTTGGGGAAATGGTGTTCTTCATCCCACTTGGCGGCAAACGGGGTTAACTCTTCCGCGGCAAACTGGCGCGCAAGATCGGCAAACTGGCGTTGGTCATCGTTGAAATTAAAATCCATTGGGCTCTCCTATGACTCTGTGGTCACTTTTTTATTTTATAAATTGGGCGCCGTAAAGACGCCGTGGTTTATCGATTAATCACCGAGCTTCATCACTGAGCTTTGCGTACTAGCTTAGCGTAGATTAATGCTCATGTTTGGCGTAGACGCCACGGCGATATCGGACTCGAACCAGCGTGAAGTGATGGTTTTAGTCTCGGTATAGAAACGTACCGCTTGCTTACCGTAGGCATGTTGATCACCATAGAAACTGCCCTTCCAACCAGTAAATGAGAAGAAAGGCAATGGCACAGGAATAGGTACGTTAATTCCCACTTGGCCGACTTCTATTTCGTGTTGATATTTACGAGCAGCCGCACCGCTGGCAGTAAAGATAGAAGTACCGTTGCCATAAGGGCTGGCATTGACTAATTCGATGGCCGCTTCTAAGGAGTCCGACTCCATGCAGCACAGTACAGGGCCGAAGATTTCTTCCTTATAGATGCTCATGTCGGTAGTGACTTTATTGAACATGGTTGGGCCAATCCAGTTGCCTGACTCATAACCTGCCACAGTAAAGTCGCTGCCATCGAGCAAACACTCGGCGCCTTCATCAATCCCCTGCTTGATAAGCTTGAGCACGCGAGCCTTGGCTGCAGGGCTTATGACAGGGCCGTAACCGGCTTCTTTATCGTCCCATAAACCTGGGCGAACCTTGGCTAAGGCTTCTTTTAATTCAGGGATCCACTCTTTCGCGGTGCCAACAAACACGGCAACCGAAATCGCCATACAGCGCTGACCCGCCGCGCCCACAGAAGCACCAACTAAGTTATTGATCACTTGCTGTTTGTTCGCATCAGGCATGATAACGCAGTGATTTTTCGCGCCCGCAAAGGCTTGTACGCGTTTTAAATTATCGGTACCGGTTTTATAAATATACTGGCCCACAGCCACAGAACCGACGAAGGAAATGGCTTTAATCGCAGGGTCTGCCAGCAGAATATCCACGGCAGTTTTGTCGCCATGCACTAATTGCAATACGCCCTTAGGTGCACCCGCTTCAACAAACAGTTCAACAAGGCGCTGCGGCGTCATAGGATCTTGTTCTGAAGGCTTTAAAATGAAGGTGTTACCGCAGGCAATCGCCAGTGGGAACATCCATAACGGGATCATCGCAGGGAAGTTAAATGGCGTAATACCGGCACACACACCCAGTGGTTGGGTGTAGCTGTAAGTATCAATTGAACGCGCGACGTTCTCAACGGTTTCGCCCATCAATAATGACGCTACGTTACAAGCGTGTTCAGCGACTTCGATACCGCGCCATACATCGCCCTTGGCATCTTCAAAGGTTTTACCGGTTTCCTTTGCAAGAATGGTCGCAAGTTCGTCGTGATGTTCTTTTAGCAGATGTTGATAACGCAACATGACGCGCGCACGTTCAGAAACTGGCACTTCTTTCCACGTTTTGAAGGCGGCTTTGGCGCTAGCAATGGCAGCGTGAACTTCTTCGCTCGTAGCAGCATTAATCACTGCAATCGGCGAGTTATTCGCGGGATTGGTGACAATAATCTGCGATGTGCCAGTACCTTGGGTAAACTCACCGTCAATGTAATGCTTTACTTGTGTGGTCATGTTGCAATCCTTTCCTTGTAGAGTGATTGGCTGGCGGTGCGATATTATGATTATCCTCAAGGGAAGTGATTGCCCTTGCCAGCCCCGTCTTGTTGATTTAACTAAAACCTGATTTTACTAAAACCTTTGCGATTAAACCTCGATGGCCATCGCCGTCGCTTCACCACCGCCGATACACAGCGAGGCAACACCGCGCTTAAGACCGCGGGCTTTTAAAGCATGAATTAAGGTCACCAGCAAACGTGAACCCGAGCAACCAATAGGATGGCCTAAGGCACAGGCGCCGCCATTAACGTTTACCTTAGCGATATCTAAACCTAGCTCAGACACAGCAAGCATAGTCACCATAGCGAAGGCTTCGTTGATTTCGAATAAATCCACCTCATCCGTTGACCAACCGACATTGGCCAGCAATTTCGCCATAGCGCCAACCGGTGCAGTGGTGAACAATGAAGGCTCTTGGGCGTGGGTTGCATGGCCTTTAATAGTCGCTAACACGGCTAAGCCTAAACGGTCAGCTTCGCCGCGTGAGGTCAGCATTAATGCTGCTGCGCCATCGGAAATAGAGCTAGAGTTTGCCGCTGTGATAGTGCCATCTTTGGTAAAGGCTGGGCGCAGCGTAGGAATTTTTTCAGGGCGGGCATTACCGGGTTGCTCGTCGGTATCGATAGTCACATCACCGCGACGATCACTGACAGTAACGGGCGTGATTTCGGCTTTAAAGGCACCCGAGTTAATCGCGGCATTGGCTTTTTCGAGCGAGCTTAGGGCAAAAGCGTCCATCTGCTCGCGGGTGATACCAAATTCATCGGCTGTTTTCTGGGCGAACGTCCCCATAGCACCGCCCGTGTAGGCATCTTCAAGGCCATCTAAAAACATATGGTCTAACACTTTGCCATGGCCCATGCGCATGCCGCCGCGGGCTTTATCGAGTAAATACGGCGCTTGGCTCATGCTTTCCATGCCGCCTGCGATCACCACTTTTGCACTGCCCGCTTTAATCAAATCGTGGGCTAACATGACCGTCTTCATGCCTGAACCACAGACTTTGTTCACTGTGGTCGCACCAACGGATAAGGGTAATCCCGCACCCAAAGTTGCCTGACGTGCAGGCGCTTGGCCTAAGCCTGCGGGTAATACGCAGCCCATCAAGACTTCATCGACATGCTCACCCGCCAATTGCGTTTCCGCTAACAAGCCTTTAATGGCCGTCGCGGCTAACATGGGTGATGCTACGGATGATAAGTTGCCTTGAAACCCACCCATTGGGGTGCGTTTAGCGGCAACGATAACGATATCTTGATTTATCTGTTCAGTACTCATGAAGGCTCCAACCTAAATTGACCACGAAGCCTAGTACCAGCCTCGGGACGTTTAATAAAATCGACAATAAAACCACTCTGACGTTTACGCGAACGTAAAGCAAGTATTCCTTGGTCTAATGTGCAGATTTTATCAGGGGAAAATGTCAGTAAGGATTTACAGCCAAGCTGGGAATTGGGAGGTGTTAAACACTACCAGCAGAATATGAATGTATTACTGCAGATAGTCGAAAATCAATCTGTTCAATAGTAAATACTGCGTCCTCTAGCTCGTTAACCTGAACCATATTAAATGGCACAGCTTGTACATACCAACCATCTTGGATACTCACAAACCTACGGAATGTAAACCCTTCTTTTGGAACGACGATATTGATGCCATCAACAATATTGAATAGGGTGTTATTTTTATCGGCAAAGCATTTAACCTCATGAGTTTCTTGTGCGCCTTCAATAAATACACGATCGAATCGTCCTGCGGCACCAGCTCCATAACGGGACAAGTTAATTCTTTCCTTACCCACATTGAAGTGTGATTCAACGATAAGTTCCCAATTGACTTCTAGCCAATCATCCTTTAAATCATTTTGAAAATCAGTATCTTCAAAATCAGGAAATACAATATCCCAACTAGCAATTAAAAATTTTTGATATCTAAGCATTAGACATCCAATGACATTCTCGTTGCTCATGATGATTACTTCCGATTAATCTGATATTGATATTGATATTGATATTGATATTGATATTGATATTGATATTGATATTGATTAACGTGCTGAGTTAATCAAGTTATATTGCTTGCTATGGTTACCATCTCGAAATAATCATTGCATAGTCACATCCATGTGAAAGCATTTGAATAAATTGCCAAAAAACGAGTTAACGCGACTCCCACGGTGTCATCGCCGTCATATCGCTTAAGTCGTAAGGGGTTAACTGATAGACGTAATAATTAAGCCAATTACTCACCAACAAACTACCGTGGCTGTGCCAGCGGGCAATGGCGTCGGCTTTAGGATCATCATTGCGATAATAATTCTGTGGCACATTAGGATCTAAGCCTTGGCTTAAATCTCGCTGATATTCCTCGTTTAAGGTCGACTTTTGATATTCAGGATGACCCATCACGAACAAGTTGCGATTGTTCCGACTCAATACCAAATAAGCCCCAGCCTCATCGGACTCGGCCAATAGCTGCAGCTGTGGATGTTGTCTAATTTCTTCGACATCCATTTCGGCAAAACGGGAATGGGGTGCAAAAAATTCATCATCAAAACCGCGCAGTAACGGGAAATGCTGAGAGGTACGGCGATGCACGAATACGCCTGAACGCTTCTGTTGCAATATTTTTCGATTTAAACCATAGAGATGATACAAGCCCGCATGGGCTGCCCAGCATAAAAACAACACTGAGGTGACATGTTCTTGCGACCAGTCGATGATTTCACGGATATGGTCCCAATAAACGACATCTTCGAAATCGATTTGCCCAAGCGGCGCACCTGTGATGATAAGACCATCGTAATTTTTATGGCGCACGGCTTCAAAGTCACGGTAGAAAGTATTCATGTGATCGATGGAAGTATGCTTGGATTCTTTGTCGTGAATACGCAGTAAATCCACATCGACTTGTAAAGGCGTGTTGCCCAGTAAACGCAGTAACTGGGTTTCTGTCTCGATTTTGTTCGGCATCAAGTTCAAAATCAGCACCTTCATCGGCCTGATATCTTGATTCGCCGCCCGCGTCTCGGACATAACGAAAATATTTTCTGACTCTAACACTTCTGCTGCGGGCAGATGATCTGGAATTCTAACCGGCATACCGCGCCTCTTCTGTTCGTAAATACCAACGGATTCGGCGCGTATGTCAGCTCACTTCTGAGCGGGCTAACTAGCCACCGACTTTCTCTAGCAGTATCGTCATTGGCTCAGTCGAATTGAGGTCAATGTGATAGGCTTGAGTATTAATAAACAATAACTTATCACCGAGCATTATCCGTGCACCTATGGCATAAGTGTGCCCGGGTTGGAACTGATCACTGCCAATCGCAAAACTGAATGGCGTGGGTGTTGCTGCACCTTGTTGTACGCGCTCCGCCATCACTATGGCTGGCACATCCATTTTTGATACATCGAGCAGTTGCACTACGACCTTAGCCTCTGCGGGCAGAGCAATCCGTTCGCGATACAAGGTCTCGCCTTTTATCTCCACGATAGCATTGGGTGTCGCACAACCCGATAACACACCCATTAGTGCCATTAATGCTAAAGCAGTTAATCTCAACGCGCTTAAACGCAACCATTTGTTCATTTTGTTTCTCCTAATCATACATAAAGACTTCTAGATGTCCATACGCCCAAGCTATAAATCTTGTCTTGGCGAACATATCTTCCTATCATAAGCCACCATTTCGTTGCCGAAAAACCTATGACCCAAGCAACTGCAATAATTGTGGGAGCTAGCTCACAATTAAGTCGTGAAATTGCAAAGCAATTGGCAGATCAACAGGTTGAATTAGTCTTATTCGCCCAAGATCCAGAATCACTCCGCGATTTTGCCTTATCCTTGCCAACAAAAGTACAAGTATTTTCACTTCAAATTGAACAGCCTCAAGCCATTATCACTCAACTTGAATCCGTCTGGCAGAGTCTTGGCGGTGCGCACTTAGTCTTAGTCAATACAGGCCTCAATAGTTATGATCCTGAGCTGCCTTGGCTGCCAGAGCAAGACATTATCGATGTCAATGTGCGAGGTTTTGCCGCTATCTGCAATACGGCATTTAGACTATTTCGCGAGCAAGGTTATGGACAACTGGCGGCAATAAACTCTATCGCAGGTTTGCGCGGTGGCCCAAGTGTGGCCTATCACGCCTCAAAAGCCTTTGGGCAGAATTACCTTGAGGGCTTATGTATGCACGCCCAGCGCCTCAAGTTACCCATTACGATTACCGATATCCAACTCGGTTTACTCGATAAAGCCGCCATGCAACAAAGTGCAATGTGGCTTGCCCCGTTGCCACAAGTCGCAGCACAGATCATCAAAGCAATGAAGCAAGGTAAACGCCGCGTCTATGTGACTAAACGCTGGCGCCTCGTCGCTTGGCTCACCGTATTATTACCCGAATTTATCTATAACACTCGCCACTGGAAGGCTAAAAAGCCAAAGCGCTAAGTCGGCTTAACCTGAGTGGAACATGCGCGATAAAAAGTGCAGAAACGGAAAAGGAGCCTAAGGCTCCTTTTTTACGCTTATCTGATCCGTAGATTAGAAAGTGTAACCTACGCTGACCATATAAACCCATGGGTCAATATCGGTTTCGAATTGTTGTTGCGCACCTCCGGCAGTGAACTTAACATCTGTACTAATTTTTGCGTACCACACAGATGCGTTCACCAACCAATTCTTGTTCACTTGATAATCCAAACCTACTTGTGCAGCTAAGCCCCAAGAAGTACTCATACTTAAATCACTTAATCCTAGAGACTTACCATGGGCATTAAAATCATTGTCATAAAAGTTAGTGTAGTTAACACCTACACCAATATAAGGACGAATAACAGATTGAGAATTACCGAAATAGTACTGCGCCACTAGCGTTGGCGGCAGTTGCTTAGTTTCAGCAATCTCACCGACACCATCTGCAGGCAAAGAAACGGTATGGCTAAAAGGGGTTGCCGCTAATAACTCAATCCCGAAGTTATCTGTCAACATGTAACCAAAGTTTAAGCCTAATTGGGTATTATTATCGACTGAAAACTCACCCAAAGTTAAAACGTTGGCACTTGATTCGTTTGGCGCGACAACAACAGCACCCGCACGAACGATAATGTCACCTGCTTGGTGAGCCGATACAGAAGCAGAAAAACCAGCAGCTAAAAGGGTGGCAGCGATCAGTGTAGAAACAGTGTTTTTATTCATCATCATACTCCATATGTACAACATAGGTTTTTGTTTTAAATTACATCCTTAACAATTGACGCTTACACTGCCAGAGAAGCGCGACCACTTTATTGATCCAAATCAAAGTGAATGAGCAATACTCATTTCTAGGTACTGCACATGGGAGCTGAATCACGAAATTCAAACATTTATCGACAGTACACCTTTGTTTTCTGTGAGCTAAGTTCTTTATTAGTCATCACTAATGACTACAGCAAGAGGTAGAGAATATTAGTAAAATAAACATTTAAGTAACAACAAAAAGCACTTAGCTGAGGGGGATTTGGCCATTAAGTTCAAATTGATGGGACGAATTGAGTCAGATGCTTGAGTCGGTTTAGGAGTGAATGAGAGATAACGTGGGTGAATGAGAGATAAAGTAGGTGAATGAGAAAATCAGCTTGTGCGGCAACATTCAAGCAAAGGATACCGAGTGAGCCAACCCTTAGTCGCGACTCTGTATTCAAACACGGGTAATGCCCGCTTTGGATTAGCACTCAGTTTGAGTGCAAACAAGGAGTTCAGCCCAAAGGGAGCCACCAGCTCAATATCATAAGACGCGGGATGATTTTTCATCCCAACACAAGTCTGAGTCTGATCATCAGATTCTGTATCGACAGCTTGATAGCTTACCCCGATTGCGGTTTCAAGCTCTGGCCAATAGGCCATCGCATCAACACAAGATGTGTAAGCCATGTCTTGATTTCGAACATGCATGCGCGCCTGATTCTTCACCGACCAAGGTAACTCAGGGGCAAGCTGATTGAGATAGGTTTCAATTGCCAGATCCCGCTCGGGACTGATATCTAACGGGCAAAAATAGATCAGATCGATATCGTTCAGTGGACTCAACTCAAATCCGTGCAAGCGATCCCAGACTAGATTACGGACAAATCCCGCCGCAAGGCACCACTGCGGCATTGAGTGTATTCTGGCGCATTGAAGCGCGAGTTCAAGCGCCCTCACCCGCTCGCAGTCTTGAGCTATCCATTCGAGTAATTGATGCTTTAGTTCTACTTCACTCACTGCATCATTCATAACATTACTCTTAACATAATTGTCCGCTTCAATGTCAGATATAAGCACGGGAATAACATTCGGCTTACTCCACTTCGCCATCGGTTTCTGAGCACTTTACGACCCCATGACAGAGTAAATAAACGAGACTATAAATAGGTGCCATAACCGCAAAACAAATCCAAAACCCATAGACATCTTTGTCTAGCAAATTAACGCTAACAGTAAAGATGGGCATGAACAGTAGCATCCATTTAATTACATTGAGTTTGTACAGTATCGGCTTATCACAATGGCAGCAGCGTCCTTCCTTAATCGGCACATCCTTAGCGCCGAGTTTACCTTTGCAATACGGACATTTTTTACTGAAAAGCATTAAAACCCCATCACTAAGATAAGACTTGCAAAGCAAGCCTCATCATCCATTCTTTCTATTTGTAAACGCTTCATCAGTACGATTCGTTACACCGCATCCGCTTGACGCTCTGGGGCCGCATCGGCAAAGGCTTCAAGCTGATTACACTCAGCCCACACGCGCATGATATTGGGATAAGGCGTTAAATCCACATTAAAACGCTGGGCGTTATACACCTGCGGCACTAAACATAAGTCGGCTAATGTCACTGTATCTCCAAAGCAATAACGACCACTGTGCCTAACCAACAATGTTTCTAAGGCTGCAAAACCACTCGCAACCCAGTGGTGATACCAAGTATTTTTAGCCGCTTCATCGACCCCTAAGGTTTGGGTTAAATACTGCAATACCCGCAAGTTGTTTAATGGATGAATTTCACAGGCTACCGTGAGCGCCATGGCGCGCACATGGGCACGTTCAAGAGCCGATGCAGGCAATAATGGGGTTTGTGGATGTATTTCATCGAGATATTCAATAATGGCTAAGGATTGCGACAAAGCATCCATATCTAACTCATCATCCAACGTTAAGGTTGGCACTAACTCGAGCGGATTTAGTGCAGTATAAGCCGCTTTATGCTGCTCGCCGCCATCACGTACAAGATGCACTGACAACTGCTCGGCTGAAATCCCCTTAAGATTGAGAGCGATGCGAACTCGGTACGCCGCGCTTGAGCGCCAATAACCATAAAGTTTCATATTTTCATATCCTTATAAAAGTCAGTATAAAAACGGGGCAATTAAGCCCCGTTAGTTTGAGTCGATGTAGCCCTTTAAGGGAAAGCCTTAGGCTTTGTATTCAACCACTTTTTGATCGATAGAACCGAAAATCGTTACATCGTTGTCATCGAGCATTTCGATGCGCACAGTATCGCCAAAACGCATAAATGGCGTAGTAGCTTTGCCTTCAGCAATCACTTCTAACATACGTTTTTCCGCTAAACAGCTAGAGCCTGCGCTACGGTCATAGTTAGAAATAGTACCAGAGCCAATAATCGCGCCAGCGCCCAATGGACGGGTTTTCGCAACATGCGAAACTAACTGGCTGAAATTAAATGTCATATCGATGCCCGCATTTGGACGACCGAATAATTCACCGTTTAAATGAGTGATCAACGGTAAATGCACTTTAGAATCTTCCCAACGTGCGCCCAGTTCATCCGGCGTCACTGCCACAGGTGAAAAACTGCTCGATGGCTTAGATTGGAAGAAACCAAAGCCTTTCGCCAACTCACCAGGGATTAAGTTACGCAGTGATACATCGTTCACTAACATCAACAATTTAATATGCTTAGCCGCATTGTCGCTGCTCACGCCCATAGGCACATCATCGGTAATGATCGCGATTTCAGATTCGAAATCGATACCCCAGTCTTCACTCGCCAGTGGAATATCGGCTTTAGGGGCAATAAAACTGTCTGAACCACCTTGATAGAACAGCGGATCTGTCCAGAAGGTTTCAGGCATTTCTGCGCCGCGAGCCTTACGGACTAGCTCAACGTGATTCACATAAGCGCTGCCATCGGCCCATTGGTAGGCACGCGGTAGTGGCGACAAACACTTAGCTTCGTCAAACGCTTGCGCGTTATCTAACATGCCTTCATTTAACGCGTCGTACAATTCTTGCAATTGCGGTTTCAGTAAATCCCAACCGTCGAGTAATTGCTGCATAGTGTGGGCAATAGCAGGAACGGCAACCGTTTTAGTGAGATCGCGGCTAACTAACATCAACTGACCATCGCGGCGACCATTGTTATAACTTGCAAGTTTCATATTGGCTCCAGTGCTTCTAAGGCTAGGCGTACAATTTTATTGTGCTGGAAAACGCGCGGCGTCATTCAGCTTATATTCGGCGATTTTAATCGGACTCTTTGACTCATTAAGGGCGCACACGTTACGCACTCCGCGCCAACAGAGGCACGCCCTTTTGCTTGCTTTAACGTATTTGTTGCGCGTAGAAATACCCGAAGCTGGCGCAGATTCCTATAGCGTGACCCAAATCACATTTAGGTCAATTATTTCACATTTCGTAAACTAATCATTACGTTTATAACCTAGTTGCCGCTTATCAATATCTCGGTAAGCAATATGCCTGAAAAGTCGGCAACTAAGTGGAACGATACTGTTACATCTATCGCGTCAAGCTAGCAATACTCGGCTTAACGACGCTTGGCTATCTTGTACTCACGCAGCTTATTGGCAATAGCGGTGTGCGACACCCCGAGCTTTTTCGCTAACTGCCGAGTACTCGGATAGGCTGGATATAACCGACGCAACAGACTCGCTTCAAACTGCTTCATTGCATCGTCGAGATTGCCTTCAAACTCATTGTCAAAGTAACCAAAACCTTCGGCGTAGGACGGCAGTTTTAATTGTTCTACCGTCAACTCGGCCGAACCATCCCACATAGACACAGCTCTAAATACTGCGTTCTTTAATTGGCGTACGTTACCTGGCCAAGCGTAGGTGAGCAAATGATCACGGCACTGGGCCGAAATCCGCCGCACTGGGCTAGACAACTGTTGGCTGTAATGTTCGAGGAACATTTCCGTCAGAGGAATGATATCGACTTTACGCTCGCGCAGTGACGGTATGTGATAACTCAGCACATGGATGCGATAGTACAAATCTTCCCTAAACTCACCGGTTTGACACAGTTCGGCTAAATTCTTCTGGGTTGAGCAAATGATCCGCACATCGGCGCGGACTTCTTCATCGCCGCCTATGCGTCTAAAGGTACCATCTTGCAATAGCCGAAGCAGCTTAACTTGGGCGGCCTTAGACATCTCAGCCACTTCATCGAGAAATACTGTGCCGCCCTTGGCTTCTTCAAAGAAACCCCGTTTAACGACTTTGCCCTGACTGACATAACCGAATAGTTCTTCTTCGGCGGCGCTGTCGGGCAGAGCGGCGCAGTTGATGGCGATGAAGGGTTTCTCGCGGCGCATGCTGGCATCGTGGCTGGCTCTGGCCATTAATTCTTTACCAGTACCCGTTTCACCTGTGATCAATAAAGGCGCATCGAGCTGGGCCATCCGCCGCGCTTGCTTAAGCACTTCCTTCATTTTGTCGCTGCTGGCTAATACATTTTCAAAGCCAGTAGTTTGATTCTGCAGCGCGTTAAATTGTTTTCCAACCCGCGCGGGGGATTTTAGCGACACCACAGCGCCAACTAAGATGGTTTTTTCATCCTCATCGGGTAGGTAAATCGGCAGCATTTCGGCTAGATATTCGTTTGGACCAATTTGTACCCTCGCCGCTTGCGGTAAGACTTGGCTTTCGCTCAACCAGCGGCTGAAGTTAAAACCTTGCACCCAATGATTGAGCGACTCTTCGAGCACTTCATGCTCACCCATACCGATATTGAGCAAGGCGGACTCGTTAACGATACGGATACGCGCTTTGGCATCAATGGAGAAAACGGAGTCAGGTAAGGTTTTGAGCAAGGTTTTAAGGGCGTAATGTTCTTGCTCTGAGGGCATAAACGACACCGTACGCACATCGTGGACACTTTCCACTTTGCGGATCTGCGGCATCAAGGCACTTAAGGTTTCAAAACTGATTTCGGCAAATTGTAAGTACAGGAATCCTTGGTTACTGGCATCAATGGCAATTAAATTAATACCATAACGCTCTAACACGACTAAGATATCTTTGGCTAAACCAACACGATCCTGACAGCTGACTTCCAAGCGCATAATGACTGATATTCCCTTTTTTGATTCGAATTTTGGGGATAAACCGTGCAGAGCTATTTTTCGCCTTAAGCTTTACAACAAAAATGACGCTTGCTAGGCAAGTTGTTACCTTAACGAAAACGTCAGCGATGAGGGTAAATAGCAGAGCCCGTATACGTTAGAAGGTTAAACAGAAAGTGGCAAGCCTAGTTTACAGTTGAATTGTAACAGGAAGAAAAAATCAGCATCGAAAAATAGATTAAGATGCTGATTAAATTGGCGAATTAATTAGACTAATAACTGGTCTGTCTTGGCTGCCATGATGAAGTCATTCTTATGTAGACCCTTAATAGAGTGTGACCACCAAGTGACAGTCACTTTGCCCCATTCAGTGAAAATGCCTGGATGATGGAATTCTTCTTCCGCTAAATCCGCCAGCTTATTTGTGAATGCCATCGCCAGTTTAAAGTTTTTAAACTTGTAAACGCGCTCAAGCTGCATTACGCCATCACGCACTTGCACTCCCCAGTCGGGGATCATACGAATAAGTTCAGCCAATTCTTCATCGGTCACTTTAGGTGCGTCGGCTTGGCACGCTTCACATTTCATATTCGATAACGCTGTCATACATACTCCTCTTGGCAACATTGATTAGGGATATTCAGTTGCACTTTACTCATTTTCTATTAATAACTTAAATCACATCACTCAATCAGATGGCTAAATTAGATGTCAGCCAAATAACGAGTCAACTCATCAATCTAATCGAGGCTAACTCGCCTTGGCTTTTGGCGGAAACTTAGGGGCAAATAAACCTAACTGACGCGCCTTAGTGACATAACCCATGATGTCCATCTTGGCAATTTCATCTAGCATATCAATATGCTCAATCACATAATAAATCGGTTGCATAATGTCGATCCGATATGGGGTGCGCAGCACATTTAATAAATCAAAGGGTTGACGCTCTGGCACATCACTTTCCATCGCATACAAGGTTTCACCGGGCGAGCTTAAAATGCCGCCGCCATAGATACATAAGGCGCCGTCTTTAGGCTGTAGTAAACCAAACTCAACCGTAAACCAGTACAAACGCGCTAAAAATACCCTTTCCTCTTTGCTGGCATGTAAACCTAACTGGCCATACATATGAGAGAAATTGGCAAATGAAGGATTGGTGAGCAAAGGGCAGTGACCAAAAATCTCGTGGAAGATATCTGGCTCTTGCAAGTAATCAAACTCTTCCTTGCGGCGAATAAAGGTGGCCACAGGAAACTCTTTATTTGCCAGTAATTCAAAAAAACGGCCGAAGGAAATCAGCGCAGGTACCGCCGCCGTTTTCCAGCTAGTGGTCGCTTGTAATACCGCATCAATTTCGGCAAGTTGCGGAATGCGATCCTTTGGCATACCCAAGGCATCGAGCCCTTGCAGATATTCCTTGCAGGCACGACCGGGGAGATTAACGGCTTGACGGGCGTAAAGCTGACGCCAAATATCGTGCTCTTCTTGCGGGTAATGGATAAACCCAGTGTCATCGGCTCTGTGAGCGATGTACTCTGTTCCTTTCGTCATAATCTTCACTTGGTGGCTAACACTCATGACTCCATAGTGGTCTAAGGCTTTAAATTTGTTAACTCCCTCACACTTTATTCTTGTGCCGCTACTGTGACGTAAACGTAAAGCAAATATTACAAGGTCATTAAAATCCCCCTGCTGGTACATGCCATGAATGCTGGATTAGATCCACTGTGCTACCTTTGCTAAAACTTATGCCTGAATTTGCCGTTAAAATACTTAGATTTCCTCAATTTTTTAGTGTTTGTAAATAGCTTTTCTGTGCAGGTCATTTACAATATTGGCCATTAACCGCATCTCCTTGACCTAAAAGGTTCGCAATGAAACAACATCAAATTCGTAAAGCCGTTATTCCCGTCGCAGGCTTAGGCACTCGTATGCTTCCTGCGACCAAAGCGATTCCAAAGGAAATGTTACCGGTTGTCGATAAGCCATTGATCCAATACGTGGTCAGTGAAGCTATCGCTGCTGGGATCAAAGAAATTGTCCTAGTGACCCACGCCAGTAAAAACTCTATAGAAAACCACTTCGATACCAGTTTCGAATTAGAAGCCCAACTCGAGCGCCGCGTTAAACGTCAGTTACTCGAAGCCGTACAATCTATCTGTCCTAAAGACGTGACAGTGATCAGCGTGCGTCAATCTCAGGCGAAAGGGTTAGGCCACGCTATTTTGTGTGCAAAATCAGTCGTCGGCGATGCACCATTTGCAGTATTGCTGCCGGATGTGATCATTGATGAAGCCAGCTGTGATCTGCGTCGCGATAACTTAGCCGCTATGGTTGCGCTGTTTGATGAAACCCAAGTGGGTCAAATCATGGTTGAAGGCGTGCCGCACAACGTCGTCAATCAGTACGGTATTGCTGATGTGAATGGCCATGATTTACAACCTGGTGAATCTGAGCCATTAGTTGAATTAGTTGAGAAACCAGCCGTGGATGAAGCGCCGTCTAACTTAGCCGTTGTAGGCCGTTATGTGTTACCTGCCAGCATTTGGCCACTACTGGCTAAAACCCCTGCAGGCGCGGGCGATGAAATTCAATTAACGGATGCAATTGCTATGTTAATGAAGCAAGAAACCGTGAACGCTTATTATATGGAAGGTAAGAGCCACGACTGTGGTAACAAGCAAGGTTACATGCGTGCGAACGTTGAATATGCTCTGCGCCACAGCGAAATCGGTGAAGATTTTGCGCAATATTTAAAAACAGTTGTAAAAGGGATGAAGTAATGACGATTTTAGTGACCGGTGGTGCTGGCTATATTGGCACTCACACTGTGGTAGAACTGCTCAATGCTGGCAATGACGTGATTGTGTTAGACAACTTGTCTAATTCGAGCATAGAAGCCTTAAATCGAGTCGAGCGGATCACAGGTAAATCGGTCATTTTCTATCAAGGCGATATTCTCAATAAAGCCTTATTACAGAAAGTGTTTAACGATCATGCTATCGATTCGGTTATTCACTTTGCGGGATTAAAGGCTGTGGGTGAATCCGTCGCTAAACCCCTTAAGTATTATGAGAATAACGTCACAGGAACCCTGATCCTCTGCCAAGTTATGGCGGAGTTTAAGGTGAAAAATCTCGTTTTCAGCTCATCGGCCACTGTATATGGCGATCCAGCCAGTTTGCCTATCACCGAAGACTTCCCCACTGGGGCGACCAATCCCTATGGTCAGTCTAAGTTGATGGTTGAACATATATTGGCAGATGTACACAATGCCGATCCGAGCTGGAATATCGCTCGTCTGCGTTATTTTAATCCGGTCGGCGCCCATGCCAGTGGCTTAATCGGCGAAGATCCTAACGATATCCCTAACAACTTAATGCCCTTTATTGCGCAGGTTGCCGTGGGTAAACGTGCCGCCTTAAGCGTGTTTGGTGATGATTATCCGACTCATGATGGGACTGGTGTGCGTGACTATATCCATGTAGTGGATTTAGCCAATGGCCATTTAAAAGCGCTGGCTAAATTGGCCACTAAACCAGGTCTGGTCACCTATAACTTAGGCACAGGCCAAGGATATAGTGTTTTAGACATGGTTCACGCCTTTGAAAAAGCCTGTGGTAACACCATTGCCTACCAAATTGCGCCACGTCGCCCTGGTGATATTGCCGCCTGCTACGCCGATCCAACCCATGCACGGGAAGATCTCGGCTGGCAAGCAACGCATACGCTAGCAGATATGGCCAACAGTAGCTGGCATTGGCAATCGACCAATCCCAATGGTTATAACGGCTAACAAATTGAATGGCTTGTGGAAATATCCCAAGCCATTTTTCTTTATCACTTTGAATACGCCCATCACTTTAAATAATTAACAGTTCGAGGAGCAATATGACTCAAAGTATTAATCACAGTCGTCGCAACCTCTTTCGCCGCCGTAAAGATAATGCCTTGAGGCCGCCTTGGGTGCGTGATGATATCGAGTTCACCGATGTGTGCACGCGCTGTTCAGCCTGTGTTGAGGTATGTGAAACGCAGATCATCAACAAAGGCGATGGTGGATTTCCTGAAGTGTCCTTTAAGGACAATGAGTGTACATTTTGTACGCTGTGCGCTAAGGCATGCCCTGAAAATATCTTCGATTTAGCCCAAACACCTTGGTCGTATCACGCCCATATTCAACAGAGTTGTTTAACCTTTCAAGGGATCTGGTGCCAAAGTTGTAAGGATGCCTGTGAACCTAGAGCCATCAGTTTTGTGTTCAATATTGGCCAAGCTCCACGTCCGCAAATAGACCTTGAACTTTGTACCGGATGCGGTGCCTGTGTGGCTCCCTGCCCTAGCAAGGCCATTGAAATAACCCGACCCACTTAATTACAGAAAAGCCATCGCATTAACCCATACAAGGCTGTGCTTATCATCCGTTTTACGCTAGTATCGCGCCTCTATTGAACTCAGTTAATCCCTTCTCGAATTAAGTTGATTTATGATGATGTTTGTAAAAAAACTGTTCTTCCCCCCTAAAAAAAGTCCCTCTTTTAGCTTTATTTCTCGAGGCACTAAACTCACGGGGAACATCGAATTAACGGGCGATGTACTTGTTGGCGGTGATATCCAAGGTCAACTGCTTTCTGAGGCTAATATCACCATAGAACAAGGCGGTATGATTCAAGGCGAAGTAAAGTGCCATGAATTTATCGTTGATGGACACTTCAAAGGCAGACTCATTTGTGAGCGTTTAGTGATCCAGCGTAATGGCGTTGTCGATGGCGAAGTTGCGAGTACTTCAATGCAAATTCTTGAGGGCGGCCAATTTATCGGCATGCGGATTAAAGAAGATGCGCCAACCATTTATTCCCATGCAATAGGCCACACTCCTGCAACAGACAATCGTAACTTATCGCACGTACAAAACGATGTTATAGAATCTCGCTAAAACGGCGAATAAATGACACTCGCAAGCTCACCGACACTTAGGCGAGCTTGTATTTTTCAACTCATTATTTGCTCGATTTTTTCTTAATATCCCGACTCAAACCCCTCCACTTACCAACCAAATAACTGCCTGCGAAATAGCACGCTTTACAATGGTTAAATAATTGTTATTTTGCCGAGAGTGATCACAGTTAATCCGCACGACTGCTGTTAATCTTAGCGGCTAATCGCGGCGGTTTGGGTAATAGCAAGGAGCAGAGTCAGAGCCACAGAATGCCCTTAATAACCCCGCAAAAAATAGTTAAGACTCATACAGGGCAACATACAAAATGAGCAACGTATTACTCAAACAAATCTGTGAACTCGATGTTTTTACCTTGCTGGTATTTAAAAGTATTTTCGACACTGGGCACGCAAACAGTGCCGCCAAAGCGCTGGATGTTTCTGCACCGAAAATCAGCCGTTGTCTCAACGCATTACGCCTGACCTTTAACGATGAACTGTTTTATCGCCGTCAACAGGGGCTAAAACCCACTCCGCTAGCAGAAAGCCTGTATGTGGCTATTTGCCAGTTTACTGAATCGGTTTATCACCTCGAACAATCTGCAACTCAGATACAAAATGCAGCCATCAATGCCGATTTACCGCTGCATATCGCTGCCTGTAATGGGCTACTGAGCTTTTTAGCGCCACAATTAAGCACGCCAGACGTCGCCCAAGCGCTAGGGCAAATACGTTTACATAAATGGCAAGAGAATAGCGCAGAGTTAATTCACGCAGGTGCACTGGATTTTGGCATCACCTTAGAAAGTGCTGAAAATAAAGAATTAAGCTACACCAAACTGGGCTCAGTCAATGGCGTTTACATAGTGGCGGCCAAACAACATCCTCTGTGGCAAATTGAAACTGACATTAGCTTAGAGCAAATTTGTCGCCATCCATTTCTATTTATAGAAGTTAAAGGTTTTAACAGTAAAATTGACCCCTTAGAATTGTTTTGCCAACGCCAAGGTATCTTACTGCCTGCGGTGGAGAAAGTTATCGACCGAGAGGAATGGTACGCCCATTTACTCACCATGAAGAGTGTGGCTTTTTGTTCCAGCATTGATATGCACACAGTAAAACACATGCCCGGATTACACTTAGAACGCCTAAGCGATACAGAGCTCAATCGACTCCACGATACTATGATGGCGCCACAATATTATCTTATTGAAAAACCAGCCATTCATCGGCGCTACAGCCAAAGTCAAAGCGCGCTTGTCGTGCGTTCCTTACTTGCCGCGCTCGACCCCGCACGCTAACACGAGACAATAAGCTCAGCCAAGCTCGTGGATATATCATTCACTAAACCTTGTTTACATCATTGCGATAAGTCGATGTTAAACGGGGTTTAGGTAGTAAAATACCGAAGTTTAAAACAGCAAAATTTCATCGATATTTTCTCTCTTAACAAGGCTTATCCTCATCCTCATCCTCAGACGACAGTACCGCTTATTTTTCCCGTCGCTTTAATGCTTAAAACGTCAATTCCATCACTGAGATTTAGGCTATCTTAGCCTCAATCATTTTGCTTAACCGAAAATGAATTCTTCACTAAAGCCCAAGTTGAAAAATATAAATTGTGATGCCCATCATGGCTTTCCAGCTGAATTTCATTATTTAAAATATCAAAATGCAAATTTTAGAATTCCCATTCGCGTTTGTTAAATCATCGTTCACATATCAGATACAAACTTGCAAATACCACTTTATAAGTAGGTGAATCCTCCTATATTAGAGGCACTGCACACGCAGTCTTATAGAAAGAAAAAGGGACGCGATGATGAAAAACTACAATAAATCTCTACTGGCACTGGCTCTCGTCAGTACCTTAAGCCTTACCGCCTGCGGGGACGGAAGCGATGGTCAAGATGGGGCACCTGGCACACCAGGTACACCCGGAACACCAGGCTCTCCCGGAACACCAGGTACACCGGGAACCCCTGCGGGATCCTTCGCAACGACAGCTCAATCTATTACTGATCTGGCTTTCACTTTAAGTCCAGCTGACATTAAAGTGACCAGCAGTGAAGGCTTCAGCGTTAAATTTACTGTTACCGGAAAAAATGCTAACAAAGATGTTCCTTTTACAGGACTCGATAAAGTTGCGCTTTATTCTTTAACGGCAAATGAAAATACCTCAGGTACTGGCGCCCCTATTCAATGGCAAAACAATGCCATGGCGAACGCCGCAGGTACTTCGCTAACTTGTACCTTAGATGGTCTTAACGGTACTAAAAATGCTTGTACTTTAACCGAAGATACAGCAACACCAGGCACTTACACTGCAACTTGGGCACATGATGGCGCAGCGCCAATCATTAATCCCAATGATAATCCAAATGCAGTACACAGAATATTTCTACGTGCTTACAACGTCACTGACAGTGCAGGCGTAGCCTTATCTGACAAGATTTTATCTGTACCCGTTGACTTTATCCCTGCCACTGATGAACTTGCATCATCAGGTAAAGATACCGTCAGTAGCGCAGCCTGTGAAAAATGTCACGGTGAAGCAGATGGCCATATCGCCAATATTTCAGCCCACCATAACTACCAAGGCGTTAAAAATTGTGTGACCTGCCATAACCCAGATCAAATCCCAAGTGATGCAGATCTAGCCGCAGGTTTGATATTTGACTTTGCACCTATGATCCACAGGATCCACTCTGGCGCAGAAAACGCAGCAAACTTCGATACTAGCAATAATACCGCTAAAGAATGGAGTGAAATTGGCTTCCCATCTGATCTGAAAGAATGTACGACCTGTCATACTACAGACCAACCTAGCTATAACACTATTTACGCCCAAGCTTGTGTAGGCTGCCATATGACAGTCAACTTTGCGACCGGTGAAAACCACTCTGAATTTGCCCTAGCTCAAGCAGATGATACTCAATGTAGCTCTTGCCACGGCACAGGTAACTTGTCACCTGCGATGGTACATAGTGTTGGTAAACGTGCAGAGTATGCATCTCTGTTCAAAGTTGACTTCACCAGTGCTACAACAGTTCCATCAGCGACTCTAGGCATGAAAACCTTAACCTTAACAGCCAATGTCACCTTAAATGGTGCGCCAATTGCTGATGGTACATCGTTAAAAGCCTACAACGCGACCAGTAACCCAACAGCGATGTTTGTCGCTAATGGTCTATTGATCGGTAATGTGGCCACTGACGGTACTGTGTACTCTTGGAGAGATGTTAAACCTGCTGCAATCAGTATTAAGCTAGACAGTGGAACACTTGCTGGTGGCGTGTTAACTATCGTTAAAGATATCCCAGATGCGCAAGCTGTGGGCACTCTCTACGTAGGTTCAGAAGCCAACTTCTGTGCTAAAGCGGGTAAAGTGGTTAGCTGTAATACTACAAACTTAGAGTTTGGTCCAACTAGCCCTATCGGTAACGAAGCTGCAGTGAAATTCTATAGCCCAGATGGTAGCGTAGTCACTAAAGCCCGTATGACTGATCCTACTCGTATCACAGTCGCAGAAACTAAGTGTAATGCTTGTCATGGCACTTTAGATTATGCAAAAGGTTCAAGACACGGCGCTTACACCTTCGACCAATGTATGCACTGCCATAACGACACCACTGGCGCTTCTGGCCACGGTGCAACTGGCTATAAAGGCGATGATGGTAAGTTAGTTGTTAATCCTGAAGTGACTTTCAATAACAAAGACCTATTCACAGTTGCTCACCGTTTCCACAGCGGTAACTTCGGTGTAGTAGAAGGTATCTTCCGCGATGCGAAAGGTGGTTTGTTCGGTTATCCAGCTGTTGAAACAGATTGTGCGGCTTGTCATAAAGACAATGCCAAACTGTTTGCAACTGACGGTGGTTTAACTTCAGGCAAACGCTCAATCAAAGTAGGTGCTTACTACATTAGCCCAGTCGCTGAATCATGCCGTACTTGTCACGCTCACTCTGATGCGGCAGCTGTCGCTCACTTTAGAAGTAACGGTGCGGTAGTAGAAGCGGATGCAATGACAGATCCTAACCTACCAGTAGAATCTTGCGCGACCTGTCATGCTGAAGGAAAAACCTACGGCGTAGATAAGGTACACGCAGAGTAGCACAGCAGTACTAGTACCTTTGGGTTGCCCCTGCACAACCCAAACTTCATCTCTGCAACTCATTGGGGACCCTTAGGGTCCCCTTTTTTATTACCGATTATCTTCACGTAAAAATGAAATATCAATCGTATTAATAACTGCGGTAAAGCTTAATCCGCTAAGCGACTGGCTTGTGCAATACGTTGTCTAAGCAGCTTGATAAAGTCCTTAGCTTCTCTGTCCAAACTGTCGTGGGGAATATACAAGTGATAACCTAAACGCGTATCTAACATCACGCAGCGATGCCCAAACATTGCCAATACACCGCGATAGCGATCCCCTTCTATCACCAAAGGACCAAACTCTGCGCCGAGATAAGTTTCTAAAGTCGCTAAGTCTTCATCTTGCGAGGCTGCAGTCACCAATAAAGGCCGCTGCTCTGTTAATAAGCCGGTGGCTAAGCGCAGGGAGATATTGTCCAAAATAGGATTTAAGTGTTTTAATTTAATACCTAAATAAGATAACTCTATGGTATCTAATCCATTGGTCACCCGCGGGATATCGACCCTTTGAATATTATCCCAAGCGATAGACACTTTGCCGCGGCGATGAAAATAGGTCAGCCCCTTGTCATCTAATGCTAGGGTCGTTTCCGGCTCATACACCTTAGCTAAACCGAGAATTAATGAAATCGCGCCCAAACTAAAAAACATCAAACCAACAGCAAACAAGGCCGGCCATGTCAGAAACAGCACCAAACCCAGCAGCAGACTTAAACCGCCCAGCCAAGTTAAGGTTAACCCATTTCGTTTTGATAAAGGACGCACAGACATTATTTCTGACTCAATTGACATTGTTCATCTTCCTGTTAACACTCACTATCTTTAGATTAAAGTCGGAAACCACACCCTTAACTTGCCATCTTTAACTTACGGTCTTTAACCATAACCACAAACGGCCAATGTATTCGTGAATCGCCCGCTGAGAAGCCACTAGATTATCCGCCGTCAAACGCCACCAAAAATCATCTCTCCCAATAAAATCCGTTGGTGCGGCTTCGGGATGTAAACCTTTAGCGGTGAAGATAGCCATAGCCCGTGGCATATGAGTGGCCGATGTGACTAAGCGAAAAGGTTCTTCGCCTAATTCCCACTGTAAATATTGCGCTTCTTCTATCGTATCTCGCGCTAAAGGAAATTGAATGATCCGACGTTTATCGACGCCCAGTTCAACTGCGGCATTCGCCATCATTTCAGCATGGGAAACCTGCGTGAGTTCGCCGCCCCAACCGCTGACAATCAACTTGCATTCTTGGCCTAAGTGAAGTTGTCTGACACCTTCACTAAGCCTTGCAAGCGCTACTGCAGATAAGGATTGCACCGCAGTCGCGCCTTGAATATCCGAGTGTGCCGAACCTAATACCATCACAAAACAAGCGCCAGCGATGGGCGTAGAATTAATAGGGTAAGCCGCTTCTAATGGCCGCACTAAGGTATTTACACTCAGTTGACTGCTTAAAAAGAGTAAGAGAAAAAAAGCGCAAGATACTAAGTATTTCGCCATGCTCCGACGGCGCCATACCAGAAAAGAAATCAGTAATAACAATAGGATAAAGGGAATCGGCATTATCCCCTGTGAAACAACTTTCTTAACCCAAAACATGATGTCCATGCCAAGCAACCCAAAGGAGCGCAATCATAGCATCAAAATACGGCGAAACGCACAGCAGATAACATTAGCCCAGCGTTTTGCTGGGCTAATGTTTATAAAACGTATAAGCCATTAAGCATTGATCTCAAAGCCGAATAAGCTCACTAGATGAGTACAGATATCCAAGCGAAGATTACTTTTCCCACAACCAAGCTGCGCCGCGCACACCCGATGAACAACCATAAAGATTCTGCACCACAGGCGTATGGCACTCACGCCCCACCACATAATGGGCCAGCAATGCCGGTAATCTTGGGTAAATCGCTGCGACATTCGACATTCCGCCGCCCAGCACTATGGCATCGGGATCGAGCATATTGATCACATGGGCGAGTGAACGAGCGAGTCTATCCATATAACGATCAAATGCAGCAACCGCAATCGCATCCCCCTCATCGACTAACAACATAATATCAGCACCTGATTTGGCGGCAGTACGCACTGTACCTGCAGCCGTCAAAGCCGCATTATAATCACGCACAAAGCCAGTGCCAGAGATAAAGGTCTCGATACAATCGGGATTGCCACAGAAACATCGGGTGGTATTGAACTCTTCCTTGGTCATCCAAGGCAAAGGATTATGACCCCATTCACCGCCGATACCATTACCACCGCCGTGAACTTTGCCGTTAATTGCCACGCCAGCACCGCAACCAGTACCAATAATCACGCCAAACACCACAGATGCACCAGCGGCAGCACCATCGACCGCCTCAGATACCGCAAAGCAGTTGGCATCATTGGCAACCCGCACTTCACGCTGCAACAATTCCCCTAAATCCACATCGAGGGGATGACCATTGATCCACGTCGAGTTAGCATTTTTGACTAAACCTGAATAGGGCGATACCACACCTGGAATACCCACGCCGACAGTGCCGTGCTCGCCAAGAGTCGCTTCTGCTTCCTTAACTAAATTGACAACCGCAGCAAGCGTGCCCTGATAGTCACGTGGCGTCGTCACACGTTTGCGAAATAGCTCATTACCTTCATCACTCAGTGCGACTAATTCTATTTTTGTTCCGCCTAAATCGACGCCCATGCGCATCATGAATACTACTCCAGTGTTTAGCCCGCCCTTTCATCAACAAGTATCGATGCTAGGCGGTCGTTATTTCACCCAGCCTGGGGCTGTGGCAATAAAGTAAGGGTTTAAAATGTCAGGTTTTTGATTATAAGTTAATGGTTCACCTGAGTCGTAACAGACAACTGTGCCGCCAGCACTTTCGAGCACAGCTTGCGCCGCCGCAGTATCCCATTCGCTGGTAGGGCCTAGCCTGGGGTACAGATCGGCACTGCCTTCTGCCAACATACAAAACTTAAGCGAGCTACCCACACTTAAGATGTCATGCTCGCCAAACTGTTGTAAATATTGCGCTAAACCTGGGCTCAAGTGCGAGCGGCTGCCAACAATCATCGGCATCGCGCGTGGCACTTTAGCGCCCAATAAGGGACTTTCTTGACCCGCTTGTTGACGCCATGCACCTAAATGCTTAGCACCGTAATAATAGGTATCGAGCACAGGCGCATATACCACACCTGCGATAGCAACCCCTTGATGGATAAGCGCAATATTGACGGTAAACTCACCATTGCGCTTAATAAATTCCTTAGTGCCATCTAAAGGGTCAATTAACCAATAGGTTTGCCATTGACGACGCTCATCCCACGCAATATCCGCCGCTTCCTCAGACATAATAGGAATACCGACAAACTGCTTTGCCAATGCCGCCACTATCACGTGGTGCGCGGCTAAATCGGCCGCTGTCACGGGACTATCATCGCCCTTATGGCTCACTGAAAAGTCATCTTGACCATAAACCGTCATAATGGCATCGCCCGCCGCTTTGGCAATCGCGACCACTTGCAATAAATCTTGTTTGGTCAATGTCTGTGCTATTGTCGTTTTGTCTGTCACTGAAACGTCCTTAATGCATTAAATATTCTGGCATTATGCCATTGTCATCCAAGGGGAATTTAGAACAAATTCATCATACATCAAGCAAAATAGACTAAGACTCACGGCTTGAACCGCTGCGTACAAAACCACAGATAAACAAAGTGATTACGATACTAAGGCAAGCCATCGGCGCTGAGAAGAGCCTTGAGTCCAGCTGCATTCGTATTCACAGCCCATGTTTTCATACGGATAGTCTAAAGCCGTCGCTTAAATCTGATTATTGGCGGGCTTATTGTTTTCGACAGCGTTAATCACTTAGATGACGTAAACGCTTAAAGCCTGATTAAAGCAGCCTAAAGCAAAATGTGAGTCACGCTCATTATTGTCAAGATAACCGCCGCAACATGCGATTCAGTTGCTGACGCCAATCTTGCCACTCGATCTGTTCAGGCATCGACAGTACATTATTCGTAGCCAAAGTGGAGCGTAATTTACCACTGTTCAACACACTATAACTCGGCCTTTTTGCCAAACTTATGCCGCGGTTTAGTGCCTGCTTAGCATAATCAGCACTGGTAATCGGTTGGATAACCATAGGTTGACTTAACAGATGAAGCGCTATAGCTTGTCGCTGAATTTCACAGGCAAACTCATACCAACTACATTGGCCTTGAGCGCTGTAATGGAAAACTCCAGAGTACTGCTGCACGACTAATTGCCATATTACCTTAGCGAGTGCATCACTCCATGTCGGGCAGCCGATTTGATCGACTATCACCTGCAAGCTTGGCTGAGTACGCATCAAGTTGAGCATGGTTTTGACAAAATTATGCCCATCTTGACCGTAAAGCCATGAGGTGCGCACAATCGTTGCCCGCTCACTCAAGACCGCCAATACCTTCTGCTCACCGAGCAACTTGCTCTTGCCGTAAGCAGACAACGGCTCGGGAGCATCGAGTTCAACAAATGGCCTTGGTAAATGAACTTGGTTTGGGTTTGAATTTTGAGCTAAGTCAGGGTTTTGATGCTGTTCAAAGTCAGCTTCTCTAGCATCACCCACTACACGTTCAGTTGCATGGGCACTATCGCAAACTGCATGACCACCAAACACATAATCGCTCGACACATGCAGCAAGCGGGCGCCCGACAACAAACACTGCTGCGCCAATAACTCAGGGCCGAGTGCATTCACCCGATTCGCTTCGATTGCATCATGCTCAGCAGCATCCACCGCATTATAGGCCGCGCAATTGATCACCCAGCTTGGTCGATATTGATCAAACACTGCTGCAATATTGGCGGCATCGGTAATGTTTAACTGACTACGATTTAGCGCATACAGCTTCAGTGGCGCGACTGTGTTTGCGCTCGTGTTTGCACTTGTGCTGCTATTTAGGGCTAGCTCGCCAATATCGGCAGCGACTCTCAGTAACGCCTGAGCGAGCTGACTCTTCGCACCAGTGATTAACACCACTTGAGGAGTGTTAGCGTCTGTGGCACTCGCCGCTCCGCATTGAAGTGGCGTCACTTTAGTTGCCACTATTTTCATCACTAATCAACAGCATGGCTCATCGTCACTGAATAAGGGGATCAAATCAGCAACGGTTTCATGGCCACGGGCGGCTAAAAAGGCTAAGAGTGCTGAAGGACTACGATTGAGTAATCGTGATGGCGGATAAGCCACTTCATCGATGATCGCTTGCGCCCGCGCAAGACCGCCCAAACTAAAGGCCACATGGGAATCAGAGCCCATAACTAAAATAGTGCCAAACTCCTTGGCCGCTTTGGCAATCGCAGTGCAATTGGCTTCGCTGCCCTTACGGGACACTTCAAAGGAGGAATTGTTAATTTCAAGCGCTACACCGTATTCGGCAGCGGCGCGGGCAACGGCTTCAATATCAATCGGATAGGCGGGGTTTCCCGGATGAGTAATGATATCAACCTTGCCGCTCTTAATCGCATTAATCATGGCCTCTGTGTGGGTTGCCTTATCCGATGGCGGATAAACCGGTTCATGGAATCCCGCGAGCACAATATCGAGCTGCTTTAAATAATCACCAAAGAAATCAATCTCGCCGTCGATATTTTTAATATTGGCTTCGATACCACGCAAAATCCCGACACCATCGACCATACGAGGCAGCACTCTTAAATTCACAAAGTGCCAAAAATGCGGTGCATCCGCCATCGCAGGCCCATGATCTGTATTCGCAAATAGGCGAATACCCTTCTGTTTTGCTACGGCAATATAGTCATGAATCGTGCTATAAGCATGGCTCGAAGCCACAGTATGGGTATGAGTGTCGACTTGGTACTGCATGGTTCACCTCAGTCAAATGATTCAATCAATTTTAAACTGGTCACTATTAGCTAAAAAGCGATAACAACTCATCTGCGCTTCCTTGCCATGTGCCCTTACCTTTACCTTCGAGAATACTGTCCGCCAGACTTTGTTTATGCTGTTGCATTTCTTGGATTTTTTCTTCTACAGTGCCTTCGGCAATCAGCTTATACACAAACACTGGCTTATCTTGGCCGATACGATGGGCTCTGTCCGTAGCCTGTTTTTCCGCCGCTGGATTCCACCAAGGATCATAGTGGATCACAGTATCCGCAGCGGTGAGATTGAGCCCAGTACCGCCCGCTTTTAAACTGATTAAGAACACAGGCGTATCGCCCTCTTGGAACTTATCTATCTGGGCTTGGCGCAGGCGAGTTTGCCCAGTGAGCTTACTGTAATCGAGCTCTAAGTCCACCAGCTCTGCTTCAATCAGGCTAAGCATGCTAGTGAACTGGCTGAAAATTAATATCTTGCGCCCCTCTTGCACCATCTCGGGCAAATTCTGTTTTAGCCAGTCTAACTTAGCATTACTCTTCACTTTTTGCGCTTGCTCTAACTTCACTAAGCGCGGATCGCAGCAGGCTTGGCGTAGCTTAAGTAAAGCATCGAGAAACTCGATATGGCTGCTAGCAACACCTTGAGAGGCAAATAAATCCCGCAGTTTTTTCTCCATCACCAGTCGAATACTCTCGTAGAGATTTCGCTGATCTTTTTCTAACTCTAAGCTCTGGGAGATTTCGGTTTTAGGGGGTAATTCACCGACCACTTCATCTTTGGTTCGGCGCAGCACAAAAGGCGCAATCCGTTGACTCAAGATTTGCGCTTGTTCCCTATCGCCATAACGTTCAATTTTGTGCCTAAAGGATTTGTTAAAGAAGGCATTCGTGCCGAGTAGTCCGGGCAAACAAAAGTCCATCAAGGACTTAAGTTCACCTAAGTGATTTTCAAGCGGCGTACCCGACAGACACAATCTAAACGGCGCTTTAAGAGCTTTAATCACTTGAGTCACTTTCGCCTGCGCATTTTTAATCTGCTGCGCTTCATCGAGCACGATATGTTCAAACACCTGCCGTTGGTAATAGTCACTGTCGCGCACAATCAGCGGATAGGTCGTCACCACAATATCAAACTCACCTAAGCGCTCGAGCAAAGGCTTACGCAAGGCGCCATGAATCACGACAAGCTTTAACGAAGGTGCAAATTTCGCGGCTTCTTTTGCCCAATTACCCACTAAGCTCGTTGGGCAAATAATGAGGCTTGGAGCATGGTTAGCCCCTACGGGTTTTAGCGCTTGCTGCTTGAGTAAAAAGGCCAAGGTTTGAATGGTTTTCCCTAGCCCCATATCATCGGCTAAAATACCGCCAAGCTGATATTCCTTTAAAAAACAGAGCCAATTCAACCCTTGCTGTTGATACTGACGTAACTCAGCATTTAAGTTGTCTGGGACTGCAACCTCTAACACGCCGTTAAAGTTTTCAAGTTTAGTTGCTAAACTGCGCACCCGTTCACCATTAAGCAGGCGAAGATCACTGTCGGCAAAATCATTTAATAGGTGGGCACGGTATTTAGGCAAAGACACGCTATTGCCTTTGTGACTGTCAAACAGCTCTAAAATAATGCTGATCAGCGGCTTAATCACGCTAGCTTTGACTTTTAACCAATCGCCATTTGGGCTGGGCAGCAGTAATTCTGCATCATCGGCGGGCTCACCATACTGCTTAAGCCAAGTGGCAATTAAGGGCAGCATAGGCACTATTTGACCATCGATGTCAGCATTCAGTGACAGAGAAAACCACCCCTCTTGGGTATCATCCAGTTCAATCGCCAGCGGAGTATCGATAACATTCAAGCTGAAATGGTCGGCAAAATGCACTTGGTAGCCCAAGGCCTCTAGCGCTGGGATTTCCTGTTGGATAAAGTGCAACCAAGCATCAATGGTTTCTGGCAGTGGCCCTACCCCCCAAATACTGGCATAACTGCCGCTATTCGAGATAAAAGAAGGCGCCAGTTCGACCAGTTCCAATGTCATCAAACGATTAATGGCATCCATTTCCGCATCGAGTTGACGCGCGACTTGATAGGTTTTGCCTTGATGGGTAACTAAGGACAAGGGCTCATCGGGATATTGGCCGCCAAGCACCACGTCTTGATAAATAAACTCCAGCAACACCAGTGGCTGCGCCATCGCAAACTCAGGTAACTCCTGCGCGGTTAAGGTCAACCTGACTTGCAGCGGCACTTGCAGCTCGACAAAATCAATCGAAGCGGGCGTAGGCACGGTTTTCGCCGAAAAGTGTTTAATCAGTTTGTGGCTCACCATTTCAATCTGCGAGCTAGGCACTGGCGGCATCTGGCTGAGTAACAACAGTTTTTCAACGCTGATCTCTGTCTCTAATGCGCCTATCTTAAAATAATCTAAATCGATATAAGTCGGCGGCTCACAGGGGATAAGCTCCCAATTTTCTTTATTGGGCAGCGTTAACTGCATCTGTTTATGTTCGGCATCCTTATCCAGCCAAATGAATTCTGGCTTTAACGGTTCACCTCGGGTAAGCGCTAAACGGCTCTCTTCCCAAAAACACCGTTCAGTGACGAGCATTTTTTCCAGCGCCATAGCGCCTAACTGAGCTTTAAGATACAGACGCGAGGCACCGTGACGACGAGTCGACATAATGAGATTGATGATGAGTACGTCTTCGGCACCAATCCAAGCGGGCATGTAATATTGTACGTCGGATAATGCGATTTTCGAGCCTTTGTTATAGCCGCCCTTCTTCGCCAGCTTACCTTTTCTGAGCTCAAGGTAAACGCCGTTATCATCTTTAGATAATACGTACAGCACGCGATCGTCATAGAGTAAATCGACATTTGAAACCGTGAGATCATCACTTTCGTCTAGCAGATGTAACCACTGGGCAATACGTTGATCTTCAACGGTTCTATCACTTAGTAAACTGTAAAGCACGGCGGCAATATGCTTGCAATGCCCAGTGGCGGGGCATGAACAGAAGCCATTCATGATCAACTTATGGTTAACACTCACGAGGCGAATATCTTGACGATAGGGCTGGGATTCCGTACCCATGACGCGACCTTCAATATGACGAAAATCGGCATTCGCTTTGGCGCTCAAGACCCGTCCTTTCATCACATAATCACGGGCGCGCATTAAGGTTGGCGGCGTGAATAATGACTCAATCGTGGTGCGAGTCAATTGGATAGGATCTTGGGGGGACAAGCGATTCATGTAAAAACCTTGAAACTAAAAATATCGATACCTAACAATAGCAAGCCATTGCCGAGCGACATTTATCAATGAGTTGTGTGGGATTGTATTGAAAGCCTTGGCCGAAAGCCAGAATGATAGCCTCTATCGATAAACCCACCCTGCCTGCAAAATTAATAGAACATACTTATTCGCAGACAGGGGATGGATTTAAACCCGCATAAAGCCATTGATAAATCAGGTGTTAGTGTTGCATTAATCACTAAGCGTTAACGGTTGCAACCAAGGGCTAAACTTTAGCTTTAGCCTCAGCATTGTTTTTATCAGCAATGTAGCGATCGACCAGTGTTTCTAAGATATCCAAGGGCACGGCGCCATTTTTCAGCACCACATCATGGAAGTCTCTGAGATCGAACTTATCCCCTAGGGCCGACTTGGCTTTTTCGCGCAGTTCGAGAATTTTCATCATGCCGACTTTATAGGCCGTCGCTTGGCCTGGCATAACGATATAACGCTCAATCTCAGCCGTGACATCACGATCGGACATGCCAGTGTTTTTCTTCATATAGTCGATCGCTTGCTCGCGAGTCCAACGGCTATGGTGAATGCCCGTATCTACCACTAGACGCACAGCGCGGAACAACTCTGCCTGCAAACGACCGATATTATCAAAGGGATCCTTTTGAAAACCAAGCTCCCACGCCAAACGTTCGCTATATAAAGCCCAACCTTCAATGTACGCCGTAAAAGGCGCCATCTTACGAATAAGCGGCATACCTTCTAACTCCATCGCCACTGCGATTTGAAAATGATGCCCAGGGATCCCCTCGTGATAGGCTAAAGTGCGCATACCGTATTTAGGCGTGGCCTTGATGTCATATAAATTGGCATAGAAACGCCCCGGACGACTGCCGTCAATCGCGGGCTGCTGATAATAGGCACCCGGTGCTGTTTTTTCTTTAAATTCAGGGATTCGTACTACTTCCATGCCCGCTTCAGGTCGAATACGGAAGGCATCACCGAGTCCCGCATTCACTTCATCAAGAATATGCTGATAATCAACCAGAATTTGCGCTCTACCCGCATCGCTATCTTCGTAGTAAAACTTAGGATCGGCAGCTAATGCTTCAATCGCGACCGAGAAACCTTGGCTCACATCGTAACCTTCAGCGGCTAAGATAGTCATGATCTCGCTCTGAATGCGATCCACCTCAGCCAGCCCTTTAGCATGGATTTCGTCAGCTGTGTAATTAGTGGTCGTAAAGAACTTCAGCAATTGCTCATAGGCAAGGTCGCCATTTGGCAGCGCCCAATAACCATCATCCGTCCCAGCTTTGGCTTGTAACTGGGTAAAGTAGTCGATAAATAATTGATACGCTGGATGCACGTAACCTTTAATGTCCGCTTCGGCGGCGGCCAATAACCGTGCTTGTTCATCGGCACTGATATCCGTGTCAGCTAATTTGGTTTTGAATGAACTGTATAGGATATTGTCTTGAATCGGCGTCGCGACAAAATCATTCATCTCGGTCAGTACTCGCTCAATCACAAACTTAGGTGGAATAATCCCTTTAGCTTCACGGATTTTTAAGCCTTCGAGAGTTTGCGCAAACTTAAGTTTCACCTTTTGTAAACGCGACAGATAGTTTTCAGCATCGCCAACAGAATGGACTTGGTGCTGCGCCTGCATAAAGCTGGGATACCCGTTTTGCACACCAAACAACTGATTCAGCGGATAGTTATGGTAACGATACGGCTCAGAGACCAATGCGAAATCGGCAAGATATAAGGCAATATCCTTGGAGATACGTTGATTTTCATCTAAATCCGCATCGGAATAGCTCAATAAGGTTTCACGCAGATCTCGCACTTGCGCGAAAGTCTTATCCATCGCCTCTGGACTATCATCATCCAACTCGGCGTTATGGCCTGTAATCCCTACCGATTCTAAGAAACCCAATGAGGTTAAGGTCTCAGGGCTTTCGAAAGCCATCTTGACCACACTTCGATCTAAGAACGCGCGAAAGAAAAACGGTTTTTTCGCAAACCATTCATGGGCGGCCAGCGCCACTAATAACAGCACTAAGACTAAGCTGCCGAGTCCAATCCGTTTCAGTACTGTTTTCAACGTCATTCTCCATTCTTATTATATTGGGTCTACAGTTATCGCACTGAATCTAAAGCTCAAGCACGCTGTTATTTTGCTGACGAGAATATCATCAACACAAATAGGCAACAATTTAATAACGTAACTAAGCGTGACTGAATCCTTTCTCTGGCATACAGGTCGCCTCCCACACTCCACAGACACCTAATAGGTAAACTGTCACTAAGTCGCGACAAACAGACAAAATATTTTTTATGCTCGATAACTTTCAAACTAGCTTCGTATCCATTTGAATATAAACAGTTATAAAGCCTCGCCCTTCCCAATATCTTTCCATAATCCTCTCTATAGATGAAAGGTATTTCAAAATAAAGCTATACAAACCCCTAGAGTGTGTTAATCTGCACTCCGGCCTGTGATTCAGACCTATTTATAAGCAATATTATGTATTTGAAAACCTTCGCTACGCCTGTAATATTTTTTGCTGTCATGAAGCTTTCCACTCATAACTTATCATCAATGTAAATAATTCTATTTCTGGCTAACATCCCGCATAATTGCGAATTATTTGTTTGAAAATTTTGGAGACATTCATGTCTAAAACTACTGGTGTAGTTAAATGGTTTAACGAAGATAAAGGTTTTGGTTTTATTTCTCCTGACAATGGTGGCGCTGACGCATTCGTTCATTTCCGCGCAATCGTTTCAGAAGGCTTTAAAACTCTTGCTGAAGGTCAAAAGGTTTCTTTTGACATCGAACAAGGCCAAAAAGGTCCTCAAGCTGCGAACGTAGTTATTCTGTAATTAGACTTTGTCTAATTTAAGTTAACAAGTTCCAGACAAAAATGCCGACACTATGTCGGCATTTTTATATCTGCATTTTCATCCATCTCAAAAGAGTGAACCTCAGGCCTTTAGCCATGTAGGAGCTTAGCCTCAGCTTTCTCAAGTCGTCGTGGTTTACCCACTATCAGTAAGATATCCCCTGCACGAAAAACCCAGTCCTGCTCAGGATGTTCCACTTCGGCGCCATTGCGACGAATCGCCCTTAACTCAACTCTTAAGGTTTCCCACATAATATCGGCAACGGTTTTACCAATCGCATCTGCACCACGCGGTAACGCCACCGCATGCAATGACTCTAAGGTGAAGTCGGTTTCAGTACCGGAAAAAAAACCATGTAAAAATTGATAATGATTGCGCCGCTCTGACTCTAAGCGTTTTAAAATGCGCGCCAGAGGCACACCACATTGATGTAACACCTGTGACACTAACATCAGGCTGCCTTCCAAAGATTCTGGGATCACTTGATTAGCACCGGCTTTTTTCAGTAAGTCTAAATCACTGTCGTCTTTAGTTCTGACTAAAATTTTAGCTTCTGGCGCCAATAACTTACATAAGGGTAGAACTTCTTCCAAACTGCGCGACTCACAAAAAGTGATGACGATCATCTTGGCCTGCTTAACGCCAATTTGTTTTAACATCGCCCGTTTACACACATCCCCGAAGTAAATAGGTTCGCCGGCACGACGCGCTTCAGAGACACGAGTCGGATCGAGATCCATGACCAGATAAGGTACAGCTTCAGTTTTCAAAAATCGCGCTATGGTCTGCCCTACTCGGCCATAACCGAAAATCATCACCAGCTCTTGCTCATCCATTAAAAGTGGTACGACTTCATCCACGTGTTTTGCCTGCCGGATCCCCAACACCCACTTAGCAATGTCTACGCTATGGCGAACTAACCAAGGTGCGATCGACATGGAAAGCACGGCGACCATGACCAACATGGTACTGATTTCATTATCTAAAAGTTGATAATTAACCGCTAAAGCCAACACCACAAAACTGAACTCGCCCACTTGGGCTAGGCTCATGGCCGTACTCATCGAAATTCGAAAAGGCTCGCCTACTAATCTTAAAATGCCATGAATGATCAGCGCCTTACCGAGTACAACTGCCACTAAAATCAGCAATATCTGCCACCAAAAACGCATCACTAAGGTAAAGTCCAGCATCATGCCTATGGAGATGAAAAACAGCCCCATCAATAGATCACGAAAAGGCCGGATATCGGCCTCAAGTTGGCGGCGGTACTGGCTTTCTCCCAGCAGCATACCCGCCATAAATGCCCCCAGCGCCATGGATAGTCCCAGCCATTGGGTGAACGCGCCAGTGACTAAGGCCACCACCAGCGTTGATAACACGAACAGTTCGTTAGAGCGGGAGCGGGCAACTTCGTCAAAAATCCGCGGCAGTGCCCATTTACCGAAAGCCATTAAGAGGGAAAAAGCCAAAATACCTTTCAGCAAAGCAAAGGCGATATCCGCAACGATCAAAGGTTCGCCACCATTGGCCAGTAATGGCAATAAGATCAACAGCGGCACAACCGCTAAATCCTGGAACAATAAGACACTGACAGAGAGCTCACCGTGACGGCGCCTCAGCCATCCCTGTTCATTGAGTAATTTAAGGACTATGGCTGTGGATGATAAAGCGATAGCGGCACCGATAACCAAGGCTTCTACCCAGTTAAGACCACATAATAGGGCTACACCCATAGTCAACAGAGTCGTTATCACCACCTGCGCACTGCCTAAGCCAAATACAGTGCGGCGCATAGCCCATAGCCGCGGCACAGAGAACTCCAAGCCTAAGGTAAACATCAGCAGCACAACCCCAAGTTCGGCGACGGATTGCATTTGATGCTGGGTAAACCAGTGAAAACCGCTTGGTCCACTCACAACACCAGTGAGTAGATAAGCCAGAATTGCAGCTAACCCCAAACGACGCAGCACAGCAATGGCCACAATGGCAATCACTAACATAAGTAGTACTTGGATTAAAAAGCTATGTTCCATTGGGGCTATGACTCCTGTCAAAATGCTGACGTGTCAAAAAAACTAACGCTGAGTTTTAAGCTTAACTGAATGACTAACAAAGACAAATTTTATTAACAAATATTGCGGCACGGTATTTGCTTAGACTAGGTAAGAGATGTATCGCACTAACATTTGCTGGAGTGATGATTATGGACTTTGGCCTAGCGACCGAGCTGTATCCCGACGAATATCGCTATCAAACAGAACATTATAGTCCCAATGATAATCCATTGGACTTAGTACAAGTGATCCAACAACTGCACGCCAGTTTAGATCCAAGGACAGTCTTTGCCTGCTATGGCAAAGTGCTGGGACAACACTTGCCGATCCAAGGTGTGCGCTTAAGTTATGGCGAACATAAATTCAGCTGGGGCAAACGTTATGGTATCAGCGTCAAACGACAGCTGATATGTGCAGGTTTGCCGCTGACGATCCAATACCAGTTATTGACGCCACTAACACCATCACAAGCCTCAAACTTACAGGATATTGAACCGCTGTTATTGCAACCGTTATTAAATGCGATGCAATATCAAGAAATGTCGATGCAGGCCATGTTTGACTCGCTCACTGGCTTAGGTAATCGTCATTACTACAGTCAAAGCATCAACAATGCGACCGCCAGAGCCCATAGAAAACAAGGTTCTGTTGCACTCATAGTGCTCGATTTAGATAACTTTAAACAGCTAAATGATAAATTCGGCCATAAATGCGGTGATTATATTCTGAAGGAATTTGGCGACATCATTCGTGCAACCATACGTAATACGGATCAAGCCTTCCGTATCGGTGGTGACGAATTCGTGATTATTGTCCAAGGTAATATTCATGCGGCAGGCCTATTGTGCGAACGGATTGTCTCGGCCATCAATCTGCACACTAGTTTCACTCAATTTGGGGTGAGCTGTAGCTTAGGTGTGGCAGAATCACACGATACCATTGAAGCCGAACAACTTTATGAACTTGCCGATAAGGCGCTTTATCAAGCCAAAGCCGCGGGACGTAACTGCTATAAACTCAGCCAAAATCAATTAGTTTAGACGCGCAAGGATGCCAAATGAAATGCGATAACAAACTCGCAGCGCGTAATCTGTGAAGGTTCAAAACAAAAGGAAGATTACTATCTTAAGGTAGATCTCAAGGAAGATTCGAATCAAACTGACGTGCTGCGACCTACTCTCTTACTTTACTGCTTTCCTACTTAAAAAGAATAACGCCGCAACGACTCACAAAAACTCCAGCGACAACTCCCAACCCAAACCCCTTGCTTCGCCAACAGCCACTTATAAAACGCTTAAACAAGCACTTAAATAGAAATTTGAGAGACCTGTAAACCTAGTCTATTCGACTCAAGAATAAAGCTTTTTTCAACCCACAGCCCAATCGCCATCACCAGTTGTTCGTTATAGAACACGAAACCAACCTTTTCGCGTACCCAAGGCGGCACGCCAAACTCTTGCCATAGTTTCTTTAATTCTCGCCCCTTACCCCGAGAATGCGGGTGGCAGCGATATTGCCCCGCAAGTTGATAACGCACACTCACCACTTCATCTGGCCGAGGAAAGCGAGCTCTAGGCCCTTGTCTAGAGGCACTGAGACGTATCGGCTCACCACAAGTAACACCCGCAGGTTTCACGTCTAATTGAGTCACATCCAATTGAGTAACATCTGATTGAGTCACGTCTAATTGCGTAACATCACCCCGCACTAAAGGGATGAGGAGCTGCGAAGGAAGTGTCCAACTCGCAGGCTTAACATGACGCATGCGAGCTTGATACTTAAATAAATACACTTGATTAGCAAAGCGGCGGATTTCACACTCACCCACTCGAATATGCACTTTGGCATCATCTTTCGCGGTTAACAGCTGAGTGATGATCTGATTAAGCTGCACCTTTGAGGGCAAGGCAAAACCTTGGGATTCGATAAATCCCCGCAAGAGTAACGCTTGCCAGTCGGCTGACTGCTCAACAAAACCCTCGAGCTTAAATACACTTTGAGTATGGTAAGGCGCTTGGGTTAACCATAAAGGCAAACGTTCACTCACCTGTAAATCCAACGTTGCCTGTTGCTCGGCGCACAATGCCGCGCTGCGACTCGCAGTTGTCGCAATACTCGGCCAGCGCGCTTTTAAACGGGGAATGATTTCTAAACGTAAAAAATTACGATCGAACTTATCGTCTTGATTACTTTCATCTTCGATATGCACTAAGCCTTGCTGTTTTGCGTAGGCTTCAATCTGCTCACGGCTGATATCCAATAACGGCCGCAGTTGTCTGCCATGTGCTAATGCTTGCACTTGTCCCATGGCCGCCAGCCCTTTAGGCCCCTGACCCCGCTTGAGTGCCAGTAAGATAGTCTCAAGCTGATCGTCTTCATGGTGAGCCGTCAGCAACACATCATTGGCACTTAAATGCCGCTCAATCGCCAGATAACGCGCTTTGCGCGCTTCGGCTTCAAGGCTCAATCTTGGCCCACGATTAACCGTGACTCGCTCAACCGTCACGGGCAGATCGTAATACAGGCCCCGCTCAAGGCAATGCAGTGCCCAAGCCTCAGCGTTATCGCTTAGGCCATGGTGTACATACACTAGCTGATAATTAAACTCCGGATGTTGCCGTGCAAACTGGCTTAAACCAAAGGCCAAGACTTCGGAATCAACTCCGCCACTGTAAGCCAGCACTAACTTGCTGTCAGGCGCTAAGGATTGCGCTGCCAAAAAATCACAGATATGCGCGCTGAGATCGCCAGCAGTCAACGCTTCGTCACGCTTAGCCGACATAAGTTAACTTCATCTGTTTACACCTAAGACATTCGCCAACATTAGAATAAAATTCTCACCTTGTTTGGCCCGAGGAGCGATTCGAGCGAGAGCATCAAGTCATCGGTCGGATTCACTCGCCAAGCATCGGCTAACCTAAACTGACCTTTGGCTTGAGCTTGAGTGTAATTGATCACCACAGGCACAGCACCGTTACGCCACGGGCTTAGGGCTTGCTCGAAAGTGTCTAACGCCGATGGTGTTAACTCGCTGCCATCCATATCAATTTCCAGCGCTTTGGCAAAGTGGCTGCGCGCCTCACTGATATCTATGATGTTACGCGCCGTCATACGGTTACCGCCGGCAAAATCATCATAACTCACCTCACCTTCACAAATGAGGATGCGGTCTTTCTCCAGCAGATGATTAAACTTTTCAAAGGCTTCGGTAAACAACATGATTTCAAGACGCGCGCTCTTATCATCAAGCGTCAACAGGCCCATTTTCGAGCCGCGCTTAGTCAACATCACGCGTGTTGCCACCACTAATCCCGCAGCCTTAGCGGTTTTACCGCGCTCGGTCGGATGCACATCTTTCAAACGGCCAGAAGTGTAATGTTTAAGCTCTTTTAAATATTGATTGATCGGATGACCGGTCAAATACAAGCCTAAGGTTTCACGCTCGCCTTCGAGCCAAATTTTATCCGGCCAAGGGGTACATTCAACAAACTGCTGCTTACTGTCTTCGGGTTCACTGTTGAGCAAACCAAACATATCGTGTTGACCAATCGCCTCAGCTTTAGCGTGTTGATCGGCGGCGCGAATCGCTTCGGGCAAGGTTGCCATCATAGACGCACGATGCGGTCCAAGAGTATCGAGTGCCCCCGCGCAGATAAGCTTTTCAATCACGCGCTTATTGAGCTTTTTCAAATCGATACGGGCGCAAAAATCGAATAGATCCACGAAGGGGCCATCCTTACGCGCCTCTAAAATCGATTCAACTGGGCCTTCACCCACACCTTTAATGGCACCAATGCCATAAACAATGCGCAGATCATCATCAACGGTAAATTTGAACAAGCCTTTGTTCACATCCGGAGGAATGAGCGGCAAGCCCATACGCTCACATTCATCGACCAAGGTCACAATCTTATCTGTGTTATCCATATCGGCCGACATTACCGCCGCCATAAACTGCGCAGGAAAATGGGTTTTAAGCCATAAGGTTTGATAGGAAACCAGCGCATAAGCGGCTGAGTGGGATTTGTTAAAACCGTAGCCGGCAAACTTTTCCACTAAGTCGAAGATCTTCATCGACAAATCGCCGTCGACGCCGTTATTGATTGCGCCTTCTTTAAAAATACTGCGCTGCTTGGCCATCTCTTCGGGCTTTTTCTTACCCATAGCACGGCGGAGCATATCGGCGCCGCCAAGGGTGTAACCCGATAACACCTGTGCAATCTGCATCACTTGCTCTTGATACAGAATAATGCCGTAGGTCGGTGATAACAGTTCTTTTAAGGATTCATGCTGGTACTGAGAATCGGGATACGATACTTCCTCGCGCCCATGCTTACGCTCGATGAAGTTATCTACCATGCCCGATTGCAAAGGCCCAGGGCGGAACAATGCCACCAGTGCGATCATGTCTTCAAAACAGTCAGGCTGCAGACGTTTAATCAAATCCTTCATACCGCGGGATTCCAACTGGAATACCGCCGTGGTTTCATATTTTTGCAACAAGCGGAAAGATGCCGCATCCGTTAACGGAATCGCTTCGATACGCACAGGTGGGCGACCATTTTTGACCTCGACCTTGTTCACCATCTCCAGTGCCCAGTCGATGATTGTCAAAGTACGTAAACCCAAAAAGTCGAATTTAACTAAACCTGCGGTTTCGACGTCATTTTTATCGAATTGTGTTACTGGGTTTTTACCTTCAGCATCGCAATAGAGCGGCGCAAAATCGGTAATTTTTGTCGGTGCAATCACCACACCACCCGCGTGTTTACCCGCGTTACGCGTCACACCCTCGAGCTTGCGACACATGTCGATCAGATCTTTTACGTCTTCATCGGCATCATAGGATTCTTGCAGTGCTGGCTCGACTTCAAAGGCTTTCGCCAGCGTCATCCCAGGTTCTGGAGGAATAAGTTTAGAAATTCGGTCAACGAAGCCATAGGGATGACCCAGCACGCGGCCAACGTCGCGAATAACCGCTTTTGCCGCCATAGTTCCGAAGGTGATGATTTGCGATACCGCTTCGCGGCCGTACAATTCGGCCACATGGTCGATCACTTCATCACGTCTATCCATACAAAAGTCGACGTCAAAGTCGGGCATAGAAACCCGCTCAGGGTTGAGGAATCGCTCGAACAGTAAGTCAAATTCCAATGGGTCTAAGTCGGTAATCTTAAGCGCATAGGCCACGAGTGAACCCGCGCCCGAGCCACGACCAGGCCCGACTGGAATACCGTTATCTTTACCCCATTGAATGAACTCCATTACGATCAAGAAGTAACCTGGGAACCCCATCTGGTTGATCACTTTAAGTTCAATGTCGAGGCGCTCATCGTATTCGCCGCGTTTCTCGGCGCGCACCTCAGGATCAGGGAACAAAAACTCGAGCCGCTCTTCAAGACCCTTCTTCGAACAGTCGACCAGAAAGTCTTCAATGGACATATCGCCCGTCGGGAAATTGGGCAAGAAATATTCGTATAAACGGATCGTTACATTACAGCGTTTAGCGATTTCGACACTGTTCGACAACGCCGCAGGAATGTCGGCGAATAGTTCACACATTTCCTCTTCGCTACGCAAATACTGCTGTTCACTGTATTTTTTAGGTCGGCGAGGATCTGCAAGGGTAAAGCCATCGTGAATTGCCACCCGAATTTCGTGGGCATCAAAATCTTCGGGTTTAAGAAACACCACCTGATTAGTAGCCACCACAGGGATGCCCTTCTCCTGCGCTAAGGCCACCGCCATATGCAGATAACGCTCTTCATCGGGTCGACCTGTGCGGATAAGTTCGAGGAAATAACGGTCAGTGAAATGGGTCTGATAAAAGTCGCATAAAGATTCGACTTGTGTGCCATTGCCCTTGAGCAGTGCCTTACCCAGATCGCCTTCTTTGGCGCCCGATAACAGCAAAATGCCTTCGTTATAAGTGAGTAACCACTCTTGGTCTATCACTACACGGCCGGCCACTTGGCCACGCAAATAGGCTTGGCTGATGATTTGGGTCAGATTCTGATAACCGACATTGTTCATCGCAATGATGGTTAAGGCACATAATTCACCGTCAAATCCAGGCACTTGCATCCAAAAATCGGCACCAATAATCGGCTTGATCCCCGCACCATGGCAACCACTGTAAAACTTCACCAAACCACAAAAGTTATTTTGGTCAGTCAAGGCGACCGCGGCCATTCCCTGCGCTTCCACCTGCGCCAAAATAGGCTTGACCTTGGCCACGCCATCGGTCATAGAGAAGTCACTGTGGACACGAAGATGCACAAAACGAGGATCGGACATAATTAGGATTATCTTTGAATAGCAGGTTAACAATAACTAGAAAGCAGACTAACAAAGTCACGCAGCCAGAGCCAGTGACTTTGCAGGATAACGGCAACTATATACCCAAACAACCTCAAGATACCTATTTCGGCTTGTTTGGGTCAAATGCTAAAAATCAGCGCTCACAGTCCCAGTAATGCTTTGACGGGTTTGAAACTTTTACGATACTGGTCAAATACCCCATGTTCGGCGATAGCCGCAAAGTGTGCCTTTGTTGGATAGCCTTTATGCTGAGCAAAACCGTATTGCGGATAAGCGGCATCGAGCACGTCCATCTCGCGATCCCGCGTCACTTTGGCGATAATCGATGCAGCACTAATACTGGCAATTAAACCATCACCTTTAATGATGCTGTGACTGGTAAGCTCTGCGCCATTATGGGCAACAAAGATGGGGCTACAATTGCCATCGACTAACACCAACGCAGGCGCAATCTTAAGTCCAGCAACCGCGCGCTGCATCGCCAACATAGTGGCGTGCAGAATATTCAGCTCATCGATTTCAACTGGACTTGCACGGCCAACGTGATAACACAACGCTTTATCACAAATCTCATCGAACAGGGCTTCGCGGCGTTTCTCAGTGAGTTTTTTAGAATCATTCAGACCACTGATGGGCTTGTTTGGATCTAAAATCACAGCGGCAGTGACCACATCGCCGACTAAGGGGCCGCGGCCAACTTCATCCACACCAGCAATCAAACCGGTTGAAAAGGCGAGCAAATCGGCTTCAGTTAAACTTTTATAGGTTGCCACTAATTAGCCTCCGGCGATTTAGCCTGAGTGTGTTTAGGCTCAACCAGCGCCATTACCGCTTCTGCAGCTTTTAAGCTCGCATCACGACGTAATACTTGGTGTAGTGCTTCAAACTCGGCTTTGAGCGGCGCAAAATCGCGATTGAGTTCAAGGGTCACGGCCGCCGCAATTTTCTCTGGGGTGCAATCTTCTTGGATAAGTTCTGGGACGAGATCTTTTCCAGCAAGCAAATTCGGTAACGAGAAACGCTCGACCTGCATCATGCGCTTAGCAATGCGATAGGTTATCGGGCTCACGCGATAAGCCACCACCATAGGACGCTTGACTAACATGGCTTCTAACGTCGCAGTGCCAGAGGCCAATAAAATACCATCGGCCGCTGCCATCACTTCACGGGACTGGCCTTCAATCATGTGGATTTCAAGATCAGGCGCAAAATCCTTCAGTGCTTGCTCAAATTGGTCACGGCGTTTTTGATTCACCAGCGGCGTCACAAAACGTATATCAGGGAAGTTCTGTTTAATCAGTAAAGCCGCCTTCACAAAAGGCTCAGCCAGTTGCTTTAGCTCTCCACCACGGGAACCGGGCAGAATCGCTAAGTATTCTGCATCGGCATCTAATCCAAGCAAGGCACGGGCTGCAGCTTTATCACTTTGGAAAGGAATATCGTCAGCCAAGGTATGACCCACAAAGGTACAAGGCACCTGATGCTGATCGTAAAAGGCTTTCTCAAAGGGCAACAGCGATAGCACCATATGAGTAGCCTTGGCGATTTTGAATATCCGTTTTGGACGCCACGCCCACACGGACGGACTCACATAATGGACCGTCTTAATGCCGCGCGCTTTGAGTTTAAGCTCGAGGCCAATATTAAAGTCCGGTGCATCAATGCCAATAAAACAATCGGGCTTAAGCGCGGTAATCTCTTTAATCAGGGAGGCACGTACTGTTAATAAACGAGGCAAACGGGATAGCACTTCAACAATTCCCATCACGGCGAGTTCTTCCATCGCAAACAGGGATTTAAAGCCAAGGGCTTCCATGCGGGGACCACCGATACCGACAAAATGCGCATCGGGATGAGTCTTTTGCAGCGCCGCCATTAAACCTGCGCCTAAAATATCGCCCGAGAGTTCTCCGGCAACCATGGCAAACACTAATGGAGTTTTATTGCTCATAAACCAATCATGTCTCATGAATGAATGACATTGGATGACGGGGCGAACAACAGCTAAAACGCATCATGCCAAGCCATACTGCTGTAAATTAATGATTAAGCTCATTGATGGTTGAATGCACAAGGACATTACTAACGACAACGTCTAACCACCCAATTGGCTTAAGCCAATAATACAAAAGGGCATAAAAATGCCCTTTTGTTGTCGTGTGGTCATCAAGTTAGCGAATAATGCCGCGACTCGATGACTTTACAAATTCAAGGAACAATTTCACTTGCTCATCGCTCTGCGCATCTTCTGCTAGGGCTTCCATCGCTTCGTCAACTGTTAAGCTGCTGCGATATAAGGTTTTATAAGCACGACGCACCGCCAGCTGGCTTTCTTTAGAAAAACCACGACGTTTCATGCCTTCGCTGTTTAAACCGCGCGGTATCGTCGGCTGACCCGCCGCCATCACAAAGGGAGGCACATCCTGCAGCACCAAAGAACACCCTGCAGTAAACGCATGGGCACCGATATGCACAAATTGGTGAACACCAGTCATACCACCTAAAATCGCCCAATCACCCACGTGTACGTGACCCGCGATAGAAGCGTTATTCGCCATGATCACATTATCGCCGACCACACAGTCATGGGCGATATGCACATAGTTCATAAACAGGTTATTCGACCCAATACGGGTTTCACTGTTATCTTGAACTGTACCACGGTGAATCGTCACGTGCTCACGGATGACGTTATTGTCACCAATGATCAATCGTGTGGGTTCGCCAGCATACTTTTTGTCTTGGCACTCTTCGCCTACTGAGGCGAACTGAAAAATACGATTACCTTTGCCGATAATCGTTGGGCCTTTAACAACCACATGGGAACTCAACCAACAATCATCGCCAATTTCAACGCCTGCACCGATATAGGTCCAAGGGCCAATAGTGACGTTATTGCCAATTTTTGCATCGGGATGCACAAACGCTAATGTATCTATCACTGACTAATCTCTCTGCGGGCACACATGATTTCAGCGGAACAAACCACTTCACCATCCACTTTGGCCTCACCGTAGAAGACGCCAATCCCGCGGCGCTCTTTAATCATTTTGACATCAAAATGGATTTGATCTCCTGGCTCAACGACACGTCTAAAACGCGCATTGTCGATACCAGCAAAGTAATACAACACCCCTGGAGGTGGCACATCACTGCTCATGGTTTTGAAGGCTAACAGGCCAGTTGCCTGCGCCATGGCTTCTAAAATAAGCACGCCTGGCATTACAGGCTGAACCGGGAAATGTCCCTGAAAAAATGGCTCATTTATTGAAACGTTTTTGATCGCCTGCAGACTAACACCAGGAGTGTAATCAAGCACACGATCGATCAATAGGAATGGATATCTATGGGGTAGATATTTAAGTATTTCTTTAATATCCATAGTGTTCATTTGATTAGACACGAACCGAGTTCCTCAAATTGCCTTGGAGCAATTAATCTGGTGTTTTTAAATTTTTTTCCAACGTTTTAACACGCTGGAACAGTTCATCTAACTGACGGAAACGAACTGTATTTTTACGCCAAAGTTTATTGTCCATTGCCACTGTGGCAGAAGAGTATAAACCGGGCTCACGCATATTAGTGGTAATATTGGTAGCACCAGACACATGCACACCATCGGCAATGCTCAAATGACCTGCGATGGCACAACTACCGCCAATAATGCAATATTTACCAATAGTCACACTGCCAGCGATAGTCGTACTACCAGCGATTGCGGTATTTTCACCGATAATATCGTTATGGGCAATTTGTACTTGGTTATCGATAATCACCCCATCGTGGATCTCGGTATGGCCTAATGCACCGCGATCTACCGTTGAATTCGCACCTATCTCAACCCGATCGCCGATACGAACGCCGCCCGTTTGTGGGATTTTAATCCACTGACCGCGTTCATTGGCATAACCAAAACCATCTGAGCCTAATACGGCACCCGAATGGATAATACAATTTTGCCCCAAATGCACATCGTGATAGACAGTGACATTAGCCCATAAACGCGTTTTTGAGCCAATAATCACATCTTGTCCGAGCACAACACCGGCACCTATCTGGACATCTTCACCTAAAATAACGTTCGCACCAATAACCGCATTCGCCCCAATCGCAACACCTTCACCTATATGGGCAGAAGCGTCTATTTGAGCCGAAGGATGGATACCCACCGCCGCTTTAGGCGTAGTGTCCAAGTACTGGGCAACGCGGGCGAAACCAACGTAAGGATCTTTTACAATTAACGCAGTACCTTTATAATCCTGCGCATCTTTAGCTGACAATAACACCGCACTCGCTTGAGTTTCCTCAAGCTGAGAGCGATATTTACTGTTGGCTAAAAAAGAGATTTGACCCGCTTTGGCATGTTCTAAGGTCGCCACACTATTAATAACTAGCGTTTCGTCGCCTTGGATATCACCGTCTAATAACAGGCCTAGCTCTTTTAAAGTCACACTATTCATCTATTACTTGCCTTTGCTTAAGGCTTCAACCACTTTGCCACTGATGTCAGCGTTAGGCTTAACATAAATGACTGCACCACGTTGCAATACCAAATCATATTGGTCTTTTTCAGCGATAGTATTGATGGCTTTTTGCACTTTAACTAACAGTTTATTTTGCTCTTCACCTTGGCGACGACGTAAGTCTTCATCCAATGCTTTGCCTTTTAACTGATATTCAGATTTTAGCGATTCCATTTTACGAACCAGTTCCGTTTTTTGTGCATCGTTCATTAACGCACCGTCACGTTGCTGCTTCTCCATTAGAGAGCGCATTTCTTCTTGCATTTTTTGGACATCAGCCATGCGATCGCCAAACTCTTTCTTCAGAGATTGAGAGATCTGTTCACGTTGTGGCAGCTGTTCGAACACAGCGCCCATATCCACTACGGCAATTTTCTCAGCATGTGCCATTAACGGCGCGCCTAACAAAACTAACGTCATCAGCGCGCGATTTACCATCTTGTTCAAAATAAACTCCTTGTTACCTTGTTATAGTCAGCAAAACTTGCCGAGTGTATGCCTTTTAAAAAGTTTTGCCAATATTGAAAGAGAATATCTCTGTTTGGTCGCCTTCGTATTCTTTAATCGGCCACGCTAAGCTAAACACCATAGGACCCATAGGTGATAACCACTGCACACTTAAGCCCCAAGAGGCGCGCAGGCGTGCTGGATCACTGTAGTCCTGTAACTTAGCAAACTCGTCTGCTGGCAAGCTATTTTTATAAAAATCGTAGTCAAACTCAGTATCCCAGACGTTACCCGCATCAACGAAGAAACTCGTACGTACTGAATTCGTGTAAGCCTCATCCAAGAATGGTGTTGGGACAATCAACTCCATGCTCGCTGTCGCAAGGGCATTACCACCGATTGAGCGACCAGAACTCACTTGGATACTATCAGGATCCGGCTGAGGGAAGTTACAGCCATCGCCGGATGGATCGAAGCAAGGTTCGCTGCCACTATACATATAGAAGGAGCGAGGACCGACCGAGTTTGACTTAAAGCCACGTAGAGAGCTACTACCACCCGAGTAATAGTTTTCCCAGAAAGGCAGAATTTGATCGTTATCGTTAAACTGACCATAACCGTTGCCATAACCTAATCGACCACGGGCCAAAAGCACGAAGCTCTGACTACGGTTGATAGGGAAATAGAAGTTAGTGTCAAAGTCTGTCTTAAAGTACTGTAAATCAGACCCTGGCGAAGTCATTTTACCGTTCAAACGCTGAGACGAGCCGTCTGTAGGGAAAGTGCCACGGTTCAAGGTGCTACGATACCAACCCAGACTCAATTCAAAGTTATCGAAACTTAAGTCCGCATTTGGATCGTTATCACGATAGATGTTATAGAAACGACGCGCTTGCTCGTAGGCGGAGATTTCAGAAATCGTGTTATGACGATAGCCGATGCCACCGTTGATACGGTTGTATTCATTGATCGGGAAACCCGAGTTCAATGCCACACCGTAAGAACTGTTTTTATAACGTTCTAAGTTCGCTTCATTGGCGTCAAACTCACTCCAATAAACGCTCCCCCCTAAACTCACGCCATCCTTCGTCCAATACGGATCGGTATAGGATAAGTTAACGTTCTTAGAGTACTTGTTGGTGCTCAAACTCACACCAGCTTGGTTACCCGTACCTAAGAAGTTATTTTGCTGCACCCCAAACTGCAAGCTCAGGCCTGATTCAGTACCATAACCTACGCCAGCGTTGAATGAGCCCGACGGCTGTTCTTTCACTTTCACTGCGACATCGACTAAATCATCGGTACCAGGCACTTGAATGGTTTCAGTGTCAACGGTTTCGAAGAAGCCTAAACGGTTAAGACGCGCTTTAGATTGCTCAACTTGTGCTGAGTTTAACCAAGCCCCTTCCATCTGACGCAGTTCACGGCGCATCACTTCATCTTTGGTCACTGTGTTACCAGTGAAGTTAATCGCACGAACGTAAACACGTTTACCCGGTTTAACATTGATGTTTAAGGTGACTTCTTTGGTCTTATCATCAATTTCTGGGTACGTTTTCACTTCTGGGTAGGCATAACCGAAGCGGCCTAAATATTTGCTGTACATTTCTTCGGTGAAAGTCACATCGCCGCCGTTGTACATATCACCCGCTTTGATTGGCAGAATTGATTTCATCAACTCTTCACGGCCCATCAAATCACCCGTCAGGTTTACTTCTTTAACTTTATACTTCTCACCTTCATCTACGTTGATGGTGATATATAAACCTTTACGGTCAGGCGTCATCGCCACTTGAGTCGAGGTGACTTCAAAGCGGATATAACCTTTATTGTGATAATAGGTTTTGATGGTCTCGAGATCGGCCTGCAGCTTTTGCTTCTGATAACGGCGTTCGCCAAACAGATCCCACCAAGCCACATAATCTTTAAGTTCCAACATGCCAATCAACTCAGCATCGGTGAACTCATGATTACCGACCACGTTAATTTGGCGGATTTCGGCCGCTAAACCTTCGGTGAACTTAAATTTCAGCTCAACCCGGTTACGGGGCAAGTTGATCACTTGAGCTTCCACTTTAGCGCCGTATTTACCCACGCCGTAGTAGAAATCCTGCAGACCCTTTTCAATACCGGTCAACATAGTGCGATCGAGCGACTCACCGACTTTAACGCCAGAACCGTCCAGACTTTCCTGTAACTGTTCGTCTTTAATGTCTTTGTTGCCATCAAATGTCACGGCACTGATGGTAGGACGTTCAGTGACTTTCACCACTAATACGCCGCCATCTCGGCTCACGGAGACATTTTCAAAGTTAGTCGATGCATACAAGCTTTTAATGGCTTGTTGAATTCTTAACTGGTCAACAGTGTCACCTACTTTTACTGGTAAGCTTAACAGGGCAGCACCGAGTGCAACTCGCTGCAAACCTTCAACTTGGATGTCGGTCACTTCAAACGGTTGGAAAGTATCAGCCAACACAGTCCCTGAAAACGACGCACCGACGAATAACATCGAGGCAAAAAGTTTATTCAATCTCATAGAGCACTTCTAATTATTAGTCTGTCCTTGCTCAGAGTCGGGCAAAATCATTGAAAAGCGCAATGCTCATCAACATCAGCAGTATTGCTGCCCCAAATCTGAATCCTATTTCCTGCACCTTTTCAGGTACAGGTTTACCAGTTATTACTTCAATAAAGTAATACAGCAGGTGTCCCCCATCGAGCACAGGTAAAGGCAACAAGTTAATGATGCCTAAATTGACGCTGATGAGCGCGAGGAACCCGAGAAAATAGACCAGACCATAGTTTGCACTACTGCCCGCACCCTGTGCGATCGAGATGGGTCCACTCAGGTTTTTCACCGACACATCGCCGGTAAATAATTTGCCAATCATCTTAAAGCTCACAGCAACAAGTTGCCATGTTTTATCCGCTGCGATGCCGAAAGAATCGATTGGTCCATATTCAAGTTGTAAACGCATATTGTCTGGCCATGGTGCTTGGGTTGGGCTCACCCCCAGCATACCTATCTCTTGGCCATCGGCGTTTTTACTGCTTAACGGTGTCACTGCCACGTTAAACTGCTCGCCATTGCGACGCACAGTTAAGCTCACAGGCACATTGGCAGAATGTTGAATAATGTCAACAAAAGCCTGCCAATCGGTATAATTTTTACCATTTATCGCCACTAAGGTATCGCCAACTTTTAGTTCGCTCTTGGCAGCGGCGCTGTCAGGGCTAATAGCAGCAATAGTCGGGACGATTTCGGGTCGATATATTCCTAAACCTAAGGTGGTAATCGGTGATTCTTTTTCAGGATCAAAATGCCAATTGCGGGTATCTAAGGTATAAGAGCGCGCGCTGGAATCTAGGCCCTGCAAACCGCTCAATGGCGTCAGCGATACACTCAGGCTTTCATCGCCTATGTGGCCCACTAAGGCTAAATTCACTTCTTCCCAGTTACGCACAGCCTGGCCGGAAATGGCCGTTATTTGCATGGGCTCAGTGACCTGGATTTGCGCGGCAGCAGTTCCAGGTGTTGTCGATGTGATCACAGGTTTCAGTGACGGCACACCAATCAGATACATAAAATACAGGGCAACGATGGCAAAAATAAAATTCGCAATCGGGCCAGCAGCCACAATCGCAATGCGTTGCCAAACGGTTTTACGATTGAATGCTTGATCTTTTAATGCTTCAGGAACGTCTTCGACGCGCTCATCGAGCATTTTGACATAGCCACCGAGTGGGATCATGGCTAACACGTATTCAGTGCCGTCTTTACCGACACGACGCCAAATCGCCTTACCGAAACCAATGGAGAAACGTTCGACTTTGACACCACAACGGCGTGCGACATAGAAATGGCCGTATTCGTGGGCGGTGATTAACAGGCCCAGTGCAACGATGAAAGAACCTAAGTTCCATAAAAAATCTAACATCCCACTCCTTACGTCATTGATTTAATCACTCAGCCATTGCTAAGCGATGCTTGCTAAGGTCTCACGCGCATAGACGCGGGTTTGCGCATCTAAGGCTAAAATATCTTCTATGCTGCCCATAGGGCGCTTAGGCACAGTCACTAAACAAGCTTCGTTCACTTTTGCAATTTGAGTAAAGCCAATTTGTCCCTGTAAAAACGCTTCAACAGCAATCTCATTGGCCGCATTTAACACAGTTGTCGCCTCTTGGCCTTGGGCACACGCGTCCATTGCCAGAGCTAAACAGGGGAAACGTTCAAAATCAGGTTCATAAAAGCTTAACTGTCCGACTTTGAAAAAATCTAAAGGTTCAACGCCAGAATGAATTCTTTGCGGATAAGCCATGCAATGGGCAATAGGCGTACGCATATCTGGGTTACCCATTTGGGCAATAACGGAACCATCACGGTACTGCACCATAGAGTGGATCACGCTTTGCGGATGGATAACCACCTTAAGTTGCTCAGCCTGAGTGTTAAACAACCAACGTGCCTCAATAAACTCTAAGCCCTTATTCATCATAGTGGCGGAGTCGACGGAGATTTTAGGTCCCATGGACCAATTAGGATGTTTACAGGCTTGGGCTGGCGTCATGGCGGCCAGTGTCGCAAGATCCGACCGCAGGAAAGGTCCGCCAGAACCGGTTAAAAGAATATGGGAAATACCCGATGCCGCTAAGTCACAACGGCCAAGGTTGGCTTGCACTTCCTGGGGGAGACATTGGAAGATGGCATTATGCTCACTGTCCACAGGCAAGAGCACTGCGCCAGAGCGCTTAGTCGCCTCAATAAACAGCTCACCTGACATGACTAAGGCTTCTTTGTTGGCCAGTAATACCCGCTTACCCGCCTTCACGGCTTCAAGCGTCGGTACTAGCCCTGCAGCCCCAACAATCGCCGCCATCACAGTATCCACTTCAGCAGCGGTCACTAACCCGAGTAAATCATTCATGCCTGTGGTGACTTGGATATTGAGCGTCGCAGGTAAAACGGCACGCAACTGTTTTGCTGCCGCTTCATCCACCATATGCGCCACTTTCGGTCTATGCGCCAAACAAAGTGCAAGCATCTTATCAACACTCGCGTTGGCCACTAATCCATACACGCGATAAGCGAATGGATTAGCCGAGATCACACTTAAGGTACTGGCACCTATAGAGCCGGTAGCACCCAAAATCACCATATTTTGCATAGCGTTACATCCAGAATGCAATGTAGATCAGGGTAAACACCGGCAAGGCTGCTGTCAGGCTGTCGATGCGGTCGAGCACGCCGCCGTGACCTGGCAAAATGGTGCCAGAATCTTTGATACAGGCCGCACGCTTAAACATACTTTCAGATAAATCACCCAGTGCTGACACTAAGGCAACAAATAAGGTCACGGCCACAACTAAACCCAGTTCTTGCTCTGGCGAATAATACATCACCGCACCAACCACTATCATAGTGGTCACTAAACCACCGAGTAAACCTTCAAGCGTTTTAGCTGGGCTTACCGCTGGCATCAGTTTGGTTTTACCTATCGCCTTGCCCACGAAGTAAGCGCCTGAATCCGCGGCCCACACAATCAACATCACCAATAACACCAACACAGGGCCATAATAAGGCGAAGCTTGCGAGCTAATGGATTTGAGCGCGATCAGAGCCACAAAACAAGGTATTAAGGTTAGCTGTCCAAACATGGACTTAAACATAGGATTCTTTTGCCAGAACTTAGCGCTTTTCGGATAAGTCACCACTAATAATAGTGAGGCTAACCACCAAAGTGCGCCAATATAGAGAATGGCTAAATAGATAGGGTGTAATTGATGGCTTAACCAAACCGCATCGATGGGCACAATCAGATTCAGTGCCACCAACAAGATACCGACCGTACAGGTGAAGCTCCACTGGGTGACGTCACACTGATTATCGATAATTCTTCCCCATTCCTTTGCAGCAATGAGAAAGACGCCGACCAAGGCCCAAGCGAAGTAGCTGGCAGGGAGCAAGAATATCGCCCCCAAAACTAATGGAACTAACCAAATTGCTGTTATTATTCGTTGTTTTAGCAAAAAAAATCCCTCATGAGGTTTTACAATGCACGCATCTCATCAATCTGACTTCCAGTCAAACCAAAGCGGCGCTGGCGACTTGCAAAAATGGCAATCGCTTCATGAAAAGCCTGTTCATCGAAATCAGGCCAAAGGGTGTCGGTAAACACCAATTCTGCATAGGCCGCCTGCCACAGCACAAAATTGCTGATGCGACAGTCCCCGCCCGTGCGAATCATTAAATCAACTTCACTCTGATTTTGCATGCACAAATGTGCACTTAAGGCTTCTTCGGTGAACTGACTGCTGGTCATTTCGCCAGTTTCAACCTTTTCAGCTAATTTTTGGGCTGCTTGAAGTATGTCCCAACGGCCACCATAGTTAGCGGCGACATTCAAAACTAAGCCTGTATTGCCTGATGTCTTCTCTTGCGCGGCAGCAATTTGCTTCTGTAATCGCGCAGAAAAACGGCTGATATCGCCAATAATCTTCAGCTTAACCTGATTCTTATGCAGCAATTTAATTTCACGCTGTAATACGGTAAAAAACAATTCCATCAGCAAGCTGACTTCTTTATCGGGTCTACGCCAATTCTCGCTAGAAAATGCAAATAACGTTAGCGATTCAATACCCAATTGGCTTGCCGTGCTTACGGCTCTTCTAACGGCCTTAACACCGGCCTTATGTCCCAACACTCGTGGCTTACCTTGGGTTTGTGCCCAACGCCCATTGCCATCCATAATAATGGCGACATGCTTAGGTAACGACTGTTTCACGAGTTCGGGTAATTGTCCCGGCAAGGTCGTTTGAGTGTATAAATCACTCTCACTCGTCCTAGGGTGCGGATCAAGTTCCACTGTGGATGACATCTAATACAGCCCTTTAAAATAGACAAACGCCGTGTAGTATACCCCTACACGGCGCATCAACTCTAGCTTATCGAACTTGAGATTAGACTTCCATCAACTCAATTTCTTTGGCTGCTAAAATCTCATCAACCTTTTTAATGTGAGCATCGGTGAACTTTTGTACTTCTTCTTCGCTACGACGAACGTCATCTTCTGTACATTCTTTAGCTTTCTCAAGCTTTTTCACTTCAGAAATGGCATCACGACGTACGTTGCGGATAGCGATACGACCGTTTTCGGCTTCGTTACGCACCACTTTGATGAAGTCTTTACGACGTTCTTCGGTCAGCGCGGGTAATGGAATACGCAAGGTCGCGCCAGCAGACATAGGGTTCAGACCTAAATCTGAGCTCATAATGGCCTTTTCAACAGCTTGGATAGCACTACGATCGAATACAGTCACAGACAGAGTGCGTGAATCTTCAACGCCCACGTTTGCCACTTGGTTCAGTGGTGTCATAGTACCGTAGTAAGAAACCTGAATTGAATCAAGCAGGCTTGGGTGAGCACGACCTGTACGTACTTTCGCCATTTGGTTTTTAGTCGCTTCTACACATTTGCCCATGCGTTCTTGCGCATCTTTCTTAATGTTCTCAATCACGTTAAATGTCCTTCTTGGTCATTAAATAACTTTTTTTGCTCTGATCAGCGTGCCTTCCTCTTCACCCATGATAACGCGGCGAAGAGCGCCAGGCTTGTTCATGTTGAAGACTAAAATAGGCATGTCGTGATCACGCGCCAGAGTAAAGGCTGCTAAGTCCATTACTTTTAATTCTTTTTCCAGAATTTCCGCATAAGTGACTTCATCATACTTAACGGCGTCTGGGTTTTTCATTGGGTCTTCGGAGTATACACCGTCGACTTTCGTCCCTTTCAACACGACTTCAGCTTCAATTTCAATGCCGCGTAAACAGGCAGCAGAATCGGTCGTGCAGAATGGATTACCTGTACCGGCAGCAAAAATAACCACTCGGCCAGATTTTAGCAAGCTGATCGCTTCAGCCCAATTGTAATCGTCACACACACCCTTTAACGGGATAGCTGACATCAGACGGGCATTAACATAGGCACGGTGCAAGGCGTCGCGCATTGCCAAGCCGTTCATAACCGTTGCCAGCATACCCATGTGATCGCCCACCACACGGTTCATGCCAGCTTTTGCTAAGCCTTCACCGCGAAACAGATTGCCACCACCAATAACCACACCCACCTGAATACCCAGTTCAACCAGCTCTTTCACTTCCTGAGCCATGCGATCTAATACTTTAGGGTCGATGCCGAAGCCTTCGTCGCCCATCAGTGCTTCGCCACTTAATTTAAGAAGAATGCGTCTAAATGCGGGTTTTGGATTGGTGCTCATAATTTTTATCCTGGTTATAACAAGACCGCAGCGAATGCCACGGTCTTGGGGGTATTTAGCGTTGGCGATTAAGCCTTTTTAGAAGCAGCGATTTGAGCAGCAACTTCAGCTGCAAAATCTTCTTCTTTCTTCTCAATACCTTCACCAACTTCTAAACGAATGAAGTTAGTCACTGTAGCGCCTTTCTCTTTCAGAACTTCGCCAACAGTTTTCTTTGGTTCCATGATGTAAGCTTGGCCAGTCAGAGAAATCTCACCGGTGAACTTCTTCATACGACCCAGAACCATCTTCTCAGCGATCTCAGCAGATTTGCCTTCGTTCATAGAGATTTCGATTTGCAGTGCTTGCTCTCTTGCAACAAGATCAGCAGGCACATCTTCTGGATTAACGAATTCAGGCTTAGAAGCAGCAACGTGCATTGCGATGTGCTTTAAGGTTTCTTCGTCAGCTTCACCGGCTACAACAACACCAATGCGCTCACCGTGACGGTATGAAGACAGGTTTGCACCATCGATGTACTCAACACGACGAATGTTGATGTTCTCACCGATTTTAGTTACCAGAGCAACACGTGCATCTTCGAACTGTGCTTTTAAATCTTCAAGTGTCACTTTAGATGCTGCAGCAACATCTAACACCGCGTTTGCAAAGCCTAAGAAGTTAGAATCTTTAGCAACGAAGTCAGTTTGACAGTTAACTTCTAACAGAGCAGCGAAACCTTCGCCATTCTTGATTAAAATAGTACCGTCAGCAGCGATGTTACCCGCTTTTTTAGCCGCTTTAGCAGCGCCAGACTTACGCATGTTGTCAATCGCTAACTCCATGTCGCCGTTAGCTTCTGTCAGAGCGTTTTTACAATCCATCATGCCTGCGCCAGTACGGTCGCGCAGTTCTTTAACTTGGGCAGCAGTAATTGCCATTGTTAAATCCTCTATAAAAAATCGACTAATTTGCAGATATAAAACAGGGGCCGAATGGCCCCTGTTAACCAATCAAAAATCTTGGTTAATAAGGGTGATGAAACTCATCCCGCCTTATTATTATTCGGCTTCTACGAAACCGTCTTGCTCAGCTTGAACAGCCAAATCTTGACCACGGCCAGCTTTAGCAGCAGCAGCAACAGAAGTAGTGTACAGGCGGATAGCACGCATAGCGTCGTCGTTACCAGGAACGATGTAGTTAACACCATCTGGCGCAGAGTTAGTATCAACAACTGCAACAACAGGGATACCCAGGTTGTTAGCTTCTTTAATAGCGATATGCTCATGGTCAGCACCGATGACGAATAATACGTCTGGCAGGCCGCCCATGTTTTTAATACCACCTAAAGATTTTTCCAGCTTTTCAAGCTCACGAGTACGCATCAGCGCTTCTTTCTTGGTCAGCTTGTCGAAAGTACCATCTACTGATTGGCTTTCCAGTTCTTTCAGACGTTTGATTGACTGACGAACGGTTTTCCAGTTAGTCAGCATACCGCCTAACCAGCGGTGATCAACATAGTACTGGTCACAAGACAGAGCAGCTTCTTTGATCGCTTCGCCAGCAGCACGTTTAGTACCAACGAATAATACTTTACCTTTCTTTGAAGCTACGTTGCTGATGAAAGCCAGCGCTTCATTGAACATTGGCACAGTATGCTCAAGGTTGATGATGTGAACACCGTTGCGAGCACCGAAAATGAATGGCTTCATTTTTGGGTTCCAGTAACGGGTTTGGTGACCGAAGTGGACACCGGCCTGAAGCATATCGCGCATTGAAACTGTAGTCATTTCTATTACCTTAAAATTTAGGGGGTTAGACCTCCACGTATCCCATGTCTTCGACCCCGCAGTTAACAGCTGAGGGCACCCCGAAGAATGTGTCGACACGTGTGTGATTTAGTATTTAGACAAATAGCCATGTATAATGGCCGCCATCTTTAGTCTTGCAAGTATCTAAACAGAGCAAATGCTGGCTTAGGCAATTCATCAAGACTTAAACATAACGGCGCGCTTTATACCATAAATAGCCCTAAAGCACAAATTTTTGCATTAGGTTGCGTGGCCAACAGACATTAAAGACACAAGAGAAAACGCAATGAGTATAGTCATCAAGACAGCTGAAGAAATTGAAAAAATGCGTGCTGCGGGCAAACTTGCCGCACAGGTATTAGAAATGATCGCCCCGTATGTTAAGCCGGGCGTGACCACCAATGAACTCAATGATCTCTGCGCCAAATATACCGAAGAGCAAGGTGCGATTTCGGCGCCGCTTAACTACCATGGTTTTCCTAAGTCCATTTGTACTTCAGTAAACAATGTGATTTGCCACGGTATTCCGAACGATAACCCACCATTGAAAGAAGGCGATATTCTCAATATCGACATCACAGTGATTAAAGACGGCTATCACGGTGATACTTCGATGATGTTTTTAATTGGTGAAGTGAGCGCTAAGGACAAACGCCTGTGCCGCATCGCGCAAGAAAGCCTGTATTTAGCCATTCGCAAGGTGCGTCCAGGTTTAAAACTGGGTGAAATTGGCAATACTATCGAAAAATTCATCAAAGCAAGCAAAACAGGCCTTGAGAAATATTCCATCGTGCAAGATTATTGTGGCCACGGTATTGGCTCGGGTTTCCATGAAGAACCTCAGGTCATGCACTACCGTAACGGCGATAACACAGTATTACGCCCAGGCATGTGTTTCACCATTGAACCTATGATCAATGCCGGTCGCCACACGACCATACTCGATCGTGATGATAAGTGGACGGTTACCACCTCCGATGGAAAAAACTCTGCCCAGTGGGAACACACTCTTCTGGTAACAGAAAAAGGGGTTGAAGTACTGACTCTGCGTGAGGATGAAGATTTCCCGCGTATCATCAATCACGAGCGATAGGCCAAACTAACAAGCATAAAAACAAGGGACTCGATGAATATAGCTCTGCTCGCTAAACAATCATTAATCGAACAGAATCAGACTCTTTTAGCCAGTTTCAAGGCTAAAACCCCGATTGAAGAGCTAGTCACGCAGCGCTGTCAATTTGTCGATACCCTTGTAAAGCAAGCTTGGGAACAGCACGGTCTAAGGGAATTTGATATTTCCCTGATTGCCGTAGGCGGCTATGGCCGTGGGGAGCTGCATCCCCACTCAGATGTCGACTTGCTGTTCCTGTTTAATGATATCTTGTCACCCGCCGCCGAAGCGGCACTCAGTCAGTTTATTGCCTTTCTGTGGGATGCTAATCTCGAAATCGGCCACAGTGTCCGTACGTTAAACGACACTATTACTCTCGGCCGTGAAGACATCACCATAGCCACTAACCTGTTAGAGGCACGACTGCTCGAAGGGCCCGAGTTTTTATTCGACCAACTTTACGATGCCATTCGTCAGAGTGACTTTTGGACCTCAAGCGACTTCTTTATCGCTAAGCGTGACGAACAAAATGCTCGCCATGCCAGAGCCAGTGCCTTCGATTTAGAACCCAATATCAAGAGTTGTCCCGGTGGCCTTAGGGATATTCAAACCATTGCTTGGGTGGCCATGCGTCACTTTGGCGCCGCTCGCCTCGAAGAATTAGTCCAATACGCCTTTTTAGAGCAAGGTGAATTAGAAGAATTGCTCGAATGTCAGCACTTTTTATGGAAGCTGCGCTTTGCCCTGCACATGGTGGTGGGGCGCGATGAAAATCGCTTACTCTTTGATGTACAACGCCAAGTTGCTGAACTTATGGGGTATGAAGACGCCACCCAGCTTGCTGTTGAGCAGATGATGAAACGCTACTATCGCACGGTACGCCGAGTGATGGAGCTGAACGAAATGTTGCTGCAGCTATTTAAACGGGCAACATTGGGGCACACAAAAGCCTTAGAAATTCAATCGATAGACAAACACTACCAGCGCCGTGGCACCTTTATTGAAGCGCTCAGCGATGATCTGTTCGATAGCGGCGAAGAAATTGTCCGGCTGTTTTTGTTGGTCGCTAAAAACTCCAACATCAAAGGCATTTACGCGCCAACACTGCGTTCACTGCGCCGTGCAAGGCGTGCTCAGCCGCAAGCGCTGCAAGAAAATCCGCTCTGTCGCCAAGCCTTTATGGAAATTCTGCGCCACCCTCGCGGCATTGTTGCCCTCTCGTTAATGCATAAACACGGTGTGTTATCGGCCTATTTACCCGCATGGCGAAATATTGAAGGCCAGATGCAGTTTGACCTATTCCACGCCTACACAGTCGATGAACATACTCACAGATTGCTGCTCAATATCGAACGATTCTCCCAGCCCGAACAAAAAGAAGAATTTCCCCTAGGCTCGATTCTCATCAACCAACTGCCGAAAAAGGGCTTACTGGTACTCGGTGCAATCTTTCACGATATTGCCAAAGGTCGCGGCGGCGATCACAGTAAATTGGGCTCAAGCGACGCCCTCGCCTTTTGTAAGCTGCACGGGTTAAACGATCACGATGGCCGTTTAGTCGCTTGGCTGGTCGAGAATCATCTGGTGATGTCTGTCACCGCCCAGCGCCGCGATATTTCCGACCCCGATGTGGTGGCCGATTTTGCTAATAAAGTCCGCGATGCCGTGCATTTAAGTTATCTGTATTGCTTAACCGTGGCCGATATCTGCGCCACCAACGAAAAAACCTGGAACAACTGGAAAGGCTCACTGCTGCGTGACTTGTACTTTTCGACCCAAAGGGTACTCGCCCGCGGTAAAGAAAAACCCGTCGATATTCGTGCCAGAGTGCGTGAATACCAAGCTAAGGCGAAAAAAGAACTGCTGCGCCGTGGACTGAAAGAGAAAGATCTCGATACCCTGTGGCAACGTTTTAAGGCAGATTACTTTTTACGCCACCAGCCCAATCAAGTCGCGTGGCACGCCGAAGCGATTTTAAAGCATAAACAACAGGATGAGCCCTTAGTCTTAGTGTCCAAACACACGACTCGTGGTGGCACTGAGCTTTTTGTCTATTGCCAAGACAGACCTAAATTGTTCGCAACTGTGATGGCGGTACTCGACAATAAAAATATCAACGTCCATGATGCCAACATCATGACCTCAAAAGATAATTATGCCCTCGATACCTTTGTGATCTTAGAGCAAGATGGCGCGCCCGTTAGCCAGCTGTCACGTATTCAAAGTATCCGTAAGGCGCTCGAAAAAGCCCTGTCGAGCGACAGTCCAAAACTGCCACGCTTTAGAAAACTGTCGCGCAAGATGAAACCTTTTAATGTTCCGACACAAGTGAGTTTCCTCGAAAGCAGTCGTCATGGTACAAGTATGATGGAGCTTATCGCCTTAGATTCGCCAGGATTACTGGCAAAAGTCGGGGATATCTTTTACCGTTGCAACACGACGTTACTCGCGGCCAAGATCACCACCATTGGTGAGCGAGCCGAAGACTTTTTTATGCTGCAAACCAACGATGGCCTGCAGCTTAACGAAACCCAAGAGAATACCCTCAGGGACGCTTTAATCAGTGCCTTGAGTGCAAAGAATATCGAATCAGTTAATTAACGAGACCAGTGGGAGAAGTAAATGGAGGCTTTACGCCAACGTATTGAGGCGGCTTTTGAAGCTCGCGCCGACATCACGCCAAGCACAGTTGACGCCAGCGTGCGTGACGATGTGCAAAATGTCATCAATATGCTCGACAAAGGTGAAGTCCGTGTCGCCGAGAAAATCGACGGACAATGGCATGTACACCAATGGCTGAAAAAGGCGGTATTACTGTCCTTCCGTATTTTCGATAACGTGGTTATCGATGGCGCCGAAACCAAATACTTCGACAAAGTGCCGTTAAAATTTGCCGAATATGATGAAGCTCGCTTTAAAGCGGAAGCCATTCGTGTAGTGCCGTCTGCCACAGTGCGTAAAGGCTCATTCATCGGTAAAAATACCGTGTTGATGCCATCCTATGTGAACTTAGGCGCCTATGTTGATGAAGGCACTATGGTTGACACTTGGGCGACCGTTGGCTCATGTGCACAAATCGGTAAAAACGTGCATTTATCTGGCGGCGTGGGTATTGGTGGCGTACTTGAGCCATTGCAAGCGGGCCCAACCATCATCGAAGATAACTGCTTTATCGGTGCACGTTCTGAGATTGTTGAAGGCGTGGTAGTTGAAGAAGGCTCAGTGATTTCTATGGGCGTTTATATCGGCCAAAGCACTCGAATTTATGATCGCGAAACTGGCGAAGTGCATTACGGTCGTGTGCCAGCGGGTTCAGTCGTGGTTTCTGGCAACCTGCCGTCAGCCTGTGGCAAGTACAGCCTCTATGCCGCCATTATCGTTAAGAAAGTGGATGCAAAAACCCGCGGTAAAGTGGGTATCAACGAATTACTGCGTATTGTTGATTAACAGTATTCGTTCGATAACATGAATTCCATAAAAAAGATGCCCGAGGGCATCTTTTTTATTGTCGGTAAAATTTAGCCTACATTTGCGCTGTCATTATCAGGCTTAAAAATAAAGTGCTTAATAAGGCACTTAAATCAAGCGCTCAACTTCACGAAATGCACTTCTCGTCATGGCGATGGCCCGCCAGCCGATAATCCCCAATGGCTGCTGTGCTTTGTTTATCACCACAAGATATTCTGAATCCAAAAGATTCAACTGCAATAAGGCATCTTCCGATGTCGCCACCTCACTGATGGTAGGCACCGAATGCTGCATGATCTGATGGGCTTTTTTATGTAAAGATGCCCTATCCTGCTCACGCTCAGCCGCTGTGCCAAGTAATGGGCTAAACCAATGCTCCAGCAATTGATGAGTGATCACGCCAATTATCTTATGTTGCTCATCTAATACCACGGCCACCTTAGCGTGAGCGGCGGTAAGCAAACGCTTAACGTCGACTAACTCATGGTCGAGGGAAATCGTTACTAGAGGTTCAAGCGGCGCAGCGCCGATATGGTCGCTAATACTCAACTCACGATTAATCAAAATCTCTAAACAGGTTTCGACTATCTCAGGATCAAACAGTGTCCCTTTACCCGCACGCAGCACTTCGGTCATTTTCTCCAGCCCCAAAGATGGACGATAGGGCCTGTGGGATAATATCGAATCAGCAACATCGGCTACGGCAATAATTTTCGCCTCATAGAGAATGGCTTTATCCTTTAACCCCGCGGGATAACCTGAACCATCGAGCCGCTCATGATGCTGTAAAATCATCTCTTTAATGGGCCATGGAAACTCCACATCCTCAATAATTTCAGCGCCATGGAGTGGATGGGTCTGAATTAATGCGTATTCTTCTTTCGAAAGCTTCGAAGGTTTGGTCAAGATCTGCGATGGAATGGCCAACTTGCCAATATCATGGACTAAGGCACCAATTTTCAGTCCTTCGAGACGCAGTGGATCTAAGCCTAATTTCTCACCAATCAAATAACTTAATTGCGCCACCGACTTTTGATGCCCTGCGGTATAGGCATCTTTCAGTTCCAATGCCTCAGAAATGGCACTAATAAGCTGGGTTAACGACTGAGATAACTGCTCTTTTTGCGATTTAATAATTTTAGACTGACGAGAGACAGCCCGTAATGTGCGCGGCAGTTCGATGGTGTGCCATAGGATGCTGGCGAAGGTGAGTAATGATCTTGCATCATTGCGACTATAGGGCTCGTTACGGTCGACCACGCACACTATGCCGACCAAGCGGCTGCGAAACAAAATCGGCACCGCCAAATAACGCCCTGCAAGTAACAGTTTATCTAAGGGCAAATCCCCTAAGCGCCTTTGGGAGTCGGTTTGATTTTGGATAATCGGCTTATAATCTCGCACGCATTCGAGCCATACGCGGCTTTCAAGTTCTGACACTTGGGTATTATCTTCGATGAAATCGGCTTGATTCGCCTCGGCGGGAGGATAGTCTGAACGTGCCGCGAGCGTGAGTGTTTTTGACTTTTCGTTATGCAGCAGAATAAAGCCATAGCGACTACCTGTGAGCGACATCGCCTTGGAGACGGCAACTTTAAACACTTCTTCTTGGGAGGATTTAATCACATCTTCAATGTGTTGCAGCCAAGCATCGCTGGCTTGAATCGCTCGGCGATAATCCGAATGCAGCTCCTTCATCTGCGGATCTTCAAAATTAATGTCGGATAGAATCAAATACCATCCCATTTCAGGCAAGGAATGCAGCGCGAGATGCACACGTATACCTCTATGGTCTTGTAATTGAAAACCTATCTCTTGCCCACGTCGCCTCACGATATCGGCGCACAACTCGGCATTAAAGGCACTAAACAGTTGGCTGATGGGTTGATTAATGATTTGCGCCGCCGAGCGTTTACAACGGCTGTAAAAGGCTTGGCTCATCCGTAGCACGCGAAATTGCTCATCAAGCTGTGCCCAAGACAAATTCAAACTATCGGGCAAGTCTTTCATTCCAACGATAAGGCTTTGACTAGTTGACATCCAGCACTCCAGTCTTTGATTAGAGCATGGGCGACACGCTTTAGCGTGATATTCGCCCGAATGTGAGCACTATAAAATCTCCAATAAACATAATGATAGCTGATCCCATGACATACGCGGGTTAAAATAGGCTTAACTGAATGTCATGTTATCGCTACGCTTGTCATTACCTTAGCGCGACTGCCTACGCTTTAGAAGACGATCGTTTTATTGCCGTACACGACCACTTGCTCGTTAAGCACTAACTGCAGCGCTTTGCTCAGCACACTCTTTTCAACATCGCGCCCTGCACGCGCCATTTCTAAGGCGCTATAACTGTGATCGACGGGAATTACGTCCTGCTTGATGATCGGCCCTTCATCGAGGCAATTATTCACAAAATGCGCCGTCGCACCGATAATTTTCACCCCGCGCTCCCAAGCCTGGCGATAGGGTGCTGCGCCGATAAAGGCTGGTAAGAAAGAATGGTGAATGTTGATGATGCGATTAGGATATTGCGCCACAAAATCAGGCGTTAATACCCGCATGTACTTAGCCAAGACTAAATAATCGGGTTCGTATTGAGATACCGCAGCCAACAGTGCTTGCTCGTGTTGAATTCGGTCTAAGCCTTCGTGACTCACCAGATGAAAAGGAATGTTAAATTTTTCGGCAAGTTCGCGCAGCGCATCATGGTTGCCCACCACAGCGGCAATCTCGACACTTAAACCACCGTAATAGGCTTTCATCAATAGATCGCCTAAACAGTGCGCTTCTTTCGTCACTAACACCACAATGCGCTTTTTGCCGGCGCTGACCAAGGTCATGTGATTCTTAGCAGGCAGCACGTCGCGCAGATCCTGCAATAACTGTTCGCTGTTAAAAATGCCCTCTAACTCAGTTCGCATAAAGAAACGCCCTTGGGCATTATCCACAAACTCACTGTTTTTAATGATATTCAGTTTATGGGTAAAACAAACACTGGTGATTTTGGCGATGAGGCCTTGGGCATCGGCGCAATCCGTCAGTAAGATTTTACGTTCTATGGATGGCGAATTATTACCGCGAGTTTCAGTCATTTGTTGCAAAGTTGGATCTCCTATATTGTCCCTACATCGAGTTTGCCATAGCAAATCGTGCTGAACAGCATGAAAATCCTATAATGCGAAAATAAAAATGACATTTCAGAGGCTTGAATCAATAAAATGTAAAAATTAAGCAGTTAATTTTGTAAAAACACAATCCTAGCGGCGAGTATCTAAGTAACGCTGCAATACTTTACGCAGGGTTTCGGCCTTAGTGCCATAAACCACCTGCACACCTTTGCCCATAACGATCACGCCCTTAGCACCCAACTGACTCAAACGCACCTTATTGACTAACTCTGGCTTGTGTACGCTCAAGCGTAACCGTGTCAAACAAGCATTCAGCTCAACGATATTGTCACGCCCGCCAAGCGCCGCAATAATCGCCCGTAAACTTTCTTTAGGTCCTTTACTGTCACTGTCGTTATGCTCAAGCCTGCCGGGCGTTTTCAAATTAAAGGCTAAAATACTCAGTCTAAACAACAGGTAATATATTATAGCAGTTAAAGGCCCGAGGAAAATAAACCAGCTGGCATTACGGGACAATGGAAATAACAACGTAAAGTCCACCAGCCCTTGTGAGAACACTATGCTGTGGTGAATATCGAGCATAATACAGACAAAATAAGCGAGCCCAGTGAGTAAGGCGTGAATGATAAATAGGATTGGCGCCACAAACATAAAGGCAAATTCAATAGGTTCAGTCACCCCAGTTAACCAACTTGCCGCACCTGCCGAGAGCATAATACCCGCCACGCGATTACGCTCAGAAGGATCGGCGCAGCGCCACATTGCCAGCGCCGCCGCAGGTAATCCCCACATTTTAATCAGGTAACCACCAGCAAGGTTTCCCGCCTGCGGATCGCCCGCTAAATAACGCGCCACCTCACCACGGACGACTTCATGCCCTAATAACTGATATTGGCCCACTTCTAAGTAAAAAGGTGCGTTCCAAATATGGTGCAAGCCAAGGGGAATAAGTAACCGCTCTAATGCACCATACACGCCAAAGGCGATAGCCGGTTTTTGATAAACCGCCCAGTCAGATACCCGCTCAATCAATAGCGCTAAGGGTGGCCACACATGGGCGAGCACATAACCTACGCCCATCGCTAGGGGAATAATAAGTAAAGATGCACTGCGACGTCCCTCAAAGAAGGAGAAAATCGCAGGCAAGCGTATATATTGACTCCAGCGCACCGCAAGACAAGTAATGCCGCCGAGCATCATGCCGCCCGCAATCCCAGTATCTAAGGTATCCATTCCCAATAGAGGCTGGGTTGGGAGTCGATACAAATCAGCTAGCGCGGCTAACGTCGCCGTCATCACCCCATAACCAAACACCGCCGTAAAGGCGGCAATGCCTTGATCGCGGCAAAAGCCAATAGCGACCGCTACGGCAAATAACATCGGCATGATGGCAAAAATGAGTTTACCCACAGCCAACATCAACACTGTCAGCTCTTCGGGCATAAAAGGAATGGGACTAACGGTTAAGCCGAGCATGACCCCAGCTGCAGGCAAAATGGCAATAGGAATAAGCAGCGCTTGGCTTAAGCGCTGGGCAAATTTAAACCACTGCTGAGTAACGAAACTGCCTAAGCGACGAGCTCGGTTTTGACGATTTGATTCCAGCGTTCTAGCCATTTTATCGCTTCAACCTCAGGTTCCATGGTTTCACAGGCATCAATTTCTAATAATTCTACAAGTGGTTTAGCGCCAAGCTCACTCAAGAGCACATCTACAGCTCTACCGGCGCCACAGAAGGTTTCATAACTTGAATCACCCAGTGCGATCACACTGTAGTTAAGCGCGGGTAAATAGGGCGCAAGATTTTTAAGATTATGATACCAAGGCTGAATATCTTCGGGTAAGTCCCCTTGGCCCGTCGTAGAAGTCACCACTACTAACAATTCATCCTGCGGAGGAATAAAGCTGGCGACGTCATTTGGTTGCCACAATGTTACATCATAACCTAAAACTTGCATTTCTTTCTCTAGGGTTTCGGCGGCAAATTGTGCACTTCCATAGACAGTGCCAAACACCAGATTCACCTTTTTCATGATACACTCCACATTGCGTTGCAAACCTTATTAGGCTGACCTTACTTTATTGTTCAGCGGATGGGCAAGCTAAGGCGCAAAATTTTTATAAATCAAGTCATTGAGCATGAGGAAATATCTGATGCGACAGTCCACCCGCCAAAAACACCTCAAGCAACACCACAAAACAACCCATATTCGACGTAAAAATTATTTCCACTCCGCCCAGCAAAATCTCACATCGCCACTAGCGCCTACCTATGGATTCTCAACCTTAGCCGTCATGATGCAAGAATTACGTCCACAAACCGCACAAACACCGCAACGCCTCGACTAATTACCGCCAGACTCATTTTGATTGGACAGTTTTAATTGAACCGTTTTAATTGAACAGTGTTGATTCGACTGTTATGGGTTCGATAGTTTTGATTCGACTGCTTTCGTGTCAATAACCAAGCCAAGCGAATGACTTTTGATGCCACTCACTTGGCTGACGGCCAATTATGTCGAGATTGTCTCAGTTGAGATTGTCTGAGTTAAGGTCATGAGTTACGCATTTCCAGCTGGTATTTCATCCGTGGCGATTAACAACTCAGCCTGTTGACTCAAGGTCGCCTCGTCCCAACCTAGCACGGCAAAGACGGTTTCCCACTGAGGCTCGAGCTCAGTTTCTATGCTGAGCCGAACTTGAGTGACAGGATGGGTGAAGCTGAGCTTTTTCGCGATAAGCCACAGGCGATTAATGCCAAAATGCTCGCGGAAAAACGCATTTTGCTTACCGTCGCCATGGGTGGTATCACCGACAATAGGGTGACGTAAATGCGCCATATGTCTTCTGAGCTGATGTTTACGCCCCGTTTTAGGGCTCAAGCGTACCAGTGCAAATCGGCTAGTGGGATATCGGCCTGACGGATACGGAATCTCAGTATTGAGTAATGGCTCATAAGCCGTCACAGCTTCCTGCGCGGCTTTGTTAGGATCGGCATTCTTATCGCCTAATTCATCTAACTCAACCTTAAGCGCATAGTCTAAAATGCCACTCTCATGCATATTACCGCGCACTAAAGCCAAATATTGTTTTTCAATCGTATGGGAGGCAAATTGCTCACACAGTGCATTGGCCACTTCACTGCTCTTGGCAAACAAGAGCACACCAGATGTCGGCCTGTCGAGACGATGTACGGGGAACACATGACAGCCCACTAAGTCGCGGGTCAGCTGCATGGCAAAAAATCGCTCCCGACGCGCTAAATAACTGCGGTGGACCAATAAGCCTGCAGGTTTATGAATTGCCACTAAGTGATCATCTTCATAAAGAATTTCAATCTCAGGCGCCTGCTCTTCTGAGTCATCCTCTTGGGATGCATTCAGTGCATTTTCAGGCGTTTCAAGCCAGATATCATCTTGATTCATTTAACAACATATCCAATTCATTCAATACGCCAATCAGAGCTTGGCGCGGGGGCATATCCTGCCAAACATGTTCAGCCATAGGGGCTATCGCAATTTGCGTCGGCAATGGCGCACCCGTTTCGATTAAAGTCTGCATTCTAGGCAGTAAAATAAACTGCAACCACTGCTCAAGGGGCATAAGATCACAGGCAAAAGGCGCTGTGCTTGCCATTGCTGTGGCAGAAGGCGCCTGCTCAGACCACAACTCGGCCGCTTGCAGCGCTTGGGCAATCTGAGCCAATTTAGCTTGGGTTTGACTGTATAACATAGCTTTCAGATCCATTCTCATGTTAGCCACTGTGATTGAAGAACTTGCCACAATCCACAGGCCGAATAGGTCGATTAAAGTGCCGCAATCATACCATCCAGACGCACTTCCCCCTATAATGGCGCCAATTTATTGAGCCTCTTTGATTGATATGGCAGCCAAATGACTGAAATTACAACTTTAAGCCAGTTTTTAACCACAGCCAAAACCCAGTTCCAAGTGTATGATCTTGGCCGTAGGGTGCAACATATTGATATGCTCGCGTTTCACCAAATAGAATCTCTGTCTACCCCTTATCCTTACCCTATTCAAGGACATGCGCAGTTTGCTATCGTCTTTTGGGATGCAAGTCAGCAACACTTTATTTGGTTTCTAAAACTGGCCTTAGATGAGCAAGGATTACTGTCGCCTGCACCGCGCTCACAATTTATCGAAATGATATTAGCGGCATTAGGGCAAGATCCCACTCAACCACTCAATGATGAGCAGCAAGAACGACTCGCAAATAATCCGTTTAACTTCAAGCCAAGCCAGGAAAAACTCGCCGTATTCAACGCACTCGTTCGTAAACAACTCGGCCAACGCGCGTCATCGCAATACGAATTTGCCGTGCAGTACCTGTCAGGCCAAGTAGCCCCAGCACAATGGCAACATATTGGGATGCAAGGCATAGCCGATGTATGTGCGCGCGCAAATGAATTTGATCATGAGCAGCACTTAGTATCGAGTTTTGATACTGCCGCCATCGAAGTGCAAATCGCCCTATGTCAGTGTCTTGAGCACTTACTGATTAGCGACACGCTCGCCGATAAAATTCTCGCGAAACTTCAAGATGCAGCCCCAGAACACCAAGCTTATTTCCTACGGGCTTTGGCTTCTAGCGCCAAACACAGCCAACAAGCGTTCGAACATCTTCACGGCCAAGCCTCTTTAGATACCAATGCCCTCATCAGCATTGCCGGGCGTAACTGGTCGGTATTAAAACAAGATTCAAGTCGCAGTCTTTACTTAGAAGCCCTAGCACTGCAGCCCCAAGCCTTTTTTAATCAGGTCTTTGCTGATATTGTGGCTATCCCTAGTTTGCGCAATCAACTACTAGGCGAATTAAGAAACCCCAATCGAAGCGTTCAACTATCACAAGCCATAGGTGGTTTGTTTAAGGCAGCAAGCAAATGATGTCAGATTTACTGTTAATTATTGGCCTCGTCGTGATTGCCGCATTTTTTTGGCAGTTACGCCAAATGGCAGAGTTGAGCCGTATTTTTGCCGAAAAAGAATGTTGGCGACAAAAAGTGCAACTGTTAGCCATAGCAATGGAAACCGCCCGCCCAAGTATTGGCGGCACCACAGGGATTTGTTGGAAAGCGAAATATTTATTTGAATTCAGCACTGACGGCATTAACCAGTACAGTGGCCATATTTGGATGCAAGGTAAGAAAATTCAAAAAATAGAATGGCCTATCTTCCCAGAGCCCGAATGGCAAGAAGCGCCGACAGCACAGGGGAAATTTGGCGGTTGTGGTACGCAAAGCGGCTGTAGCTCAGGCAAGTGTCATTAAGTTTTATCGACTATGATGCCCAAATAAGCTGTTCGCCAGAATAGAGAATAATCAGTCATTCTCTGGTGCTGCAAAATAACTCGCTATAAAAATAAAAAAAGAAAGGGCGCGGCCCTAAAGCCACGCCCTCCTATTCTCTGTTAAGCTATCCTGCTATTTTTGTGCTCCCTGCACCATCCATGCGTCAATCTGCGTCCTGCTTCATCCCTGCTCAATCCTTGAGGTCCCTGTACTCATGTACTTCCCTATCTCTTGGTCATCCAGTCCCAAGCTTGCTCTTTCCTGAGCGGTTCCATCATCATCCATGAAACGGGTATTGCATCCATTCAATTGCACTCCATGTGCCATTGCCATCCTATGCAATGAGTCTATCAATCCTTGATAGTCTCCCTTCCTTGGTATTGGCTCTCTTTCATCCTGAAAGGCCTATATCCCTATCATTCCTTAAGTCACATTCCTTAGTCACTGTTCGATCATCCTGATCGCCAACATCCTGTTGCCCGTAATTCCTTCTACAAGATGAATTCTACGCCAACCAACGAAAGTACTCATTGCGGATCATTTAAAATGTTAACGAAAATGGTGAGTTTAACTAATAAGAAATATACTAACTGACTGATATAAATATAAATAATAACCAACCTCAAGACATAACCCCCCTTTTAACCTACAAATTACTTACATACTTGTAGGAGATCTCTTACACGAAGGATGGCAATTCGAATCAAAAGTAAGCAAAACGCTAGATGTTCTCCCCTGAGGACTTATACATAAACCGCTATTGCTCAAAGTTCGACAAGCATTCAGCGCATTACCAGAAAAAAATTATTAAGCAATAAGAGAAGTAAGAGAAGTAAGACTGGTAAACATGCTTTGCGGTGAGAAGTCTTTAAGCAGAGTTAAAAAGTCAATGTGAATAGCGTTATAGCTTGGCAAAGCGAGATTAATGCTGAAAATGAACCAAAGAAAAGGGCGCAACTAGAGTGCGCCCCATTTATCCTTTGTAAGCCGTCCTGCTCGATTTGTGCTCCCTGCACCATCCATGCGTTTGCTTGCGTCCTGCGTCGTCCCTGTAATCCCTTTTCGTCCCTGTGTATCAAACTTGCGTGAGATAACACTCAGTCCTTTGACCTGTAAATCCATTTTACAGAGCCTGTCACTTCCTATGACTTTTTCCTATTGCATCCTGCAAAAAATTGTCTTCCATAGAGTAGTACAAGCTGTTCACCCTTATACTTTATCCTTGTCTCGACACATCCTGTCTCGAGTTCATGCTTAATCCTTAAGCGTGTCCTGTATTCTTCCTGAAATTCATCATCCTGACGATACGACTCACTGTCTCTAATCATCCTTGAAAAGCAATCCTGCTTTTCCTTAGCCTATCCTAGGCGAATGACAGTTTTCCTACCGCCAGCGATTTCAACCTTGAAATCTTAATTCGTTGCTTCTTGCGTCCCTTTGGCCTGTTTCGCTTTCCTTGCTATCCATTTGCTTTGGCCATGAGTGAATTCTACGTTAACCATGACTTTTTTGTTCGGCTCAAAGAACGGACTACAAAAGAAATTACGGTCAAACATAAACTAAATAAACATAAGTAAATGATTCTATTTAAAATTAAACACAAGAGAACAAAAAACAATCAAAAAGAAAACATTATGTCCTACAGCGTTTGTAAGCGATCTCTCACACGGGCATGGGCATCTCACTCGGACGGCTTTTTTAACGCTTAAAAAAGCCGCTGATCATCTGAGCAAACATTACCCAATCAGCCATCAAACTGTAAAAGGGATACTGAAATGTCGCGGGTCGATTCTTCTCGAATACTAAGTGTCCCACCCACGCAAAACCGTAGCCAACGACCGGAATAAACCAACATAGCCACCAGGCTTGTGAAACCAAGGCAATGCCAATCAGCAGCAGGACTAAGCTACTGCCAACAAAGTGTAATTGCCGGCAAATCGGGTGCTGGTGTTGGGATAAATAGAAAGGATAGAAATCGGCGAACCGTTTATAAGAGTGAGTCATCTTGTTGAACCGAATAGAATAATAACTGACCATGGACACTGCCGATATTGAGATCGCCTAAAGAGACAAAGTCATGCTGGGTAAATAATTGCAGATGGCTCTCCTGGGCGACAAACACACCAATGCCATCCAGATCCGGCTGCTCATCACACCAACTCACTACCGCTTGCACTAACTTATGTCCGAGTCCTTTATGCTGCTCGTTCGGTGCAAGGGCGATAAACTGCAAAATACCGCAGTGCTTACTGGGTAAGAGTTCGACAATACTGGACTCTTTTTTCATCAACGCTTGGGTCGATTGCCAGCCCGTACCTAACAACATCTTTAAGCGCCAATGCCAGTAACGCCCTTCTCCCAAAGGCACTTCTTGCGTTACCACACAGGCTAAACCAACCAGTCTTTCATGGTCGAACAAACCTATGAGTGCTTGTTTTTGTTGCCATAACGTATTAAGTTCTTCGCGGATCGCGGCGCGCAGTTTTTGCTCGTAAGCGGCTTTATCTGAGGTAAAAAGTGAATCGACAAAAAAAGGGTCATCATGGTAAGCGTTATAGAGGATAGAGGCGGCGATGCGTAAGTCTTCCGCGGTCAAATAGACTGCACGGCAGTCTTCCAAGGTTTCATTGTCCATTATTAGTATTCCTTGACTTAGCTCACACTTTTTATGAGTAACAATTAATTTACCAAGGAAACGGAAAAGTGCAAATTTTAATCATAGATTGCATTTTTCAATCAGGCGCTTACTCTAAACGAAGGCACTATACTGAAAAGGAAACAATGATGGATACAACTCCAGTAGACCTAAGCCACTTATTCGAGCAACTCGGTTTAGACAGTAGCGATGAAGCCATAGCGCAATTTATTGCAACCCATGATATCGACCATCACATCCATCTAAGCCAAGCGCCCTTTTGGACCCCAGCTCAAAAGAGCTTTATCATCGAAGGCCTAGAAGCTGATGCCCTCTGGACTGAGCCCATTGAGCAACTCGATACTCAGCTACGTAAGCTATAAAACTCGCGGGTTAAATTTTACTGTAAGCCGTTTCACCCCAACCCACTAAGGCATTGTTGCTCAGCACAATAGGTGTGCATTCGTCCTTAGTGGTTTTTCCATCGCCATTATTGCGCTGGGTACGATAAAACAACACTAAGACTTCTTTATTCGATTCACCTTGAACACTTTGTTGAATGTAGGCTTCACTAAAATCAGCGGTGCCCATTAAGATCATCACTTGGTCTTTGGGCATCCCTAAACTCAGTTTGGTTAAGTTAGTGCGGTTTTTATCCTGCACTTTCTCCCATGATTCGCTGCTATCCCAACCCGATTCGCCATCACCGACATTGACCACACAGCCGCTAAGACCTAAGCTTGCAAGCCCTAAAAAAGTGATGGCGATAAGTTTGTTATTCAATTTATGGTTAATCATGTGACATCCTGTGTGATTATTATTGTTGCTTGAAAAAGCGATTTAGGCAGGACAATAAGCAAAATAGATGCCAAATGACAACACACTGTTTTTAAATGAAAAAACTTACACGTTCTTTTGAGATGGGTTTAACTCATTCAACAAATTAAGGAATTTTGCTAATTATGAGTCCACTTGACCAAGTATTAGCGGCTGCACGTTCGCTCGAAGCCTGCGGTAAAGTACCGAGCCTTGCCTTAATAAAAACCCGTTTAGGTAGCAGCCTACCTTTACCGATATTGATCCAAGGCTTACAGCAATTTAAATCTATGCCTAAGGCGGATCGTGAGCGTTTAGCAGAGTTACAAGCCATCAGCCCGACAATCGAAGCCGCTGCAACTAACGATACATTGACGCTTATACTGCTTGCCGAGCGTCTGCAGATACAACAGGCATATTTTGAACGTCATGCTGAGCAGCAAAAAGCAGAAATCATGCAATTGAAAAACGAACTGCTTGAACTAAAACAACGCATCAACTTATTAGAATCCCAAGGAAAAACCGCTTAATGTTTGTCACTGAACTACGCTTCGAATGCTTCGCCGACACCACTATCTCTGCCGCCGAAAAAGCCATTAATCAACTCCTCGAAGCCTATCGAGCTAATGGCCAAATCTTAGGGCGAGAATTTGCGGTCGCCTTTAATGACGGTGAGTTTAGAGTGCGTTTACTGATGCCAGAGAAAAGCAGTTTAGCGCATAAATATCACAGCCCTTGGGTTAAAAAAGCCTTAGCAGAGTTAACCGACGCTAAGCTACTCGCGCCGCGGGAAAAGTTTATCGGTCAGGACATTAATTCTGAGGTCAGCAATACCGACACACCGAGCTGGCAACTGCTGTATACCAGCTTTGTACACATGTGCTCGCCCCTGCGCAGCGGCGATAATCTATTGCCCATTCCTTTATATCGACTCCCAGCAACCTTTAATGGCGATCACAAACGCATTATCCGTTGGCAGAGCGAATGGCAAGCCTGTGACGAGTTACAAATGGCGGCGGCCACCAAAGCAGAATTTGCCGCACTTGAGGAATTATCGAGTCCAGACAGTGATTTATTTCGCAGAGGTTGGGATTTGCGCGGCCGTATCGAATATCTCACTAAAATTCCGACCTATTACTACTTATACCGCGTCGGCGGCCAAGATTTGGCCTCAGAAAAAGCGCGGCCTTGTCCACGCTGTGGTAGTCATGATTGGAAACTCGATGAACCTTTATTGGATATGTTCCACTTTCGCTGCGAGCCTTGCCGCATAGTATCGAATCTGTCTTGGGATCATCAGTAACATCATTTTATCCCGCCAAAGACCTCAACCTAAGAATCAGCCATGCTTAGGTTGAGCGTTCACGCTCAAACTCAGTGTGGTAGAGCGTTCACACTCTGGCTAAACGTGGTTGAAGGCTAAGAGCTCGCCGCAAGATAGCGTCAAGCTCCCGCCAACTAGCGTTTACCGAAGAGGTTTTGCCACATACGTTTAAAGCTGGCAAAAATCCCCGGATGTTCTAATGCGGGCATAGGCAGTTCTTCATGTTTAACGGGCGGTGCTATCCGTGGTGATAACGCCCCAATAAATTCCGCTAAACTTGGCGACAATTGTTGGGTGGGGATCTCACCTGGAAGCTCTATCCACACGCTGCCATCACTGTTGTTGATGGTGAGCATTTTATCGCCCTCATCTAACAAACCGATAAACCACGTCGGTGGCTGCTTGAGTTTTTTCTTCATCATCAGATGACCAATCAGGTTTTGCTGCAGGCAGGTAAAATCATCCTCATTCCACACTTGCAGTAACTCACCCGTGCCCCATTCTGAGTCGAATAATAACGGCGCAGAAAAATACTGACCGTAAAAATGATTGATTTCTGGCCATAAAGTCAACTCAAGCGCATGCTCAACATTGGCAAAACTGCCTTCGACTTCGCGTTTAACCGGCTGCCAAGAAACGGCTTGATCAAGATCAGCATGAAATTCGCCTTGAATACACACAGAAGCCTCACCCTGTGGGTAATAACGCGGTAGTTCACCTAAACTCGTTAGGTAAGCTTGATGGTAGTTTTGCAAAAATTTATCGAGTGCGGGCAGACAAGACACTTAAGCACAATCCAATTTCAGGTATAATGTGCGCCTATTTTGACATGGAAACAGTATTGATGACACAGAATCACGATCCCTATAGTGATGCGCAAGCGCTTGTTGGCCTGACTTTAGGTAAAGCCACAGACTATCAAGCCGAGTATGATGCGTCGCTGCTGCAAGGGGTTCCACGCTCACTAAACCGTAATGCTATTGCACTCACTGGGACGTTACCGTTTCATGGTGCCGATATCTGGACGGGTTATGAGCTGTCTTGGTTAAATGCTAAAGGTAAGCCTATGGTGGCCATAGCTGAATTTCATTTAAGCTATGAAAGCCTGAACCTGATTGAGTCGAAATCGTTCAAACTGTATCTCAATAGCTTTAATCAAACCAAGTTCGATAGCATAGATTCACTGCAAAAGACCTTAGTAGCAGACTTAAGTCAATGTGCTCAAGGTGATATTAGCGTTAAAATCATCGAACCAAAAAGCTTTGGCATTCAGCGTATTATCGAGTTACCAGGCACGTGTATTGACGATCTCGATATTGAAGTCAGCGATTATAGTTTTAATCCTGATTACTTGGAAAACAGCACGGACGATAAGCAAACGGTTGCGGAAACGCTTAATTCAAACCTGCTGAAATCCAACTGTTTGATCACTTCGCAACCCGACTGGGGCAGCGTAATGATCCGTTATCAAGGGCCTAAAATCGATCGCGAGAAACTGCTGCGCTATTTGATTTCTTTCCGCCAACATAACGAGTTCCACGAGCAATGTGTCGAGCGGATTTTTGTCGATTTGAAGCGTTTCTGTCATTGCACTAAATTGACCGTTTACGCCCGCTATACGCGCCGCGGCGGTTTAGATATCAACCCGTATCGCAGTGACTTCGAGCAACCTGGCGAAAGCCACAGACTCGCAAGGCAGTAATTAACGTTCGTTCGAGTATCAGATTACGAACTAAGGTTTAGAACTGAGCAAAAACCAAGGTTACATACCGAAACTAAGCTCTGAATCGCTAGCCTAACTGCTTGCAAGATTCAGAGCTTTTTCCTTTACAGTGCTCGCACTGGCATCGAGCAATAAGCTTCGCAGCCATTGATGGCTCGGGTTTTGGGTGTATTTACTGCTCCACACCATATACAAATCAATGGGTCTTGTTTTCAGTGGCATAGGTAAAATCTGGATGCCGAACAACTCGGCGTACTGACTGGCGTACCGCAAAGGCGCTATGCCTATCGCCTCACTTTTGCCTACGGTAGCAAACATACTCAATAAAGATGACTGCTCACTATACATCTTGCGTCTGGGCAAGACGCCTTCGGTAAACAAATCCCCCGCAGTAAGATTAAAACGCCGCATATTCAAAAAGACGTGTTTCTCCTCAAAATACTGCTCATGGGTGATGGCGCCTTGAATCCGAGGATGCTGCCGACTGACGATACACACTAAGGTTTCAGTGAACAGTAATTTGCTCGAGAGCAAACTTTGCTGCGCGGGTTTAATGTCTATCGCCACAGCGACTCGCTCAAGCAAGATATCGCGATATAAATCAGCTTCCTGTGGCGGTGATTCTCGAAAAATCACTTCAATATCCGCATCCTGTAATAACGCCTGCACACCGGTTTGCAGCGCTTCGATAACCGACTCATTGGCATACACATAGAAGCGTCGCTGACTGCACTTTGGATCAAAATGCTCAAACCCCAGCAATACAGTTTCGATATCTGCCATTGGCTGCTCAAACTTACGGTACATTTCCCGCGCCACTGCCGTCGGTTCAATTCCCCTCCCAACCCGATTGAACAGTGACTCCCCGACCCATACCCTGAATCGACTGATCGCATTACTGACCGAAGATTGAGTTAAGTCCAACTCTTCAGCCGCTTGCGTGAATGAACGAGTACGGTAAACCACCATAAACACCCGCAATAAGTTTAAATCTAACGGCTTTTGTGTCGGCATAAGGTAAACCACTCATTCACAATATGAATATTACAACCCAAGCTAACGCGAGTTATCTAAATACACAAGCTGTCTATACTCAAACCATCAACGACACTATCCCTCCTATCTGTAGGTAAAATTATGCAAAAATCTTTGATGACATTGAGTATTATCGCAACGTTCTCCCTCAGCGCTTCGGCGGCAGAACACGAGCATGAACATATCAGCCTGCACTATCAGGGAAAGCCTGCGACCCAGCAAACCGCTGAGGTCAACAAGGCCACAGCAGCCACTCTAAATTACACCGATAAAAAAGCCTTTGAAGAGTTTTCTAAGAATCTCATCGCCGAACTCGATGAACCAACTGCCGCCATTTTACGCACCGAATTCAGCTTTATCGGCGACAAAACCCCAGACACAGTCAATCCCTCACTCTATCGCCAAGCCCAGTTGAATATGGTGTCTAACGGCTTATACAAGGTCACAGATGGCATTTATCAAGTTCGCGGCACTGACTTGTCGAACTTAACGCTTATCCGCGGTAAAACGGGGTGGATCCTTTATGACGTGCTGCTCACCAAAGAAGCGGCAAAGTTATCATTGGAGTTTGCGCTAAAAAACTTGCCTGAGGGTAATGACTTACCTGTGGTGGCGATGATTTATTCCCACAGTCATGCGGACCATTTTGGCGGTTCCCGTGCAATCAAAGACATATACCCTAAGGTCAAAGTCTATGGTTCAAATAACATTACCAAAGAAATTGTCGACGAAAACGTTCTCGCCGGTAATGCCATGAGCCGCCGCGCTGCCTATCAATACGGCGCAACGTTAGAGCGAAACGATCAAGGTATTGTCGATGCAGCACTCGCCAAGGGGTTATCCAAAGGCGAAGTGACCTACGTTAAACCCTATGTCACCTTAAACGGCAAAGATAAGTGGGAAACACTCACCATTGATGGCATAGACATGGTGTTTATGGATGCCTCAGGCACAGAAGCCGCCTCGGAAATGGCCACCTATATTCCCTCAATGAAAGCCCTGTGGACGGGTGAACTCACCTACCATGGCATGCACAACATTTACACCTTGCGCGGTGCAAAAGTCCGTGATGCCATCAAATGGTCAAAGGATATCAATGCATTGCTGACACGCTTTGGCGATGATGCGCAGGTACTTTTTGAGGCCCACTCGGCGCCCGTCTTTGGCAATGCGGATGTAAATGCTTACCTCAGAATGCAAAGGGATAACTATGGCCTAGTGCATAATCAAACCCTGCGTTTAGCCAATAACGGTGTGGGTATTCAAGATATTGGCGATGCGATTCAAACCACTATCCCTAAGGCGGTGCGCGATACTTGGTATACCAATGGTTACCATGGTACCTACAGCCATAATGCGAAAGCCGTGTACAACATGTATTTAGGCTATTTCGATATGAATCCAGCCAACTTAAACCCGCTACCGACAAAGGATGAAGCGAAGAAATTTGTCGAGTATATGGGCGGTGCTAAAGCCGTGGTTAAACATGCCAAAGCCGACTATGCCCAAGGTGAATACCGTTTCGTGGCGACGGCACTGAATAAAGTGATCATGGCAGAACCCGATAACGAAAAGGCCAGACAATTACTTGCCGATACCTATGAACAACTGGGCTATCAAGCCGAAGGCGCAGGCTGGCGTAACATTTATCTTACCGGCGCCCAAGAGTTACGCGTAGGGATCCAACCCGGCGCCCCCAAATCGGCATCGGCAGATATTTTAGGTGAAATGGAGATCTCGACTCTGTTTGACTTCCTCGCCGTAAAAGTCGATAGCATCAAGGCCGCTGAACTTGGACTCATCAGGCTTAATGTGATTAACCCCGATACCAAAGAAACACTCTACGTCGAGCTAAGCAACGGTAACTTAAGCAATATTAAGGTTGATAAACCAATGGAGGCCGACACCAATCTTTATATTGATAAGCGCTACATTACCGGGATTTTACTCGGCAAAGTGACCCTCAAAGACTTACTTGCCAACGGCACGGCCAAACTCGAGGGCGATAAAGCGGCCTTCGGTAAGATAGCGTCGACCTTAGTAAAATTTGATGAAAACTTTGAAATCGTCCCGCTACCTAGCGCGAAATAATGACATCAACGCCCTGAAGCTTCAGGGCTTTTTTATGGGAAAACGAACTAGCGCATATTCACCTTGAACGGCTCTAGCACTGGGGGACTGGCATCATGCCAAGCAGATTCAGGATGATGTTGTCAGTTCAGAAAGCAGCATTAGTTAGCAGAGGCTGGCGTTGGCGCTACAGTTTTACACTCAAGTAATAATTGCTGGAAATGTGCGCCTAAATCTTGCTGGGCAAATTGCTCGCTCGCGGTCGCCATTTGCTTAAGGCTTTGTAAGGCTTGATCTAAACCTTGTTGCTCGATAAGGCTTTTAGCATAGGCCGCCGCATCCGCGCCTTTTTGTAGCAAGCTCGCGACTTGATCAAAACTGATGTCTTGCTCCATCACTTTCTGTAAGTCACCCAGTAATTCTGCCACCTTGGCCGACTCCACCAGCGAGCCTTCAACATTAACTAACTTACCAAGCGGATCTTGGCTAAGTTTTTCTGCCACGCAGGCTGAAACTGTGCCCGCCGCCGCGCTTTGAGCGACAACATCTAAGCCATTGGCACGAATTTGCTCAACCACTTGCTGCAACTGTGGATCTTGGGCCAACCAAGCCTGCTCTAATTGCTGCTTTTCATCGCCACCAAAATAACCACAACCAGATAGCAACACCAGCATAGTGGCCGGCAATACGCACTTAATCAGTTTCATTACTAAACCTCATTTATTTCATTCAAATTCAAAATATTATGGGCGTGACTATATCCAGCAATGTTTAACCGAAGATGAATAAAATGGATTGATAACAAGATAACGCGCAGAAAGAATTATGGCTAAACGCAATCGCAGATCTTAGCGGTTTAGGTGAGTTTACTGGCGCGAAGAACGCACTCTGTTTCGCCGTTAATAATCGGCCAGTAAGACTTCTATGCTGCTCAGCTGCGCGGTTAGCGTCATGGGAATCGCGGCATTACCAGCATGCGCTAGGCTAATGGCAAAGCGATACTCCTCGGTCAAACGACCAAAGTGCGTTTGCCAATGCAAGGAGTCAGCTAAATCCAGTGTGTGTATTGGGATTTGTAGCGGGATTTGTAATGGAATATGTGGATAAACATTAAGCATTGAAGCTACGCCGCAGGCTTGCCTCAATCCGGTATCTTGGCATGATAACTCAAGCGATTCTGCCGCCAATTGCTCAAACGGCTTAAGCTCAAAGGCAAAGGATTTGAGCGACTGCGCTAAACCTAGTCCTGTCGCCTTGATATAGGACTCCTTTAGCGCCCATAAATCGAAAAAGCGCTGCCGCTGACTCGCTTCATCGGCGAGGGCGAGCAAGGCCGCGGTTTCTTGCGGAGAAAAATAGTGATTTAGGATTGGATAGATATCCGTCTTCGGCCGCGACCTTTCAATATCCACCCCAAATAAACCAGACTCAACGCCATCAAACTGAGCCACACCAATCAATAACCAATCGCCGCTGTGGCTTAGGTTAAACTCAAGCCCCGTTTGCTGCCCTAATGTCGCCGTTAAACTCGGTTTGCCCTTAGCGCCATATTCAAAACACCACTCGTGTGGCGATAAATCCGCATAGCGAGATAACACGGCCCGCAGCGCCGCCCTCACCTGTAACCCCTTTATTTGCGCCTTGGGATCGCGATAGCGCCTGACCTTTGCGAGTTCATCATCACTTAACCAAGACTCGGCAAGTGATGTTTGCGCCGCTGAAATATCGTTCAGCGGAATAAAAAACAGATCCACATTCACGCCGTTTTTGCTAGATGTTAGAGGGTCGGTCATTCGAGAGCCTAGCTGTACAAAGCCTTGCGGCTGATGAGTTATCATTGTCTGGCTTTTTGGAGAGCACTTAGCAACATTCTTATCTGGGTTCATTATTGCCTAGGTTCATCATTATCTGAGTTCATTATGCATCTTAAATCGTTTCAACTAAGCCCTATTTCAATTCTTAGCCGCACTCTAATAAGAGCAATTCTTAGAACGACTATTAGCTCCATCCTAAGCGCAATTTTTTGCTGCAATTGCGCCAAGGTTCCCCCAAAAATTAGCAGGTTTAGCCGCACAGCCTCATTCATGACTAAAGGGACGTAAGCCAATATTGGGCTATTTTACCCCGATAACTCAAAAAAGCTGCCTTCATCGCCGCTACAAATATAAATCTTCCACTATCAAAGTATTAAACAGTCCAAGCGGTAAGCGAAAACCCAACATAACGCACAGAAAATACCATTACTCAACGAAAGCTAATAAATTCCAGTCCCAGATGATTGTATCGCTCCGAAACCTCAGGTAATCTGCATCCCCATTAAGTGACACAGATGATAAGCACAGGTTTTACGATGAGTGTCACGACATTAGTCATAAATGTCAGTCGTGACTCAGCCAAAATCGCTTATCAGTCCCAATAGATTATGTCGGATGATAATTATTTTTAATGGCAACTCGCGACTCTCAATCTAAAGCGCCGTCTTACGCCCCCAAGAGCACAACTCCAGCGGCGCAAAAAGACAGCACACCTCGGCATCGCAACGCCACCACTACGCCTGAAATGCGACTCTTTATCCAACAATCGGATCTGAGCGTGAGCCAGCTGGCAAAGATTTTAAATATTACCGAGGCAACGGTGCGTAAGTGGCGTAAGCGTGAGTCCATCAGCAACAGTTCAAACACGCCTCACCATCTCAACACGACGCTCACGCCGATGGAAGAATACGTGGTGGTGGGGTTACGTTACCAACTCAGACTCACCTTAGATAGATTGCTCCACGTCACCCAAACCTACATTAATCCCAATGTGTCGCGCTCCGGCCTTGCCCGTTGCTTAAAGCGCTACGGCATATCGCGGCTCGATGAGTTTAAAGCACCACAAGTACCCGAACGCTATTTTAATCAATTGCCTGTGACTCAAGGCAGCGATATCCAAACCTATACTGTCAATCCAGAAACCTTGGCCAAGGCGCTGGCTCTGCCAAGTACCGACGGCAACACTGTGGTGCAAGTGGTGTCACTCACCATACCGCCGCAGCTTACTGAGCAAGCACCAAGCTCAGTGCTATTAGGCATAGATACGGCAAGTGATTGGATTTACCTCGATATTTATCAAGACAGCAACACCCAAGCGACCAATAGATATATCGCCTATGTCCTCCGACATGGGCCGTTTCATTTACGAAAGTTGCTCGTTCGCAACTATCACACCTTCTTAGCCCGTTTTCCCGGTGCCCATGGCACGCCAAAGACAAGCGCGGCTGAATCCCAAAACAAGGTCACCGTATCCAGGTCGACCCGTGGAGACTCTTTATGAGCCATACCCCTTCTGTACCTAATTCTGCGACTGAGTCAAAAAAAGATAAACGACTCAACAAACGTTTGAAAGATATGCCCGTTGCCATTGTCGGCATGGCCAGTATCTTCGCCAACTCGCGTTATTTAAATAAATTTTGGGATTTGATCAGCGAAAAAATCGATGCCATTACTGACATCCCAGACACCCATTGGCGCGCCGAAGATTACTACGATGCAGACAAAAGCAAAGCCGATAAAAGCTACTGTAAACGCGGTGGTTTTTTGCCTGAAGTCGACTTTAATCCAATGGAATTCGGTCTGCCGCCCAATATTTTAGAACTGACAGATACCTCGCAACTATTGTCGCTGATTGTCGCCAAAGAAGTGCTCGCCGATGCCAATCTGCCCACCGATTATGATCGCGATCGTATCGGTATCACGCTAGGCGTGGGCGGTGGTCAAAAAATCAGTCAGAGCTTGAACTCGCGCCTGCAATATCCAGTATTGAAAAAAGTATTCAAAAGCAGCGGCCTGAGCGATGAAGACAGCGAAATGCTGATCAAAAAGTTCCAAGACCAATATATCCACTGGGAAGAAAACTCTTTCCCTGGGTCCTTAGGTAACGTGATTGCAGGCCGTATCGCCAACCGTTTTGATTTTGGCGGCATGAACTGTGTGGTCGATGCTGCCTGCGCGGGCTCGCTTGCCGCTATGCGTATGGCGTTGGCGGAACTGACCGAAGGTCGCAGCGACATGATGATCACTGGCGGTGTCTGTACTGACAACTCGCCATCCATGTACATGAGCTTCTCAAAAACGCCGGCCTTCACCACTAACGAAACCATTCAACCCTTTGATATCGATTCAAAAGGCATGATGATCGGCGAAGGTATCGGCATGGTCGCGCTTAAGCGCCTTGAAGATGCCGAGCGCGATGGCGACCGGATTTATGCCGTCATCAAAGGCGTTGGCGCCTCATCTGACGGTAAGTTTAAGAGTATTTATGCACCGCGCCCTGAAGGCCAAGCTAAAGCATTGGAGCGCGCTTACGACGATGCAGGTTTTGCCCCGCACAGCATTGGCTTAGTTGAAGCCCACGGCACGGGCACGGCCGCGGGTGATGTGGCTGAATTTAATGGCTTAAAATCGGTATTTGCCCAAGGCAACGACACAAATCAGCATATCGCGTTAGGTTCAGTGAAATCCCAAGTGGGCCACACTAAATCAACTGCGGGCACTGCCGGGGTTATCAAAGCTGCGCTGGCACTGCATCACAAGGTATTGCCTGCGACCATTAACGTCAGCCAGCCCAATCCAAAACTGAATATCGAAAGTTCGCCATTCTATTTAAATACCGAAACGCGCCCATGGTTCCAGCGCGCCGATGCAACGCCGCGCCGTGCTGGCGTCAGCTCCTTTGGTTTTGGCGGCACCAACTTCCATCTTGTATTAGAAGAATACAAACCTGAGCATAGCCGTGACGAGCAATATCGTCAGCGCAGTGTGCCGCAGACACTATTGTTTGCCGCCGCCAATAAAGCCGCGCTGCTTAGCGAGTTAAAAGCTGCGCTGAGCCAAAGCGTTAACACGAGCGCAAACGCGAATAAGAGCAGCGCTGCGAGCCTGAACGCTATCGCTCAGCAATATCCGCTGCGCGTGCTGTCAAGCACAGATGCCCGTTTAGGTTTTGTAGCTAAGGATATCGCACAGCTGCAAGCTCAGTTAAATCAATCGATTGCGCATTTAGAAACCAATGCAATTGAAGTGTGGCAATTACCTTCTGGTATCAGCTACCGCTCTCATGCCTTAGTGGCTAAGAATGAATCAAAGAAAGTAGCCGCCCTGTTTGCCGGTCAAGGTTCACAGTACCTCAACATGGGCCGCGAACTCGCCTGCCATTTCCCTGAAATGCGCCAACAAGTGATGGCCAGCGATAAGGTATTTGCTCACCACGGCCAAACACCGCTATCCAACATCCTTTACCCTATTCCGGCATTCGATGCCGATGCGGTTAAAGCCCAAGAAGCGGCGCTGACCAATACCCTGTTCGCCCAAAGCGCCATTGGCGCAATTTCAATGGCGCAATATTCGCTATTAACGCAAGCGGGATTTGCCCCCGATATGGTGGCGGGTCACAGCTTTGGTGAACTGTCAGCCCTTTGCGCGGCAGGCGTGATTTCCAATGAAGATTACGTCGAACTGGCCTTCGCCCGTGGGCACGCCATGGCGCAAGTGCCGAGCGATACAGGGACTCAAGTTGATTTAGGAACCATGTTCGCCATCATTCTTAAGCAAAAGAATGACATCGATGCGCTCAATAGCTGTTTAGCCCAGTTTGATGGCGTTAAAATTGCCAACTACAACGCGCCGACGCAATTAGTCATCGCAGGTGGCACAGAGCAAACTCAGTTGGCCGCGAAAGCCATTAGTGAACTGGGCTTTAAAGCGATTGCCCTGCCTGTCTCAGGCGCGTTCCATACCCCATTGGTTGGACACGCACAAAAACCCTTTGCCAAAGCCATTGATAAAGCAAAATTTAGCGCGCCAAAAGTAATGCTTTATGCCAACAGCACAGGTCAATTGCACCCAAGCGATGGCAAAGCCATTAAAGCAGAATTCAAACAACACATGCTGCAATCGGTTCGCTTTAGCGAACAACTGCAGGCCATGTATGACGCTGGCGCCCGTGTGTTTGTTGAGTTTGGCCCTAAGAACATACTGCAAAAGTTAGTTGAAAATACCTTAGGTGAACACTTAAATGAGCTTTGCCTTGTCAGCATGAACCCGAATCCTAAGGGCGACAGTGACAGTCAATTACGCTTAGCCGCAGTACAACTCGCGGTAGCCGGTGTGGCGTTAACTGAGGTTGACCCCTATCAAGCCGTCACTTCACAAGAGATTGCCGAGCGTGAAGCGCCATCAGCAATGAACATCAAACTCACCGCCACTAACCATATTAGTGCTGCGACCAAAGCTAAGATGGCCAAATCCCTCGCCACAGGCAGCGTGACTAGCCAAGTGCAATATGTGGATCGCATCGTTGAAACGGTTGTCGAAAAAGAAGTCGAAAAAATTGTTGAGAAAGAAGTCATCGTCGAAAAAGTTGTTGAGAAAATAATAGAAGTGGAAGCGAATCAAGTGGCAGCTGTTGAAATGAAACAAACATCCCCAAGCGTTGTGCAAGGCTTAAGCAATCAGCAGCAAGCGACGGCGCAGTTAAACCCAAGCACACCTAACGTCAGCGGCGATGCGTTAACGGCATTTTTCAGCGCACAATCTCAAGCGGCGCAGTTACATCAACAGTTTTTAGCTATCCCGCAGCAATATGGCGATACCTTCACGACGCTGATGACAGAACAAGCCAAGATGGCGAGCCAAGGCATTACAATCCCAGAAAGTCTGCAACGCTCAATGGAAATGTTCCACCAGCATCAAGCGCAAACCCTGCAAAGCCACGCCGAATTTATGCAACTGCAAAGCAGTAGCAGCCAAGCGGCCTTGGCGATGCTAAACAATGCGCCGATTAACTTTACCCCAGCAGTTGCAAGTCAGCCACGAGCAACTGCGCCGGCTCCAGCACCTGTTGCTCCAGCGCCTGTTGCTACATCGACCGTGGCACACAATGCCGCACCAGTAGCGGCTCAGGCTGTTGCGACGAGACCAGCAATTAACACACCTGTTGCACCTGTTGTGCAAACCGCTCCCGTTGCTCATGCGCCTGCTGCGACAGTACAAGTTGCGCCAGCAGCTCCTGTTTTAGTTATGCCAGAGATGACATCTGTGGCACCAGCAACAAGCGGCTTAAGTGCTGCACTTGTTCAACAAACTATGATGGCTGTGGTTGCCAACAAAACAGGCTATCCCACAGAAATGCTGGAACTTGGCATGGATATGGAAGCCGATCTAGGTATCGATTCGATTAAGCGCGTTGAAATTTTAGGCACAGTGCAAGACGAACTGCCGGGCTTACCTGAACTCAGCCCAGAAGATCTGGCCGAGTGTCGTACCTTAGGTGAAATCGTTGACTACATGAACAGCAAACTGCCTGCGGCTGGCCAAGTTGTAGTTTCTACAACAGCGCCAACAGCTCCTGCCGCCAACGGTTTAAGCGCTGCGTTAGTGCAACAAACTATGATGGCTGTGGTGGCTGACAAGACAGGCTATCCGACTGAAATGCTGGAGCTCAGCATGGATATGGAAGCCGATTTAGGTATCGATTCGATTAAGCGCGTTGAGATTTTAGGCACAGTACAAGACGAACTGCCGGGTTTACCAGAGCTCAGCCCAGAAGATCTGGCCGAGTGTCGCACCTTAGGTGAAATCGTTGACTACATGAACAGCAAATTGCCAGTAGTTAGCGTGGTAGCAGTTGCACCACCGGCAAACGTTGAAGCAACGCCTGCACAAGTTCCAGCGAATAACGGTTTAAGCGCTGCCTTAGTGCAACAAACCATGATGGCTGTGGTGGCTGACAAGACTGGCTATCCGACTGAAATGCTGGAACTTGGCATGGATATGGAAGCCGATCTAGGTATCGATTCAATTAAGCGCGTTGAAATCTTAGGCACAGTGCAAGACGAGCTGCCGGGTTTACCTGAGCTCAGCCCAGAAGATTTGGCCGAGTGTCGCACCTTGGGTGAAATCGTTAATTACATGAACAGCAAACTGCCAGCTGTGGGATCAGTTATCGTAGCAACTCATGTGACAACTGCCGCGCCTGCCGCCAGCGGTTTAAGCGCTGCGTTAGTGCAACAAACTATGATGGCTGTGGTGGCCGACAAGACAGGTTACCCCACTGAAATGCTGGAACTCAGCATGGATATGGAAGCCGATTTAGGTATTGATTCGATCAAGCGCGTTGAAATCTTAGGCACAGTACAAGACGAGCTACCAGGCTTACCTGATCTGAATCCTGAAGATCTGGCCGAGTGTCGCACCTTAGGTGAAATCGTTGACTACATGAACAGCAAATTGCCAGTAGTTAGCGCGGTAGCAGTTGCACCAGCGGCAAACGTTGAAGCAACACCAACACAAGTTCCAGCGAATAACGGTTTAAGCGCTGAAAAAGTCCAACAAACCATGATGGCTGTGGTGGCCGACAAGACGGGCTATCCCACTGAAATGCTGGAACTCAGCATGGATATGGAAGCGGATTTAGGTATCGACTCCATCAAGCGCGTTGAAATCTTAGGCACAGTACAAGACGAGCTACCGAGCTTACCTGAGCTGAATCCTGAAGATCTGGCCGAGTGTCGCACCTTAGGTGAAATCGTTAGCTATATGCAAAGTAAACTAGGCCAGAATACTGCGGCAAATGTGGTAAACGTCGCTGTCGCGGCTGAACCAGCTATCGATTTGCCCCATGATTTGCCACCACACAGTGAGGTGGTGCTAAAAAAGTTGCCAGCGGCGGCTGAACTAGCGCAAAAAGCAACGCAACTATCAGCACAACAAGCTCTGCCACGCGTTTTTGCTAAAGATGCCTGCATTATCATTAGCGATGATGGTCACAATGCTGGCGTACTTGCCGAGAAATTGCATGCTCAAGGTCTAACGGTTGCGGTTGTGCGCTCGCCAGAAAGCCTTGTAGCCAGTGCATCACCGCTCAATAGCCACATTGCCAGCTTCACATTGGCGGCGATTGACGATGCCAGTATCAGCGCAGTGATTAATGAGATCAAAAGCTTAGGTCAGGTTGCAGGCTTTATTCATCTGCAACCACAACATAAAACCTCAGCCGATGCGAAAGGTTTAGTGTTATCGAGTGCCGCCAAAGCGTCGGTCGAGCAAGCGTTCTTGTTCGCCAAGTACTTACAACCGCTTTTAACAACAGCAGCAACGGCAAATACTGACAGCAGCTTTATCAGCGTCAGTCGTATCGACGGTGGTTTTGGTTATCTTAACCACAGCCAAATTGCCCGCAGCGAGTTAAACCAAGCGGCATTGGCAGGTCTGACTAAAACCTTGAGCCACGAGTGGCCGAACGTGCATTGCCGCGCCTTAGATATCGCGCCAGCACTTGATGCCAAGCAACTGGCCAATGCAGTGATCGCTGAGCTCTTTGCAACCGATAACGTATTGGAAGTCGGTGTTAGCCAAGGCGCAGCCCAAGCACTTGAGCGCGTAACCTTAGTTGCTGGCAAGGCTGATACCCGCCACAGCGCGGCAAACTTGACGAGTGCAGATAAAATACTGGTGACCGGTGGCGCAAAAGGCGTGACCTTTGAATGTGCCTTGAGTCTGGCAAAACGCAGCAAGGCGCACTTTATCCTTGCTGGCAGAAGCAGCCAACAAACCATTCCCGCTTGGGCACAGGGTAAAAATAACAGCGAACTTAAAGCCGCAGCTATTGCCCACATTCAAAGCTTGGGCGAGAAACCCACGCCAAAACAAGTGGATGCCTTAGTATGGCCAGTTCAAAGCAGCCTAGAAATTGCAGCCGCACTAGAAGCCTTTACCGCCGTGGGCGCGAGCGCCGAGTACTTAAGCCTCGATGTTAACAATCCTGACGCGATCGCCAGCACGATAGTGCCGATTACCGAGTTATCACCTATTACCGGCATCATCCATGGTGCGGGCGTACTCGCCGATAAACACATTCAAGACAAGACCTTAGATGAATTAGCACGGGTGTATGGCACTAAGGTCACAGGCATTAGCAATCTGCTTGCCGCACTGGATTTAGATAAAGTAAAACTGATTGCCCTGTTCTCTTCGGCGGCGGGTTTTTACGGCAATACCGGCCAAAGCGATTACGCCATGTCCAACGACATACTCAACAAAGCCGCACTGCAACTGGCGCAGCAACTGCCAAATGCTAAAGTGATGAGCTTTGATTGGGGTCCGTGGGATGGCGGCATGGTGAATCCTGCGCTGAAAAAGATGTTTATGGATCGCGGTGTTTATGTGATCCCGCTAAAGGCGGGTGCTGAGTTATTTGCTAGCCAATTACTGAGCAACACAGGCGCACAATTGCTGGTCGGTACTGATATGCAAGGCACAGTTCCAAGTGACGAGCAAGCAACTCAAGGTAGCAATCTAAAAAAGCCTGAAGCGGATCTGACCACTGACGCGTCGGATCCGCATGCTTTGGCATCAACACTTGCTGCAATCGCTTTCACACAAACAGTAAAACTGCAGCGCACACTGGACCCTAAGGCAATGATCTTCATTGAAGACCACTGCATTAACGGTAATCCCGTATTACCGACTGTGTGCGCGATTCAGTGGATGCGTGAAGCCGCCTTTGATGTGCTCAAGCAACCAGTCAAAGTGCAAAGCTACAAGCTGTTGAAGGGCATTATTTTCGACGCTGTGATGTTAGAAAAAGGTGCGTTAGAAAACGGTGCGCCCATCACGCTAGAACTTGAGCTTGCACCGATTGCGTTAACGGATAAAGCCGCGAAAGACACAGACGAGTGCTTGAGTGGACAATTCAGTGCCTTAATCAGCTTTGAAGGTCGTCCGCAATATCAAGCCATCTTAGTGATTGATGATGCTGTTGATGACGCGGCTAACGATTACTTAGCCACTAACAGCAAAGCAACCGCCTTTGACGCGCAAAGCTTGGCAGGACTTTCTGCCATCACAACCGCGAGCAGCCTTTACAGCGACGGCACGCTTTTCCACGGCCCAAGACTGCAAGGTATTGAGTCTGTGGTGAAGTTTGACGATGCGAGCTTAGTCGCCAAGGTGAGTCTTCCCCATGTTGCGTTAGCGGACTGCGGGAGTTTTGTGCCCAATCTGGCCCCTAAAGGCTCACAAGCTTTTGCAGAAGATTTGTTGCTACAGGCGATGCTAGTGTGGGCGAGACTCAAATATGGCGCGGCGAGTTTACCATCAAGCATTGGTGAGTTTATCTCCCATGCGCCGTTTGCCTTTGGCGATAAAGGGTATTTAGTGCTCGAGGTGGTGAAACACTCAGGCCGTGCCCTTGAAGCCAATATCACGCTGTATCATCAAGATGGCCGCTTAAGCTGCGAGATGAACAACGCCAAAGTCACCATCAGCAAAAACCTTAACGGTACATTCTTAGCCAACAAAGTTGTTGCTAATCAAACCGCTGCGAATAAATCCATTGAAAGCGTGGAGGCAAAAGTCGAGTGAACTTAGCCCACCCTTTAGCAACGACCCATAGCGGCCAAACTGAAACGTCGATAGCTGACACGGCTATGACTGAAAAGCTTGCCAAGCCACTGCGTATTGCAGTGTTGCTTGGCGATGCGGTCAACCTCGATCCTCACTCAGCCCAAGTACTAGGGACGTTTGCGGAACGAGAAAGCGTTCAGATTTGCGCTTTAGATGCTGCCCCATCTACAACACAAGAGCCGACAGCTCATGAACCAAGAGTGTATGAACCGTCAGTGCATGAGCAAAGGTCGCTCACTGCGTTGTTAGGCCAAGCAACAACAGCCATTGAACAAGGCAAGCTCGTTGAACTTAAATTCAATGATGGCAATCTGCCGCAGCCTTTAACTCAATCGCTGTATTTGCTCGATGGTTTACGCGCTGCCAAACTGCGCCTTCACGCACACGCATTTATTGCTGGCTTTGCCGCTGGCAATGAGACAACAGATGTTGAAAATGCGGCGACTGTTGCTAATGCGGCCTTAGCGGCGGCAAAGCGCAGCCCAGCTCAAACCGTTCAACATCAGACTGTCGCCAACACTCTTAACGAGGCATTTGTTGCGCTGCGCCAAGGCGTAACCGCCCTCGCCGCGCGAACACAAGCGCCGCTTAAAGGCACTACTGGTATAAAACAGACAAACGACACCAATCATCAAACTGGTTATTGGTTTAGCGACCAACATCAAGCGCGGGTGTTGTGTCTAAATCTTGTAGCAAAGACGTCACATCAAGCGGATGAGTCTCGAAATCTAAGCCAAAGCCTAGTGCTGACCCAAGGCACACAACTTGCCGCGCCCAAAGCTCTTGTCGATGAAAACAGGCTGTTTGTGCCGATAAGTGCTGACAATATTGATTCACTCATCGCGCAAGTATTGCAACTAGTTAACACTCTGGAAAATGGCGCCGGCTTGCACGCTGACTTTCGCGCTGAGCAACTCAAACCTTGGTTTGAACGCTATGATGCCAACGCACCACTAGCATTAGTCTTAATGGCAGCATCGATTGATGACCTCAAACTTGAAGCCAAAGCCATGCTTACGGCGCTTGAAAATGATGCCATTCATCATCATAGTCAACACTTTAAGACCCCAGCGGGCAGCTGCTTTACCGCTAAGCCACTAGGGGATGCGGGGCTCACTTTCGTGTATCCCGGCGTTGGAACGGTTTATGCCAATATGTTCAATAACTTGCATGAATATTTCCCCGCTCTGTATCACCAGCTAGAACGTGAAGGCGATTTAAGCGCCATGCTGCAATCATCGCAGATTTATGCGGCAGATGTTAAAACCGCAGCTGGCATGAGCTTAAGCCAACAAGCGATTAGTGGCGTGGGGGCCAGTTATCTATTCACTAAACTGTTGACCCAAGTCTTTAATATTAAGCCTAAAATGGCGCTCGGTTACTCTATGGGCGAAGCGGCCATGTGGGCCAGCCTTGATGTGTGGCAAACGCCCCATGGGATGATCAACGCCACTGAAAATAGCGATATTTTCAACCATGCCATTTCTGGCGAGCTAACCGCAGTCCGCCGAGCGTGGCAGCTTGCGGATGATGAAGCCATAGTGTGGAACAGCTTTGTGGTGCGCGCTGATAGCCATGAAATCAAGGCATTATTACCAGAGTTTCCTCGCGCCTACTTAGCCATCACCCAAGGTGATACTTGCGTCATTGCAGGCTGCGAAGCGAGCTGTAAAGCCCTACTTGCCACGTTAGGTAAACGCGGGATTGCCGCCAATCGAGTCACGGCAATGCATACCGCGCCTGCCATGCTAGTCCACGGGCAAGTACAAGATTTCTATACTCAAGCGCTAAAAGCGGCGGCGCAAGATTCACCTATTCGCTTTATTAGCGCAGCGCAAACTGCGCCAGTAATCGTGGATAGCCACAGCATTGGCCGCGCGATTGCCGATACCTTTTGTTCGCCACTCGACTTTAGTGCGCTCATTCACAATGCCACTGAGCAAGGTGCAAGGCTGTTTGTCGAAGTGGGCGCCGATAGGCAAACCAGCACACTCATAGATAAAATCAGCCACGCCCACGCAAGCCAAAGCACTGCGAACGCGGCGACAGCCGCCATTGCTTGCAATGCCAAAGGTGCTGATGCGATTACCAGCTTACTCAAGTGTTTAGCTCAGCTAATAAGCCACAGAGTACCGCTGTCGCTCGCGCCGCTCATTCAGCCACTAAGTGCTAACGCAGCCCCTTTATCATCAGCAGTATTACCAGAAGGAGAACCCCTGTGAGTTCTCAGCATTCCCCTACGATTGATAAAACTACCGTGCCTACCATTGCGTCAAACCGCGCGTCAAAAATTGCGATTGTCGGTCTCGCGACTCAATATCCTGACGCCGATAATCCCCAAACCTTCTGGCAAAACCTGCTAGATAAAAAGGACTCGCGCACCCAAATTAGCCGCGACAAGCTCAATGCTAATCCCGCCGATTACCAAGGTGTGCAGGGTCAGTCTGACCGTTTTTACTGTGATAAAGGCGGCTACATCCAACACTTCCAGTTTGATGCCAAGGGCTATCAACTGCCTGAGTCTGCCTTTGACGGTTTAGATGAAAGCTTTTTATGGGCACTCGATTGCAGTCGTAAAGCCCTTCAAGACGCAGGGATTGCACAAAGCGATGCCGTACTGGCGCGCACAGGTGTCGTGATGGGAACCTTGTCGTTCCCTACTGCCCGATCCAACGAATTATTTTTGCCTCTGTATCATCAAACCGTTGAAAAGGCGCTGCAAAACAAACTTAACCAAAGCGCTTTTCAGCTGGCTGATTTTAACCAAGCTCACGCTGGAGAAGCGTTAAACGTCGAGCAAGCATTAAACGTCGCCAATGGCGCCGTTGCCCACACAGCTTCAAAGCTGGTCAGCGATGCACTCGGTTTAGGCGGCACTCAGTTAAGTCTGGACGCCGCCTGCGCTAGCTCGGTTTATGCACTCAAACTTGCCTGCGATTACCTAACCACAGGCAAGGCCGATATGATGCTTGCAGGCGCAGTATCGGGCGCAGATCCCTTCTTTATCAACATGGGATTCTCGATTTTTCACGCCTATCCAGATCACGGTATTTCGGCGCCCTTTGATAGTAACAGCAAGGGCTTATTCGCCGGAGAAGGCGCAGGGGTTTTAGTCTTAAAACGCTTAGAAGATGCCGAGCGCGATGGCGATAACATCTATGCCGTCGTCAGCGGCATTGGTTTATCGAACGACGGTAAAGGCCAGTTTGTATTAAGCCCCAACAGCAAGGGCCAAGTACAAGCCTTCGAGCGCGCCTATAGTGCGGCAAACACTCAGCCTGCCAATATCGAAGTGATTGAATGCCATGCCACCGGCACGCCGCTCGGGGATAAGGTCGAGCTCGCCTCGATGGAACGCTTCTTCGAGGACAAACTCGCGGGCTCTGCTGTGCCGCTGATCGGTTCGGCAAAATCCAACTTAGGCCATTTGCTCACAGCCGCAGGCATGCCGGGGATCATGAAGATGATTTTTGCCATGCGCTCGGGCCACTTGCCACCCAGTATTAACTTATCGACGCCGATATCCTCACCTAAGGGTTTGTTTAGCGGTAAAAATCTCCCGACAGAAATGCATGCGTGGCCCGATAAAGCTGGCAATGACCGCCGCCATGCGGGTGTTTCCGTGTTCGGTTTTGGCGGCTGTAACGCGCATTTGTTGCTGGAATCCTATGTACCGACAAAAATCAGTAGTCAGCATACGCAGAGTGCAGCTCAAGTCAGTTATCAGCACACGCCATTAACTATCATTGGCTTAGCATCGCACTTCGGGCCTTTATCGTCGATTAATGCACTGGATAACGCGATTAGCTCTCAGCAAAACGCCTTCATTCCACTGCCCGCTAAACGCTGGAAAGGCTTAGATAAACATCCTGACATCTTAGCTAACTTTGGCTTACCAGCTGTACCGCAGGGCGCCTATATCGACCAGTTCGATTTTGACTTCCTGCGCTTTAAAGTGCCGCCCAATGAAGATGATCGCCTGATCTCCCAGCAACTGCTGCTGATCAAAGTGGCCGATGAAGCGATCCGCGATGCTAACCTTAAGCCAGGTGGCAAGGTGGCCGTATTAGTAGCGATGGAAACCGAATTGGAATTACACCAGTTCCGTGGCCGAGTGAATCTGCACACTCAATTGGCAGACAGCCTTAAAAAACAAGGGATAACACTCACACAAACTGAGTATCTCGCCCTTGAAAAAATCGCCATGGACAGTGTGCTCGATGCCGCCAAACTGAACCAATATACCAGTTTTATTGGCAACATCATGGCGTCACGTATCGCCTCCCTGTGGGACTTTAACGGCCCCGCCTTTACCATTTCGGCGGCAGAATTGTCAGTCGCCCGCTGTATCGATGTGGCTGAAAACCTCTTGTCCCAAGAGTCCTTAGATGCTGTAGTAATCGCCGCCGTCGATTTAAGTGGCAGTCTCGAGCAAGTGGTGCTTAAAAACGCCGTATCACCAGTGGCATTAAATGCCACAGACATTGGCTGGAAAGTCGGTGAAGGTGCTGGAGCATTAGTGCTCACAACAGCGCAATCAAGTGCAGCCCAGCCAAGTACAGCCGCTGACAATGCTAATGCCAATAGCAGCTATGGCGACTGTTATGGTCATATTAGCGGCCAAGTGTTTGGCGCTGTATATGACCCGCAAGGTAACAGCAACACAGCGCGCATTTGCGATGACTTGTTAACTCAAGCCAAGGTGAATAGCAGCCAGATTAGCTTGATTGAAACCAGTATTGCAGTTGAGCAACTGGTCGATTCAGAGTTGGTACTCAATACGCTGCTGCCGAGTGTGAACCTGTGCAGCCAAGCCGCAGATACCCTAGGCCACAACTTTGCCGCCGCAGGAATGGCGAGTATCTTGAGCGCGCTGCTTCAGCTTAAAAATCAGGTGCAGCTTAAAAACCAAGCGCAACTTAACAAGCATTCTTCTCAAGCTCAGCAGCACGCGCTCGTTGCCACCTTTAGCCAAGGTAAATGCTCGCAATTATTGCTCAGTCAAAGTGCCACGCAAGCGCACAGTTTGCAGCAAAGGCTTGAACAAGACTTAACGCTTTCTGAGCAAAAACACTTAATTAAACAAGTGACACTCGGTGGCCGCGATATCTATCAGCATATCCTTGATACGCCGCTCGCGGACATAGATGCAATACAGCAAAAAGCCCAAGCCATGACGGCATTGCCAGCACGCAGCCAACGCAAACATTTGGCCCAAATAGCGAGCAAAGACACGAGTGGCTTTGCAACAAGCAGCCCAACCACGGCTCTACAAAAAGAGACATTAAGCAGCATGCCAATGAATGCCCTAAGCACGCCCAATAACAACGCCGCTCAAGCAGAGCTAAAAGACGCTGCATTTATACGTAATCAGCAACTCGCCCGTGAAGCTCATTTAGCCTTTTTACAAAGCCGTGAGCAAGGCCTGAAACTGGCCGATGCCTTGATGAAAGCCCAGCTTGCCAGCGAGTTAGCCGTCAATGACCAAGCTGCGCCGGTACAACAGCAAGCCACCGTTCAAGCATCTGCGCCAGCGGTTCTCCCACATCCTGCGCTTTATCCAAACCATGCAAAAGTGCCTCTGTACACGCCGCCAACACCGATAAGCAAGCCTTGCATTTGGGATTATGCGGATTTAGTCGAGTACGCCGAAGGGGATATCGCTAAAGTATTTGGCCCAGATTACGCCATTATTGACAGCTACTCGCGCCGTGTGCGCCTACCAACCACGGACTATTTGCTGGTGTCTCGGGTAACGAAATTAAACGCCCAGATTAACCGATATGAGCCTTGCACTATGACCACGGAATACGACATTCCTGTGGACGCGCCGTATTTGGTCGATGGTCAAATTCCGTGGGCCGTGGCAGTTGAATCGGGTCAATGTGACTTGATGCTGATCAGCTACTTAGGTATCGACTTTGAAAACAAGGGCGAGCGCGTTTATCGCCTGCTCGATTGCACCCTGACCTTCCTTGGCGACTTACCGCGCGGTGGCGACACCCTGCGCTACGACATTTCCATCAACAACTTTGCCCGCAATGGCGATACCTTGTTGTTCTTCTTCTCTTACGAATGTTTTGTGGGCGATAAGCTGATCCTGAAAATGGATGGCGGCTGCGCCGGCTTCTTCACCGACAAGGAACTCGCCGACGGCAAGGGCGTTATTCGCACCGAAGCCGAAATCAAAGCCCGTAACCTTGCCCTCAATAATCCCAATAAACCGCGCTTTAATCCGCTGCTTAACTGCGCGCAACACCAATTTGATTACAGCCAAATCCATAAATTACTCGGCGCCGATATCGGTGGCTGTTTTGGCGGCGCCCATGCGGCGCATCAAGCCCAATATGGGTTGCAGCCCTCTTTATGTTTTGCCTCTGAAAAATTCCTGATGATTGAACAGGTTAGCAATCTTGAGGTGCATGGCGGCGCGTGGGGCTTAGGTTCAGTTGAAGGCCATAAACAGCTCGAGGCCGACCATTGGTATTTCCCGTGTCATTTCAAGGGCGACCAAGTGATGGCGGGGTCATTAATGGCCGAAGGTTGTGGTCAATTACTGCAATTCTTTATGCTGCACATTGGAATGCACGCCAATACAGAAGAAGGGGGCGTCAAAAATGGTCGTTTCCAACCGCTCGAAAACGCCTCTCAAAAAGTGCGCTGTCGCGGCCAAGTCTTACCACAATCTGGCCTGCTCACCTATCGCATGGAAATCACCGAAATAGGCATGAGCCCGCGCCCCTATGCTAAAGCGAATATCGATATTCTGCTCAATGGCAAAGTGGTGGTGGATTTCCAAAACCTTGGGGTGATGATCAAAGAAGAAGCCGAATGCACCCGCTACCTTGCGGATAACGATACGAATTGTTCACTGACTACAACCTCAGCAGCTGCGCCGCTAATGGCGCAGCTGCCTGATTTAACTGCACCAACCAATAAAGGCGTAGTGCCGCTTAAGCATGTACCGGCGCCAGTCGCGCCAGCCGGTTCTAAGTATGCTAACCGCGTGCCCGATACCCTGCCGTTCACGCCGTACCACATGTTCGAATTTGCCACGGGCGACATCGAAAACTGCTTCGGCCCTGATTTCAGTATCTATCGCGGCCTAATTCCACCGCGCACGCCTTGCGGTGATTTGCAGTTAACCACCCGCGTCATTGCGATTGACGGCAAACGCGGCGAACTGAAAAAGCCGTCATCGTGCATCGCCGAATACGAAGTGCCAGCAAACGCTTGGTATTACGATAAAAACAGCCATCACGCCGTAATGCCCTATTCTGTGCTGATGGAAATATCACTGCAGCCTAACGGCTTTATCTCAGGCTATATGGGCACCACCTTGGGCTTCCCCGGCCAAGAGCTGTTTTTCCGTAACTTGGACGGTAGCGGTAAGCTGCTGCGCCACGTGGATTTACGCGGCAAAACCATAGTGAACGACTCACGTCTGTTATCGACTGTGATTGCTGGCAGCAACATTATCCAGAATTTTAGCTTCGAGCTAAGCTGCGATGGCGAGCCTTTCTACCAAGGTAAAGCGGTATTTGGTTACTTCAAAGGCGATGCGCTGAAAAACCAACTTGGCATAGACAACGGCAAGACAACTCAGCCTTGGCATGTGCAAAATGGCATAGCGGCCGATAGCCAAATCAATCTGTTAGATAAACAACATCGCAGCTTTAACGCGCCAAAAGGTCAACCACATTACCGTTTAGCGGGCGGTCAACTTAACTTTATCGACAAGGCCGAAATCGTAAAAGCCGGCGGTAAAGCGGGTCTTGGCTATTTATACGCCGAGCGCACCATTGACCCGAGTGATTGGTTCTTCCAATTCCATTTCCATCAAGATCCGGTAATGCCAGGCTCATTAGGGGTTGAAGCCATTATCGAACTGATGCAAACCTATGCGATTGACCAAGACCTAGGTGCGGGCTTTAAAAATCCAAAATTTGGCCAGATTTTATCGGATATCAAATGGAAGTATCGCGGCCAAATTAACCCATTAAACAAGCAGATGTCGCTGGATGTTCACATTACCAGCGTGACAGACGACAATGGCAAACGCATCATTATGGGCGATGCCAACTTGAGTAAAGACGGCCTACGGATTTATGAAGTTAAAGATATCGCCATCTGTATTGAAGAAGCTTAATCACCTTGCTCAATTAGAAAGACGCTAATTACAAATAATGTGTCGCCTTGGCCAGAATGCCTAAGGCGGCAATAAAAAGAGAATACCTATGACAAGCCATACTCTCGATCAATTTAATAGTAATCACGAAAAACTCAGCCCTTGGCCATGGCAAGTCAATGATGCAGCGCTGAGCTTTGATATCGACTCATTAGGCAAAAAACTCAAAGATTTAAGCCAAGCCTGCTACTTAGTCAATCACAGTGAAAAAGGCTTAGGCATAGCGCAAACGGCCGAAGTGACCACCAGTGACAGCCAAGCGCCATTGGGCTCACACCCTGTCAGCGCCTTTGCCCCTGCCCTTGGCACCCAAAGTTTAGGCGATAGTAATTTTCGCCGCGTCCACGGGGTTAAATACGCTTACTATGCCGGCGCCATGGCCAACGGTATTGCTTCGGAAGAACTGGTTATCGCGCTGGGTCAAGCGGGCATTTTGTGCTCATTTGGCGCGGCGGGGCTAATTCCATCCCGGGTTGAAGCGGCCATTACCCGCATTCAAGCAGCTCTGCCCAATGGTCCCTACGCCTTTAACTTAATTCACAGCCCAAGCGAGCCCGCATTAGAGCGCGGCAGCGTTGAGCTGTTTTTAAAACATAAAGTGCGCACGGTCGAAGCCTCGGCATTTTTAGGTTTAACGCCGCAGATCGTCTATTACCGCGCAGCGGGCTTGAGCCGCGACGCACATGGCGACATCGTCATTGGCAACAAAGTCATAGCCAAAATCAGCCGCACCGAAGTCGCAACTAAGTTTATGGAGCCGGCGCCCGCCAAAATCCTCCAGCAATTAGTGAGTGATGGTCTTATCAGCCAAGACCAAATGGCAATGGCATTACTGGTGCCAATGGCGGATGACATCACGGCCGAAGCCGACTCAGGTGGCCATACCGACAATCGTCCACTGGTCACGCTATTGCCGACGATTTTGGCGCTCAAAGATGAAATCCAAGCTAAGTATCAATACAAGACGCCCATCCGTGTCGGTGCAGGCGGCGGCGTTGGTACCCCCGACGCAGCATTAGCCACCTTCAACATGGGCGCGGCCTTTATCGTCACAGGTTCAATCAACCAAGCGTGTGTGGAGGCGGGCGCGAGCGAACACACACGTAAGTTACTCGCCACCACAGAAATGGCTGATGTGACTATGGCGCCTGCCGCCGATATGTTCGAAATGGGCGTGAAATTACAAGTAGTTAAGCGCGGTACTCTGTTTCCAATGCGCGCCAATAAGCTTTATGAAATTTATACCCGTTACGATTCAATTGATGCCATCCCCGCGGACGAGCGTAAAAAGCTCGAAGAGCAAGTGTTTCGCGCATCACTCGATGACATTTGGGCGGGCACAGTCGCCCACTTTAACGAACGTGACCCTAAGCAAATCGAGCGTGCACTGGATAACCCCAAACGTAAGATGGCGCTGATTTTCCGCTGGTATTTGGGTCTGTCGAGCCGCTGGTCGAACACAGGTGAAGTCGGCCGCGAAATGGATTACCAAATTTGGGCAGGCCCTGCGCTCGGGGCATTTAATGCGTGGGCAAAAGGCAGTTATTTAGATGACTATAAAGCCCGTAATGCGGTCGATTTAGCCAAACATTTAATGGTGGGCGCGGCGTATCAATCCCGCATTAACTTGCTGTTATCCCAAGGGGTTAGCATTCCAGTTAGCCTGCAACGCTGGAAACCGCTAAATCGTTTTTAACCCCTAACGGACTATCGAGACATCAAGTAGGGACTCAACTCCCTACTTGATGCAGTCTTCTTCACTACCTCGTTAAATCGAAGCCGCCGACCTTATTACCAATCTAATCCCTTGAGTTATTGGCTCTGTTTGTGCCAATGCCGCTAAGCACTGGCGCTCCAGTGGTACGCCGTAAACCCATCCTTGGGGGCTCAACGGAAAAGTCCCTTTTCCGATGGCCACTGCCGCGACAATGCACGCCTGCAACCAATCGAATACATGCTGCCTAATTTAAGAATGGACTGCGAGGCAAACTTTGATAGGACATATCCCTTCCCCAAAAATCTACATACCACATGATTTGTGAATAAAGTTTTTTGTCATTCAAAAGTATCGTTTTGTGCATTATTTCAAATAATACTTTCAATCAAGTCTTAATATTCAATATCTTATAAACAATTCGCCAAACAAAATACGTAGTAATACAGATGCATACTTTCTACCCAGAATGATATTTACTATCGTGCAAAGCTCCTTATAAATCATTAATTTGCGAGTCACCTCGCCAAGTAATTGAAGGTAAGATTATGCGCATTATATAAGTGTAAAATATCTATGAGCATAGAAGGTCAAGGTTCAGTTGACTCCATTGGAATAGATCAAGAAGGTGTCGTGGTGCTAACCCTCTCAGATCATTTGGAATGGGATGACGGGCATCTATTTCTACACAGGAAAAGATTAATACCGACTTGGCTTTCTTGGAGTCTGGTGAAATATTTGAAACCAATCCAGATTCAAAGGGTAAAGAATTTAAAATTAATATTCTATGCAAGTATGAGCCTACTGCTTCTGCAATGTGGTTCATATCACAATGCACAGATATCATTAATCAAGCGGGGTTCGGTTTGGTTATGAGGTGAACACTTAACAAGGCCTAGCATTGCGTCTTTCAAACTTAACATTTGCTCGCTGTTGGCGGCGTTAAACAACTTGGCGGGCCACTGTCGTAACTTTGACGTAAGGTTGTCATAACTAAAATCAAGATTTTCGGATGATGATTAGCCTTTAGCAATCATTATTAGGAACTAGAAAATGGAACAGATGATAAACAAAGACTTAGTTAAGAAGCTTCGAAACGAACGTTCTTGGTCACAAGATCAACTTGCCACAATCTCAGGACTGAGCATTCGTACTATTCAGAGAATAGAAAGCGAAGGCACAAGCTCTTTAGAATCAAAAAGAGCGTTAGCGGCAGCTTTTGATATTAACGTTAGCAATCTAGATATTAATACCACCGCAGCTGGCACTTTGGCATCCATTCATCGTGGTCATAAGTTTGGGTTAGCGGGTGCCACTCTGGGTCTTTTAAGCGCCTATATTGGAATATCTATATCTTTTGCCTCAGGGCATATTACGTCGGGTGAAGCAGGAATATATTATGGAGGTCTTGGTGCGTTCTATGGTATTTGCTGTGCCGTCATTGCCGTACTTTCTAAAAGATATCATACAAATGCTGCTTTATAGGACGCTCTCAGCAGTTGCTGGCGGTGGTAGTTAATGCGCAAGTGCTGACCTTACCGCAAATTATTGTCTCTTTCTCAGCCTAGTTATCAACATCTTCATCTAAGCCGATACTCAAATGGTATCGGTTTTTTTTGCTGTGCTCCTCTATTTTCTGACTGCAACTCTTACCGAAGCTTAGGTAAAAATTGCCTGCCCCACGTTTAGCACATTCGTATCCGCTTCAAACCAATCAATTAAATTTCATTTAAAATCAATAAACTAATTAAAATATGCAAAGTTGGCATTATGTTCGCAATCTAGAAATAACCATTAGCCGTTACCTTACAAATGACACAAACGGTCATGCGAAGGATTAAGACAAGGGCAGGAGGTTCATATGTTAGGTTGGACATTAGTATTTCTGGTTGTTGCTGTTATTGCAGGCCTATTAGGATTTACTGGGATAGCTGGCGCAGCGGCGGGCATAGCGAAAATCATTTTCTTAATCTTTATTGTGTTATTAGTGATTTCCCTGCTGGTTAATGCCTTTAGAGGCAAGTCACCACGACTTTAATTATTTTTTAGAAAGGAGATGTATATGAAACCATTTACTCTGATGACAAGCGCTTCACTGGCATTATTACTCGCCCTCGGTTTAACCGCTTGTAGCGATAACAAAGCCGAAGACGCAGGCGAAAAAATTGATGAAGTGATGACAGATACAGGTAACGCCATCGAAGATGCCTGTGAAGAAGTCAAAGAAGGTGTTAAAGCTAAAGATACTAAGTGCTAAGCAAACCTCACTCTAGGGTGGCAATAGACTCGTCTACTGCCACCCTTTTGAGTTAGCACCTAATTTAAACTTGAGTTAGAACCTGATTTCAACGACGCGATTCACCGATGCAGTCAGCCGTTGAACATGCAGCGGTAAAATCAAATGAACAGCATTGGAGGGCGCGTATGCTAAGCAAAATCCACATCAAATATTTCTACTTAGCAGGTGCCGTACTGCTAGCCTATTTTGCAGTAACGGGTACGTCTCCCCTGCTCACCTTTATTTGGGCTTGGACAAGCCTGTCGCTATTTTTAGTCGGTTCAGCCTACTGGTTTAATCTCGCCAGCATTTTTAGAAAGCGCCAAGATGGCACTATCCCTTGGTATATTCGCTGGGGCTTTATTCCGTTTTTATTGGGCTGTCGGCTGTATAATCATTGGGCCAGAAAACGCGACTCTGTGCCGTCGATGCAAAAGATAGATGAGCAGTTGTATCTCGGCTGCCGATTATTTTCTGCGGATCTGGATAAAATCAAAGCCAATAAGATTACCGCCATTCTTGATGTGACCGCCGAGTTTGATGGCTTAGATTGGTCGCAGTTTGAAGATCATATCGAGTATTTGAACATTCCCATCCTCGACCATAGCGTGCCGACCAGTGCCCAGCTCAATCAAGCCGTTAACTGGTTGCATCGCCAAGTGCGCGCCAATAAACAGGTGCTGATCCACTGTGCTATGGGGCGCGGCCGCTCAGTACTGGTACTCGCCGCCTATTTAGTCTGTAAAGATAAACAGCGCAACTTCGCCGAAGTACTGCAACAGATAAAGCAAGTTCGCAAAACCGCGGGCTTAAACAAATGGCAATTACGCGCCCTTGAACACATGCTCAAGCAAGGCAAAATCAACATCCATAAAGTGGCGTGGATTATCGCCAACCCGGTCTCTGGCGGCGGCAAATGGCAACAATATGGCGAGCAGATCCAAGACGAACTAAAAGCCTATTTTGACCTAACGTTAAAGCTCACTACCGAAAATATCAGCGCAAATACCTTCGCCCAAAAAGCCCGCAGTAGCGGCGCAGATATCATTATTGCCTGTGGTGGCGATGGCACAGTGACAGAGGTGGCATCGGAAATAGTGAACACTGACATCGCCTTAGGGATCATTCCCTTAGGCACCACTAACGCCCTCAGCCACGCGCTATTTGGTTTAGGCAGTAAGCTCATTCCTGTCTCTCAGGCACTGGACAATATTATCCAAGGACATAGCCAAGCCATAGATACGGCTCGTTGTAATGAACAACTAGTCTTGTTACTTGTGGGGATTGGCTTTGAACAGCAGATGATTGAATCAGCCAACCGTGAACGTAAAAATGCCCTCGGCCAGTTTGCCTACCTAGATGGTTTATGGCGCGCCGTCAATGCCGATGTCACTTTAACCATACAGCTCAGCTTAGATGATGCCGAGCCCACAACATTGACCACCCATAGCCTGATCGTTGCCAATGCCGCCCCGTTTACCAGCGTATTAGCACAGGGCGATGGCGAGCCAAACATGACAGATGGCCTGCTCGATATTACCTGGCTAGATTCGGGGGATGAACCTAAGGAGCAGCTCCTTTGCCTGGCCGAATTAGCCATTGCTGGATGGGTAAAAGAAGGTAATAAAGACACAGATGCAAAACGACCTAGTGCGCTTTCTACCGCGACCAAAGTCCACCACGCCCATGCGAAAAAAGTGAATATTAGGAGTCAGCCCAAGTGTAAATATGTGATTGATGGCGAAATCTTTGAACCCGCAGATCTCACCATTGAAGTCCAACCCGCATCCCTTAAGGTGTTTGTGCCTTATCAGGAAATAACTGAAGAGGATGGGTGATACATCTTGCTGGCACGCTTGAGTCATTACTAGGAACGACTTCCCATAAGCATTCTTCCTGCACTAAACAACCCGACATATTTTCAATATAGCTTTCAGGTAACACTTGCTTTTTAAGGGTTGGCAGAACGGTTTTTACGTAATTTTCATGAGCTGGGTTCGACGCCCAGCGCGTCATAACGATGAAGTAGTCACTCTGTTTTAGACTGCGGGCGACACAACCGCCAAGCATGCCGTCTGCTTGTCCAAGATGGGCATTCCAAATCGTTCGTTGGTCACTTAAAAAACGTTCGACATCTTGCACTCCTCGGCAATAAGCCAAGCGAATGACATTGTCATTTTGATCTGCAGGATGATGAGTTAGCGAAGGGATACTCAGTATATTTTCAAAATAATGGACATCACACTGTTTATAAGTTGTTTGCTGACCACTTTTGGAGAACAGCTCGTCGTGAACTGACCCCATGAAAGCCGTAACATCCTCGAGTGACTGCCATACGCCCACAATAATCGCCTGCCTTTCGGGTTGACTCCAACCACCGAACTGGCCTCTAAAACCTACGCAGTTGCTCAACGCTTTCCATATCTGTTGGCTTTGAGAAAAATCTTGCTCTTGTTCATTTTCAACCTGACAAGTAATCAACTTTACTATCGTCAAATCTCGCTCCTAACGCTGGCCTAGCATAGTGAAATAAAATCCCAAAGAGCCGATGCCACTTGGCTTAAACCTCCTTGCTAGCAACCACATCAACGGTACGCTTAAGATGGCTAAAGCCGCAGGATAAAGCTCAATGAGATGTTAAACTCACTCACATCTGCGGCTTTTGAGCGCAAAAAACTATTCTACCGCCGATTCACCCGCTTCGACTTGCTGCTCGTACTTGCTGAGCTTGTTGTAAAGGGTTTTCACGCTGATCCCCAGTTGCTCGGCGGTATCGGTTTTATTGCCTTGAGTGGTTTCTAATGCTTGATAAATGGCGATTTTTTCTAAGTCATCTAAACGCATGCCCTGCGGGATAACGACTTGGTCATCGCAAGATGTCCCCATTTCACTTGCCTGTGGCAACTGTAAATGACTGGGTAAAATCTCTTGGTCTGCCAGAATATAGGCTCGCTCAATGGCATGTTTTAATTCACGCACATTACCCGACCAAGGGTACGCAGCGATCATCTGCGCACTGTCGTCAGCGAGGCTTTTATTCTGCTTTTCTGCCACGTTACGATAGGCAAGAAAATGCTGCGCCAGCCCAAGAATATCATCGCCACGTTCCCTTAAGGGTGGAACGCGGATAGGGAACTGGGCCAAACGGAAATATAAATCCTCGCGAAATTGCCCAGCCTCGATTGCCGCGGTGGGATCACGATTGGTGGCCGCCACAATCCGCACATTGGCGAGTTGCACTTTGGCACCGCCAACGGGGCGATATTCGCTATTTTCAAGCACTCTGAGTAACTTCACTTGATGCTCAATTGGCATTTCGGTGACTTCATCGAGAAATAAGGTTCCGCCTTCTGCCTGCTCAAATACGCCTTTGTGATCGCGATGAGCGCCAGTGAACGCGCCTTTTACATGGCCAAACAACTCACTATCGACCAATTCAGGGCTTAAGGCGCCGCAGTTAATCGCGATAAAAGGCTCGTTCAGCCTAGGGCTGGCAAGATGTATGGTATTGGCGACCAGCTCTTTCCCCGCCCCGCTCTCACCAATGATCAGCACATTACTGTCGGTCGCAGAGACGCGGCGAATCGTGCGATACAGCTTATGCATCGCAGCAGAGGAACCGACAAGTAAACCATATTGGTCTAGCTCGCTGGAAAAAGGCCGAGGCCGAATTGGGGATGACACTAGATACTGGGCAAAATCGGCGAAAATATCGCTGATTAACGTCATGTCGTAGGGTTTGCGAAAATGATAACCGGCAAAATGCGACATTAACTGATCAAGATTGGGGTTCGGCTGGCCGTCGGAGAGAAAAATAAACTCGATATTGGACAGAGCTACATTGTCCAGTAGCCCGAGATAATCCTCACGGCTAAGGCTGGACAGCTCAATGATGGCAACATCGACGTGATTCACCTCAAGCTGTTCTATCCAAGGTAAATCATCGACACTGCGGAGTTTATTAAAGTCGGCAGCGCCGGCGAGTTCTAAGATGGCTTGTTCGGCGTTTACATCCTGCAGGTGATAAAAAAGTGTCAATCGAGCCATGCTATCCCACTCCCTGTGTATGAAGGGCTACTGTATGTCAGTCGTGAAATTTTAACAACAGCAGCGGTAATAGTTGCCGATATTCCAAGAGGATGGCGTAATGAACCGAGAATATCAGTCTAAAAATCAGCCTGTTAACATATCATTAAAAACGAGAACAGAATATGCATGGTAGCTGAACGAAACTCAATTAGTTGACCCAAGCCGTTAAACAAGGCTATGTCGAACACTGGCATTAGGAGGCCCATAATGAAGTCTAATGTTGTGCAACATCAGACTGATATCCGCGCCGATATCATGTTGATCGATGAAATGATAACGCTCAATCAAGAAGGACTCACATTTTACAACCAAGCGATGACGTACGTCGAAGACTATAACCTTAAGCGGATTTTTTCGACCAAAGCGAATATCCACCAGCGAATGTTGAGGCGATTTGAGCAGCTGCGCCCTTTGTCTAGCGAGCCGCTTCATGGCCTGAGTCATACGATACCTGTCACTTACACTCAAGCGACAAAGTTGCTGCATCAGTGCCATATATCGCAGGCGATGGCCGCACTTGTCGTTATAGAGCAGCAAGTGTTAACCCAGATGAAGCAAGCAGTAAGGCAAGCACATCAGCCACAACTTGCCAATCAGCTCGCAGAAGGCGCCGCTTGGCTGCAAATCAGTTGCGATGGTATGAGTTCGCTCAATCCTGGTTAATCCTTTACACCTGTTTACATCAGTTTGCATTAGTGCGCATCAGTATGAGCCTCTTTACCTGGCAATATCCAGCTTTAACGCACCGCGCGACTCCACACACTATTCCGCACACACTTTACCGCACACAGTCGTGCGGTTTTTTATGCTTTAAAGATGACTCTGCTTGCCAGAAAAAATTACATTTTGTCGGTAAAAAAGACCGACTTAAACAAAAGACTCCTTCTGTCAAAATATCAAAAACAGCACATAAACACCTTAAAATCAACAACTTAACTATATTGGCACGATTCACGCATTATCTAACATCGAGAAAACAACGGAGGATATGATTATGAAAACCACAACAGCATCAGTACTAGCGACCTTACTTGTCGGTTCAATCAGTTTAAATGTCGCAGCAGCTCAAGATTGGAAGGACGGGGCTAAGGATGCTTGGATCGATGGTAAAGCTGAAACTACTTTACTGCTCAATACCAATCTCAATTCCTTTGACATTATAACGGATGTCAAAGAGGGAAACGTGACGTTAACAGGTAAAGTGGAAAGCAGTGTCGATAAAGCCCTTGCCACTGAACTGATCAAAAGTTTAGACGGCGTAAAAGATGTCGATAATCAACTCATTGTGATGAATGAGAAAGAAGGCACCAGTGAAGTTGTTGCTACTTTGACCGATTCTAAGGTTGCCACAGTCGTCAAAACCCGTTTACTGTTTTCAACCGATGTTTCCGGCACTCAGATTAATGTGGATGTCGCTAATGGTATCGTCACCTTAAAAGGTGAAGTTGCTAGCGATGCCGAACGTCAGTTAGCGCTGAAAATTGCCGAGAATACCGACGATGTGAAAAAAGTTGTCGATAAAATCAAAGTCGTTAAAAAAGCCTCTTAACGCTAGTTAAAGCTGCACTTTCTGAAACTAGCTTTCAAAAGTAGCGCTTTAACAGTCAGAGTTAAGTACAAGGCGTTAATCTTGCCTCAACTTTTGAACTCGATTGATAAGAAAAAGTAATAACAAAAAACCAGCCTAGGCTGGTTTTTTTATGTCCATTATTTCACTCAATCAAGCAAGGTTTTCTAGGCCACGTAGATAAGACTAGGTTTAAGAAAACGAAATCAAGGTAGGAAAATTGAACGACATCAGGCTAATGCTGGAAGCGATAGTACCTTAAGCGATAACACCTTAAGCAATAGTGTCTGAAACTATATTTTCAGAAACAATCATGCCTAAAAAATCATGCCTGAAGTCGCGTTAAAATGCAGGCTCAGCGCTGGCTTCAAAGCCAAACTGGAACTCATAAAAATGCTGACCATTTTCGATACTGATGGCCATAGTGCCCGTTAAGCCCTGCAACTCGCCCGCACCGGAATGGGGAACCACTTCTAAGATCAAACGGTTTTGTCCATCGGTCATAATGCCAAAATGTTGCAGCACGAAACTACCCTGCTTACCACACACCTTGCCAACCACTTGCTCAATCGCCACATAGCCAGCCGAGCCTTTGACTGACGTCATTGCACTGAGCATTTCACCTTGGCTACGGCCCTCAAGCTCGCCATAAAAGGTCTTATCTAAGCCCATACGCCCAAGCGTCACGCCGCCCACACCCGTAGCATAGGTGCTATCTGGAGTGAGCTTAACATCAAATTTTCCAGTGATTTTGCTAACTTGCATGACACTCTCCTTGTCAAAACATTATGCCAAGTCTATCTACCCGAGAATACTTGCCGCTGCGGCAAGCATCACACACGGAACGAAAAATAACTTAGCACAAGCCTGCGCAGATCCATAATGCATTTACTCCCGACCCGTTGCGCACGACTACTCACTACTGAGTTATGTTAGTGATGCCAGTTTCGCTCACAGTCACCTCTAAGGTTTTAACGATTTCAGGGCTTTCAGACATAGGTTGGTCAGGCGCTCTATCGCGATAAGTCACGGCAATTTTGAACGGAGCTTCGAAGGGATAAACAGGTTCAATACTGTCCACCTCGATGCGATCTCCCAGCATGACGCTGCCTAAATGCTTCAAGTTATTGTGTTCAAAATCGAGGCTAAACAAGCCAAGATACCAAAATGCCCCCGAACCTTGGGTCGTCACAATAAACGGTGCCACAAAGGGCATAGTCTGCATTTTAGGATCATCTTGAATTGGCGCGTCACTCTGGGTATCAGGCTCTAAAGCGGGATCGAAATTTAACGGCGTAATGCGCAAATAATCCAGTAATACTCGACCTTTTACCTCGCCATCTTGATAATCGCCCATCGCAAATTCCGTTTGCTTGATCTTAATAAAATGGGTCAAGGCAACCGATTTACCGCCCTCTGGTAGGGTAATTTCAAACGGGTTAGCGGTATTTAAGCTAAAGAGTTTAAGCATCACTTCCGACGCATTCGCCACCGGCTTAACCTCAAGCGGTGTCACCACTTCGACCTCATTGGCCTGTGCCTGCGTTTTTTCCTGCGCCATGGCCTCGTCGTATTGCATGACCTTACCATCTTCCATCACCATATAAATATCATCATTGGTCATGTTGAAACGGTAAATACCTGCGGCGAGTATGGCTAATATCACTAAGGTGCCCGCTAAGGTTAACTTTACAAACGTACTCATTTTCTCTCCCCAATCGCGCGCTTTGTGCACTGCTTTTCTAACACTGATCAACTTCAAATCAATGTCGGAGCAGTATTACAGATACTGAGTTAAAGCGGAGTGGGTAAAGTGTAAAAAAGTGACGCTATTTTGAGTTTTGTCAGGCTAAGTTCAGCAACATACCCTTTACTCGGCCAATATAATGGGCCGAGTAAATACTCAGCCCAAGACTTAGCTACTTCTCGTTTTTCCACAAGGCTGGGGTTTGGTTCGGTTGCCAATTACTTTGGGAGAAATGGGCTTGCACTAAGGAATAGATTTTATCTTGATACGAGACAAAATCAGGCTGCTGATAATCATGCTGATCCTGCCAAGCGGGGGCATAGTTATCTAGCGTGTCGAAACGGTATCCTTGGCGCTGCGCCTCTTCCACAAAGCGTTTAATTTTAGGCAAGTTGATGGTCGCACCTTGGCCACGGTGGGCATTTTCAAACAGGAAGTCGTGGGTCAAGATCACCACTTTACCGTCGTGCAAACCATCGCTACAGTCTAAGTTCTGCGTGCGACTGTTAAGAGGGTTCATTGTGGTGCCCGCACAGGTGTTGATCACTTGATTGATTTTATCCACCAGCTCAACCCCATCGGCCATAGATTCGGCTGGAAAAGCCACGCCCCAATCCTCAGGCCCCCAATCAAAGTCCCAACCAAATATTTTATAGTCACTCTCGGCGAGCATGTTTTGAATTTGCACCGCAACTTGCGAACTGTTCGTTGAGGTTTCGGCGGTACAAGCAAAAGCAGGGTCCCAAGGCGGCACAGTATCAGAGGTGGCACACAAGCCGTCACCTTTAAGTTTACTGGTCACTCGCCAGCCATTGGTATAGGGCAAACGAGCCAACTTTGTCATCTTGTTGTTAGGATAACTGGCGGCATTAGGGATAAGCTCAACCACTTTGGCGGTGTTCGTCACAAAGTAGGTAAAGTCGGTGGCCGCATCTTGATAGGATTTCACCGGCCATAGACCCACTTGATTGCAATAAACCGCCCCCGATTGCACGCCATCGGTGCAGTTATGCAGCATATGATCGTAACTGTGGTTTGCCAGAATATGGCCATCGTCTAATAAACGTTGCAGGGCGACAGCCGCTAACGCTTCGTTTTCATCCCCTTCGCCATACATATGAAAAGCATTGATAAAGAAGGTCGCCTTGATATTGGCGTCTTTTAAGGCGTCTAACAGTCCTAATGTCGCATCAATTGGACCATCATCAAAGGTGAGGTAAATGGTTTTATCGCTGGCGTGGGCAACACTTAAGCTCGCTAAACAAAGTCCAACTGCGGCGGCTATCGATTTCAGTTTCATGATCTCATCCTGTAGATAATGCTTAAAGCTAATTTTTAAAATTAATGAGTTAATGCCCATTGTGTCCAAACTCGCACACAGTGGCGGCACTCATTCGCTCGGCATCTCTATAGTGAGTAATCCAGCTGGCGTTAGTTATACCATCCTAGCAACAAGCCATACTTTTCTACGCTAAGTCGATAAATCTCCCATCACTACTCAAGTTGAAATCACCGCCGCCCTCGCGTTAAACACAATAGAAAAATACCAATCCTAGTGTGAAAAGTACCGCATCAACAATTCGATAACAGGTAAGTTAACTGAAGAAAAAAACAACACTAAAGCACTACAGGGACGCTATAACATGTCAGAAGGTCAACTATTTAAGAGCTCTTTGCTCGCATTGTGTATCGCTAACGCCTTATTCGGGATGAGCTCAACCGCAGTCGCGGCAGAGCAACAAGAGGCAACGGCAGAAAATATGGAGGTGATCCAAGTACGCGGCATACGTCGCTCGATTGAAGCCTCAATGAATACCAAACGCTTCGCCGACTCCACGGTCGATGCCATCACCTCGGAAGACATAGGTAAGTTTCCCGATAAAAACATCGGTGATGCGCTACAGCGAATTTCTGGGGTGACGGTCGATAGGCAATACGGCGAAGTAAGCGGCGTCACTATTCGCGGTACAGCGCCAGAGCAGAGCCGTATTTTGCTTAACGGTCAAACCGTTGCTAGCACTTCTTGGTATGACCTTGGTCCTGCCACTCGTACCTTCAATATGGAATTGTTGTCGGCCGAGCAAGTGAACGCCGTTGAAGTGCACAAAACCCCGACTGCCAGACTTGAAGAAGGTGCGCTGGGCGGCACTGTCGATCTCAAAACCCGCAAGCCCTTAGATCTCGATGCCCACACCTATCAAGTCGCTGGCGAGCTGAGCCAAAGCAGCCTGTACGATGAAACAGACCCGAGTGGCTCTTTCCTTGGGAGCTGGAAAAATGACGACGAAAAGTTCGGCATTTTAGGCGCCTATTCAGTAGAAAAAATTACCAGCGGCCGCCAAGTACTGGAATCTCTCAGTGGTTATTATGAATACTTCGCCGCCGATCCTGCGCAAAATCAAGAATCTACCGTTGGTGCTTGGGGCATTGGCTCGCAGGCCTTTAGAGCCGAACGTGAACGGACCAGCGCCCAAGTCACACTGCAATTTGCACCAACTGACAATACCGAGTTCACCTTAGATTACTTTAATTTTGAACTCGATATCCCCCACGTAAACCACAACTTCTTAACCGTTGGCGCGCGCGGTTCAGGCTCCACCAACGTAGTGAACAATGCCCAAGGCGGCACGGCATCGGCAACGATTCTGCCGGCGTATGCGTCGATTATTTATAACCCTGTGGTGCGCCACGCGGTCAATATGAAATCTGAAGTACTCAACTTAACCGGAAAATACGTCGGGGACAGTTTTACGATTAGCGGCGTCATTGGCCAATCGACCTCTGATGGCGGCACCCAAGGCGGTTCATCTTCTTGGTGGATCCCAGCGACAGATCAAGGCGGTAAAATTGGCGATCCCGCCTTCCCTAATGGTCAAGGCAGTGTCGATGGTGGCTTTAGTTACGATGCCACCGGTCCCTACCAAGTGGTGCTGACGAGTTTAGATGCCAACGATGCCAGCCAATTCAAGCACGCCCAAGAGGCGAACTACGAAACCACAGTGCAAGATCATAAAGTGACCTACGCACAGACCGATTTCGAATATCAACTCGACCATGATTTTATTAACAAAATTGCGGTCGGGATTAAGTACAACACCAGTGATTTCGAGCGTAATGCCTTCAACCGTAACCCCGCAGAAATTCTAGGTTTCGTGCCTAATGGCAACCTCGCTAACTGGAGCGATGGCGTGCTGTCTGGGCTACATTCCCAGAGCGGCGGCAATGTACTCGACTCCTATGCCAAGTTAGATGAAGACAAATGGTGGGCCTTTATCAGCGAGAAATACGCCAATGGCGAGTTAGTGGAAGTCGCCGATCTCGGTAACACCTTCACTGTTGAAGAGGATATGTTGGCCCTGTATGCCCAAGCGGATTTCAGCGGCGAATTCTACCGTGGTAACTTTGGCGTGCGTTACGTTAACACAGACCAAACCTCAACCGGTTTTGCCGATGGCAAGCCCTACAATGAATCCGTCAATTACGATAATTGGCTACCGAGCATCAACGTCGCCTTCGATCTGCAAGAAGACTTAATCCTACGTGCTTCGGCCTCTTCCGTGATGGCACGTAACAACTACAGCGATCTTAAACCTGGCTTAGCCATAGCAAAAAACTTTGGTACTGCGACCGGCGGCAATCCAAATTTAAAACCCTATAAGGCGAATCAAGCCGACCTTGGCATCGAATGGTACTTCACTGAATCTTCTATGTTGTCGGCGGCCCTGTTCTACAAAGATATTGATAACGTAGTGTTTGTCACTGAGTCGACGCAATATATCGAAGGTTGCGGCGCGTCAGAATCCGAGTGGGATAAATGCCGAGTCACAGCTCCAGCCAACGGCGGCAGCGGCTCAGTGACTGGGCTTGAAATCCAGCTTCAACATAACTTTGAAAGCGGTTTTGGCTTCTTGACCAACTACACCTATGTTGACAGTAAGAGCACTCGCCCCGATGGCACTGAACAGATGATTGAAGGCGTATCTGAAAACTCCTTCAACGGTTCACTCTTCTACGAAGATGATCTGTTCAGTGCCCGTATCGCCTATAACTGGCGTTCAGAATACTTAGGCGTGGGTAACATTCAAAACGTGTTAAACGACAGCTATCAACAAGTCGATGCCTCGATTATTTGGCATGCAATGGAGAACTTAGATGTTTCACTCGAAGGGGTAAACTTAACCAATGAAGTGGTGCAATCCTATGATGTTAAATACGAATTGACCCAAAACACCATCGAATTTGGTTCGCGTTATTTCGTCGGTGCCAGCTACAAATTTTAAACTTGAGTCACACCATAGCCGACCTTAGGGTCGGCTTTTTGCGTTGATAATGCAGCGGGGATAAGCCATGAAAGTGAAACAAGCAATCAGAAAAATCATTATCTTAGGTGGCGGCACCGCAGGCTGGATGGCCGCGGCCGCCCTCGTGAATAACCCCGTATTTGCCGCCATTGAACTCTGTTTAGTGGAATCGGACAACATAGGCACTATCGGCGTTGGCGAAGGCTCGACGCCACACCTAAAACGCTTTATGGACAACTTAGGCATCAGCGAAAAAGATTGGATGGAGCAATGCCACGCCAGCTATAAAACCGGCATCGACTTTATCAATTGGAATGGTGACGGCCAGCAATATTTCCACCCCTTCTATTTTCAAATGGATGTAAAACCCGCCGAAGTCTTTTTTATCAACGCCAATGCAAGACGCCGAGGGCATGGCAATGCCGTTAAACCTGATGCGTTTTTCTCTAGCGGCGTACTGGCCAAACACAATCTCAGTCCAAGGCCGAATAAAACACTGCCCTGCACCAACGAATACGGCTATCACTTCGATGCCACTGAGCTGGCCAACTACTTAAAAGATTATGCCTGCCAACGCGGCGTACGGCAGATCATTGCTGATGTGGTCGAGGTTTCAACCTCCCAACACCAGCAGATTGAGACGCTGATCCTGGCAAATGGCGAACGACTGAGCGCCGACTTTTTCATCGATGCCAGCGGCTTTAGCGCTAAGTTAATTCATAAAGCCCTAGGCGTGCCCTTTCAATCTTTCGCCGAGGAGTTGCTCAACGACAGCGCCGTCACTGTACCTATACCTACATTAATGGACTCCACTCAAACGCAGCAAGCCAAAGCACAGCAGGCCAAGTACCATACCCGCGCCACGGCGCTCAGTGCGGGCTGGCTATGGCAAATCCCCCTCACCCACAGGCTTGGCAATGGCTATGTTTATAGTAGTCGCCACCTCAGTGCCAATGCCGCGGCTAAGGAATTATTGCACAGTGTAAATTTACCCGAGTCGACCCAAGTGCGGTTTCTCAAGCTGCGGGTCGGCGTCAGTGACAAGGCTTGGCACAACAATGTACTGGCGATTGGGCTTGCGCAAAGTTTTATCGAGCCGCTCGAAGCCACGTCCATCATGATGACTCAGTTCACCCTTGAAAGATTTATGTCGTTATTCGAGCGCTATCAATTGAATAAGCAGGCAGAGACCTTAAGTCGGCAAACACTCAATCAGGCTGTCATGCAGTTAGTGCTCGGCATAAAGGATTATATTCAGGCCCATTATGTCACCAGCCAGCGCAGCGAAGCCTATTGGGTCGCAGCGAAAAAAGTCGCCATTTCCCAAAGGTTGACGCAACTGTTGCAAGCTTGGTATCAAGGGGAAGACTTTGATCTGCTGCTTTACCAATACGACCAGCAACTCGCCTACTTTCGCCCCTCTTGGTATGCACTGTTAGCGGGAATGGATTACCGCGACCCCAAACTGAAGCGCCCATTTGAGCCGATTTCAACGGAGATCACGGCGCAGGCGATAAGCTACTGCCAGACCTTAGTGGAGCAGTATTTTCAGCCTAAGTATTCGTGATAGTAAAGGGTTAAATCGCCCTTTGTTTACTGCTAAAGCGCTGACGAAAACGACTCGGCGTGACGCCTTTAAATTGAATAAAACGCCGATTAAAATTAGATAAGTTATTGAAGCCACACTGATCGCTGATGGTTGAAATCGGGCTCTGGTTCGAGAGTAATAACTTGCACGCCTTAGCGATCCTGAGTTGATTGATAAACTCTGTTAAGGTTTTCTCGGTGCGTTTTTTAAAGAAGCGATGAAAGTGATTGGTGCTCATGTGCGCCAACTTTGCCAAATCCTGTGCCGACAAGGCCTGAGTGTAATTGTCATAAATATGCTCGATCACTTTATCGAGCTTTTTCACGGTAAAGTCGAGTTTACTGCCGTGGGTGAACAAGGTGCTGGACAAGAGCTCTTGCTGACTATCCTGTTGTAATAACGCTAATAATTCCAATAACAAAATATAGCGTTTAAAGGGATTGGCCGTCTCCATCGCGATAAACACACTATGGGCTTTGCGCGCCGTTTCCTCACTAAATAACACGCCCCGTTTTGCATGGGTCAAAAGAGAATGCAAGGATGCTAACTCGCGCTGCTCATTCACAATTTGATGTAACCAGGCTGCGGGGATTTGTGCCACATAGACGACTTCCTTCACTCGATTTTTCGAAGCGGAGCCCATCAAAACGGGCTCTTTCAAACCGTCATCCTTTGAAACCTCGTCAGTTAAAACATCAAGGTTAGCCTCGGATTGCCAGCCGTGGGGCATGTCAGGGCCGATGATCACTAAATCATAATCGCCATAGCGGGCAATATGATCGCCCACATAACGCATGCCATAACTGTTGAGGGTTAAGCAGATTTCGTACTCGGGGTGATAATGCCAGTTGAGATCCATGTGGTCCCATTCATAGCGAAAGTAACGCCAAGAGCTGTTTTCATCGGGGATCACTTTTTCACACAGAGGTTTCATCCATTAAACTCCAGTTACTCATTCCTTTACCTTAGCTTCAATCAACTCTTACAGATCAACGCCACTCACTCAAGCTAGCCGTTATGCCATCCTGTTAAATTATTCAATCACTTAGACCTTATTTTTAATGCCAGCCTTAACCTATCAGCTCGGCGAAATCGCTGTGCCTCGCGCACTATTGTCTATAGCAAGTCAGCCCTACAGTGATACCCAACTCCGTTACTCTAATACTATTCTATCCAATGTTAATTAAAGGTAACTATTTTACAAGCAAACACTTTATCAGCAGATACTAAAACACGGTTTTACCTATGCCTATTCGCAGCAGCTATCTGCAACTCGTATCTATCACCATTATCTATCGCCAGTATCTACAAGTATCTACAGCCCGTATTAACTGCACCTGATGTAAATCAGCTAAATCAGCACAAACACAATTTGACTATGTGAGAATAGTATCGACAGAGGCACCATTCGTATCACCACCAAAGTGAGCGTCAGGCCACAATGAATTTCACTTAATTCAATTGGCTAAGCACATGAAACACAAACTCATCATACTGTTTGTCCTCTGCACTTTCTTTGTAATTTCCTTGATGACCAACAGCATGGGGCCGATTTTCCCTGCGTTAATTGACAGTTATGCTATCGGCCTGACGTTAGCGGGGTTATTTCCCTTTGCGTTTTTTATCGCCTACGGCGTGACATCGATTCCTGCGGGGATTTTGGTGGACAAGTACGGTGAAAAACGGGTGATCATCTTAGCCTTTAGCCTAGCGTTTATCGGCGCCGTGACTTTTGTGTGTCTGCCCACCTTTAGCATCGCCATGTTTAGCCTGTTTTGTATTGGCACTGGCATGAGTTTATTGCAGGTAGCAGTGAATCCCTTACTGCGCCAAGCCGCGGGGCCTGAGCACTTTGCCTTTTTCTCCGTACTGGCCCAACTCGCCTTTGGCGGCGCCGCAACCTTAGCGCCGCTGGTGTATCAGCATTTTGTCGCCTTAGATCAAGCCAGTGTTGCATCAGCCAACTATGTGCAACAGCTATTGCCAGAGAACATGAGTTGGCTCGCCATGTACTGGTTATTTGCCGTGGTCGCGCTCGCCATGGTGCTCTTTGCAAGCCTAGTGAAGATGCCCAAAGTGGATAAATTGGCGGATGAGTCGGCGGGTGCACTGGAGACCCATTTACGCCTTTTCAAAGATAAAACCGTTTTGAAATTCTTCTTCGCTATCGCCGCCTACGTCGCACTTGAACAAGGGCTTGCTAATAGTATCTCAGTCTTTTTGTCGCAATATCATGGCCTTGATACCTTAAGTGTCGGCGCCAATGTGGTTAGCGATTTTTGGTTTTACATGACGCTCGGCTGCCTACTCGGTTTGCTGCTACTTAAGCTTATCGACAGTCAGATCTTGCTGCTCAGTTTTTCCCTTAGTTCACTGGTTTGTTTTCTGGTGGCGATTTGGGGACCGAGCCAACTAGCATTAATTTGTTTCCCATTGGTTGGCTTTTTCATTTCTATCATGTGGTCAGTGATCTTCTCGCTGGCGCTCAATTCTCGCGCCCAAGATCATGGATCATTCGCTGGCATTCTCTGCACTGGCATTATCGGCGGCGCGTTTATCTCGCCGATCATTGGTGTTATCAGTGAGCTGTCCGGCGAGTTACGGTTCGGGATGTTAGTGCTGTTAATCCCTATGGCTTACATAGGTTATATCGCGCTAACGGCTCGCCCCTTGATTAAAAACACCACCCTATTTTCAACAAAAGCGGCATCAAAGAATGACGAGCCGATGGCGACAACCAACACGAGAGGCAACAAGCTATTATGAGCGTCCTATGTTTAGATCTTGGGGGAACTAAACTGATGTTGGCACAGGTGGAAGGTAAAACCTTACTCGACACTTGGCGGTATCCCGTTCCCGCCGATGGCAATTTCGAACAATTATTCGATTTCCTCGTGACCTGTATCCACAGCCACCTCACGCCTGAAACCTATGGTATTTCCATCGGGATACCCGGCATGGTGGATATGCACAGCGGCACTTTACTCGAAGTGCTCAACATCCCTGCGCTGACAGCAACGCAGTTAGCCCAGCAGCTTAAAAATACCTTTGAGATGGATGTGGTTGTAAATAACGATGCGAACCTCTTTGCCCTTGGTGAAGCTGTGCTCAATCACAATCAAGACATGCTCGGGATTACCTTAGGCACAGGCGTGGGCGCTGGGGTGATTTTTAATGGTCAGCTGTATTCGGGTAAACATTGCGCCGCAGGTGAAATCGGCAGTTTGAGTTATCGCGATGGCATTATTGAGCACTACTGCTCGGGGCAATACTTCACCGTTCATCACCAGATGAGTGGCGAGCATTTGTACCAAAAAGCCTGTGAAGGTGACAGCCAAGCGCTGCAAGCCTTCGTCCATTTTGGTGAACACTTGGCGCACATGATCGCCCAAACCTTACTGGTATACGATCCCAAAGATATCATCCTTGGCGGCTCAGTCAGTCAAAGCTTTCCCTTTTTTATTGAGGCGCTTAAACAAAAATTGCAGAGCTTAGTCTATGGCCCGCAACTGGCGGACTTGACGATTTCAGCCAGTCAACATCACAATGCAGCACTCATAGGCGCGGCGCAGTGGTTTTTACAACAAAAGGACTCAGTTAAGTGAAAGGACTAACGAAAGGGAAAGGTAAAATAAAGTGGCAGAGGATTAAGACGGCCTTAGTCAGCGGCATAATGGCAGTGCTTCCCTTGGGGCCAGTGCTTTCAATATTTATTATGCCATCGGTACAGGCCGCCAACGCCGTGCAGGAGGCAAATCATGTCGCACTTAATCAATTGGCCGATAAACTTCAGCTAAGTTATCAGTTAACCGCCAGTTATCTTGAAACCTGTCCCGCTAAAGAAACCCAATGCTATCGCTCTGCCATTGAGCTAACCCTGCCCACTCAGCTATCCAACGACAAGTTATCCAACGAAGAGCTAAATCATGGCGATTGGCAAATTTATTTCAGCCAACTATCGCCCGTTTATTTTGTCGATGCGGGTGACTTTAACATTGAACATATCAATGGCGATTTACACAAAATCACTCCTAAAGCCAGTTTTAAGGGTTTCGTCGCCAATCAAGTTTATCGTATTGAGTTTTATAGCAAAGGCAGCCAAATCACCCGTTCCGAGTTTATGCCAAACTTCTTTGTCGCTATGGGCTATAAGGCGCAGGTAATAAAGAGCACTCAAACAAGGCGCGATCCAGAAACGGGTTTAGCCGAGCAAGACTACCTGGCGCCTTTTAATGCCGAGAAACAATTCTTACTGGCAAAAAACGATGCAACCCCCTTTGCCGATGGCCAGTATTTAGCCGAGCAATATCAAGCCTTAGCCGCAGACAAAGCACCTGACATTAGCGGCAAACTTATCCCCACGCCACTTCATAGCCAAAGCCTAAACTCGGCGCCTTTATCCCTTGCTAAAGGTTATCGACTCGCGGCTGCAACTGTCGATTTTAAGGGCCGGCAGGCGGCGTTGGATTACCTCGATTCTTTAGGCTTTTCGGCCAAGGACAAAGGCACGCCGCTGTTATTGCAACTCGATACTCAAGCTCCTAAAGTCGCCAGCACTGAAGCCCATGATAGTGAAATTAAAAACAGCGAAGCCTATCGGTTAACCATAACGGCCGAGCAAATCAGTATTCGAGCGAGCAGTGAAGCGGGACTCTTCTATGGCATACAAAGCCTAGCTGGGCTGATCAGTTTAAGTGACGATCAACTGGTCGCCATCGAGATCCAAGACCAGCCTCGCTACGCCTTTCGCGGCCTGCACATCGATTTAGCCCGTAACTTCCACTCGCTCGATTTTATCAAACGCATTATTCCACAGCTCGCCGCCTATAAAATCAATAAGCTGCATTTGCACTTAGCCGACGATGAAGGCTGGCGTTTAGCCATACCCGGCTTACCCGAACTGACCGATGTGGGTGCAAAACGTTGTTTCGATTTAACCGAGCAAAGCTGTTTATTGCCACAACTGGGCAGTGGCATAGCGGACGTAAACCCCGTCGATGGCTACTTAACCGTGGCGCAATACCAAGCAATATTACAACTGGCTGATGCTCACCATATCGAAGTGATCCCTTCACTGGACATGCCGGGGCATTCACGCGCCGCAATAAAATCCATGGAGGCGCGTTATCACCATTACCTAGCAAAAGGAGATAAAGCTAAGGCGGAGGAGTTTTTACTGACTGAATTTGCAGATAAAACCCAATATTCGTCGATTCAGTATTATCACGACAATACACTCAATGTGTGCTTGGCGAGCACCTACCACTTTATCGATACTGTGATTGATGAAGTTAAAAAGATGCACCAAGCCGTAGGCGTTCCCTTAGTGCATTACCACATAGGTGCCGATGAAACCGCGGGCGCTTGGGTCGAATCTCCAGCGTGTATCGCAATGCAGCAACAAAAAACCGATGAGTTAGCCGGACTGCATTCGCTCAATGGTTACTTTATCGAGCGCGTCGCTAATATGCTGGCAGATAAAGGGATTATTGCCGCAGGTTGGAATGATGGCATGGGTGAAGTTCGCCCCGAAAACATGCCCGCCCAAGTGCAATCTAATGCTTGGTCGCTGATTTCGGATAACGGTCATCAAATCGCCCATAAGCAAGCCAATTTAGGCTGGAAGGTGGTGATTTCAACGCCAGAAGTCACCTATTTTGATTTCCCCTATGCTAGCCATCCAGATGAGCGCGGCAATCATTGGGCCTCGAGGGCAATAGACAGTTTTAAGGTGTTTAGCTTTATGCCAGACAACCTGCCCGCCCACGCCGAGCGCTGGCGTAACACTTTTAATCAGCCCTTTACCTCAGATGATACTCAAAGCCAATTGCATGCTGGCCGCGGTTTTTATGGCTTGCAGGGGCATCTTTGGAGCGAAATGGTGCAATCGGATGAGCAAGCAGAATACATGCTATTCCCGCGCATGGTCGCCCTCGCAGAGCGGGCATGGCATAAGGCGCCATGGGAATTAGCCTATGATTATCAAGGTAAAATCTATAGTCAGCAAACTCAACATTTTGCCCGCCAACTCAATGACCAAGCCGAGCAAGTGCTCAAACAGGATTGGCAAACCTTTGCCGCGGTTTACGCCAATAAAGTGCAACCTAAGTTAGCAAAAGCGGGAGTTTTCTATCGCATAGCACCGCCTGGAATACGTGTTGAACATCAGCAGTTAGTGCTCAATAGCTTATATCCCAATGCCGAGTTGGAATACCAACTCGACTCAGGACCTTGGCTAAGCTACCGCCATGCTTTCAAGCTTAATGATGTCAAACACATCCGCGCCAGAGTCAAAGATGGCGCGCGTTACTCTCGCCCATCGACGTGGCAAAGCTCCCTCTAATCGTTCATCGCACAATGTCGGCCATCACATATGATGGCCGACGTGTTAACGCCCAACTGATGCCGCTGATATTTGTTTTTTTGAAACGCTCACGTTATCAATCTGAGATTACGACTTTATGCTTGAAGCTCTCTAAAAAGTTAATTAATTATTTAAAATCAAATTGCTACACGGCTACCTAACAGGGTTAATTTATTACACCTCTCTTAGGTTGAATAAATTTTGCCTTAGCAGTCACACACGCGATATCAGCCACATAAAGTGAGGCTTCCAATTGGTACATTCCCATACGCTGGCTCACGATTCGGCCGACAATTTTAATGGCATCTCCCACCTTTATTGGCGCAACAAAACGCACAGTCATTTCAGCAGTTAATGCTTTTATGCCCTGCATAAACAAACAATGTGTCATAGCGGCATCCACTAAGGAACTGGCAACGCCTCCATGTAGTAGGTTGTTATAGCCCTGAAGCTGGCGATTGACCTTATGATAACCCACAACCTGATCCTTACCGTCAGCAAAAAACTTACACTGCAACGACAAAGGGTTTTGAGTCGCGTCGCCACAGACAAGGCATTGGCTGTGGCTTTGTTTACAATTTTGATAATTGTTCACGCTGCACCTATTTATTGATGGATGTAAATGGTTTTAAAATCCATCTTTAATGCTGTTCTTCACTAAAAACGTGCATTAACCATTTGATAAGTTTTATAGCCACCACTGAGGTTGCGTACCTTAAAACCATGTTGCACTAACATCCGATAAGCGACATGCCCGCGCAGACCCACTTGGCAAAATACGAGCAGTTCTTTGTCTTTAGGAAGTTCATTGAGCCTGTCTCTCAGTACTGGCAACGGAATATTAATCGCACCAACAATGGCACCCACTGCCGTTAGCTCGCTCGGGTTGCGCACATCGATAATGACTTGTTCAGCCGTCAGATGATCTAGTTCCTGAGAATGGCAAATGGATTCATCACCTAATAAGACGTTTGCAGCCACCATGCCGGCTTGATTCACTACATCACGCGCCGAGCCAAAGGGTGGTGCATAAGTGAGTTCAAGATCGGCTAAATCATAAACTGTCATTCCTGCCCGTTGTGCTACTGCTAACACATCAATGCGTTTGTCGACGCCATCAATCCCAGCGGCTTGAGCCCCTAAAATACGGCCGTTATCAGGGCAAAACAACAGCTTTAGGGTAATGGGATGTGCTCTAGGGTAATAGCTGGCATGGCTAGCGGTGTGCACATAAATCTTTTCAAACGGAATAACTTGCCTTAGCAAACTCTTCTCGTTTAACCCCGTTGAGGCGATTGCCATATCAAACAATTTACAGATTGCAGTACCTTGGGTGGCGCGATACAGCTTATTGCCGCCAAGCATATTATCTGCGGCTAATCGACCTTGACGATTGGCGGGACCTGCGAGTGGAATAAGTATTGGATTACCTGTAACAAAATCATCAGTTTCAATCGCATCGCCTACGGCATAGATGTCCGGGTCAGAAGTGCGCATACTGGCGTCAACGTAAATTCCACCGAGCTTGCCTAAGGTTAAACCGCATTCAGATGCTAAGCGGGTTTCAGGCTTAACACCTATGGCAAGGATCACTAAATCTGTAGCTAAGCTGCTGTTATCACTCAAATCTAAATGTAGATGGTAATGAGGAAACACTGGCGTATCGTAGTCATCGGTAATGTCGGATTCAGCCGGTTGAATAGGACGCTCATGAACTGCGGTCAATCCTGTTTTTAAACGTAAATCCACGCCATTATCGACTAATTTTTGATGCAGTATATTGGCCATTTCAACATCGACCGGCCCCATCACTTGGTCGGCAAGCTCTAGTAAACTCACCTCTAATCCTCGATGTCGTAGTGCTTCTGCCATCTCTAAACCAATAAAGCCACCACCGACGACAGTGGCATGCTTAGGTTTATGCAGCAAAAGGTTAGCTAACACCTTATCCATATCGGGAATATTTCGCAGGCTATGCACAAAATGACTATTAATGCCGCTAATTGGAGGTTTGATTGGCGAGGCACCTGGACTTAGCAACAACTTATCATATGACTCTTGATAGACTTCATCTGTGAGCAGATTACGTATGCTTAACTGCTTGGTTTGTCGATTAATTGCAATCACATCATTAAACACGCGCACTTCAATATTAAAACGTGATTTAAAGCTTTCAGGCGTTTGCAGCAACAAGGCCTCTCTAGACTCTATCTCACCGCCAATATGATAAGGCAAGCCACAGTTTGCAAATGAAATAAACTCGCCTCGCTCTAACATGATAATTTCAGCAGTTTCTGATACACGTCTTGCTCTTGCTGCTGCAGATGCGCCACCAGCAACACCGCCTACAATCACTATTTTAGTCATGTTCTTCTCCAATAAAATTAACGAATAATATTTCGTCTATCTACCCGATTTGCTCTCAAGCTTTTGCTTACAATCAAAACAGTGACCATAAATATTAAGGCTGTGATGATCGATACTCATACCGTGACGTTCAGCTGCTAACCATAAACGTAAGTCAATCAAAGGATCGGCAAACTCAACTAACTTGCCGCAAGTTAAGCAGATTAAATGCTCATGACGCGGTTTCCCATTGAGCTCATACATCGCATTTTCAGACTCAAAAAACCGCCTTACCACTAAGCCGGCTTGTTCGAAATGCGCCATGATTCGGTACACAGTATTCAGGCCCATGGTCTCGCCCTGCGCATTTAACCCCTGATAGATATTTTCGATGGTTAAATGTTGCTTATCGACTTGAGTTAAAAACTTAAGCAACTTGCATCTTTGAGTGGTGACTTTGAGGCCCGAGTCTTTCAATACTGCTTGCATTACACTTACCTAGACACGTCGATACGCGTTACCAGTGTTCAATACTCAGTTGATATTGTTTGTCATCAGCGCTTTACCGTTGATTAAGCTATCAACCACCTTATACCTTGCCCCTTTAACTAAATTCGCCAAGGTTTGACGTGATACACCCATTGATTTAGCCGCTTCCTGTTGCTGCATACCGAGTAAATCAACTAAGCGCATAGCCTCGATTTCGTCCTCGGCCAGCGGCACCTGCTCTAACTGTGTCATAGGAATGCCATTAGGCTTAAAACAGATATTGGCTCTTTGGCCACAAATAGTTCTGGGGATTTTTGGTCTGACCATGTTACACCTCGTTTATAGCATATGCTATTTATATTCGGTATAGTTCTCATATGCAACCTATATCAGTAGACGAGGAAAATGCTAAAAGCGGCCTAAGCCATGAAAGCACCGTTCGCTATTTGCATTTGAGCTTTTCAATATCACCTAAACTCAGGCTATAATCGCCACAACTAAGGCAAATGCCGATTGACAGCGTCGTGAGTTGCTCATTTTTAAGCCATATCATTCACTCAATTTTTAAGGATTTCACTGCCGATGACAACTGCTTCTACTAGCCCCTTTGCCGTGTTAAATCAAACCACTGCGACCTCGTTCAATGAGCAGAAAAATCTGATTAAACGGGTATTTAAAGGTAAGCCAGTGCAATGTCCTAGCTGTAAACAGACATTAAAAGTGATATTGCCTGAGCAGGCAAAGGCAGGACAAGCGGCAGGAATTTACTGTGCCAAAGGCTGTACTGATATCGAACTCGATATGGAAGCCGTCGCGGGACTCTAGCTATCTTAGATTAATCACGCACAAAGATGCTCTTCACATCAACGCCAAAACGACTATGCAAGCGCTAAAAATTTAACCTCTCAGTTAAGGCTAGAGATGACCTTAGCTGATCACGGCAGTTGCTTAAGCTGCCCGCGAAAATAATGCCGATAAAAGCCCACCAGATTACTGCCAATAAAGAGTACCTCCATTAACACTGCCACAGGCGATCCCACTAAGGCATTGTGAACGAGCCAAAAACTGGTTCCGACTATCATAAGCAGTCTGAGATCTTTATCCCTTTGACAGAATGCGGCGCGGGTTTGAAACAAGGTGCCTATACAACTGATCACTGTCGTTACCCCATTAAAGGTCACAATGCTCATCACAAGTGCAGCAATAGAGAAACACCATAGGGCTACTTTTGAGGTGGTAAAAATACTGATGAGATAACGCACTGTGGCTATGCCCATTAAGCCTGCGGCAGTCCATTGCTGCAACAGACAAAAATGAATAGAAATCAGAATACCCGATACAAAAAGGCAGGCGACAATCCGCTCCCGCGCCTTAAATTGAAACGAAATCAGATCGAAGATAATGGCTATCGCCACCAAAATTTGAGACAAAGTAAACGCAGTCAACTTATTAAGCCCCTTAGCTTTAAGCAATAATGCGCACTCAGATTGCAAGCCTTACAGACTTGAGAGCGCAACTTAAGGCTCAGCATCATGGAAATCGCGCTTTAGCGCATTAACCTAAGTTAACTGGGGGCAAAAAACGTTAAAAAGAGTCTTGAAGTCGTCGACGCATACGCGACAAACTGATTGCCGTAATACCAATATAATTAGCTAGCTGACCTTGGCTTAACCGCTCAAGCCAAAATGGTGAATGTTCGCGTAAATACAGATAACGTTGCTCAGGTGTGTGCAGCAGTAAAAAGGCTTCCTTTTGTTCTTTATACAATAATTGCTGTTTAAGTAACCCTAGTTGCACGGGCTGCAGCGAAGTATCATCCAACACGGATAACGGCATTTGGATAAGTTTACAGGCGCTTAAAGCTTCTAATTGGTAACGAGCGGGAATTTGCTTCAGCCAACTGACATACAAAAAACACAATTCACCCTCGAAATAAAACTCCTTACAGCGCTCTGTGCCCTCCTGAGTATAATGGCAAGCGCGCACGATACCATCCACAACAAAATATGCCTGTGACTGCTCATTTCCTTGGCCAAGAAGCACCTCTCCCGCCGGCACGTTCAACGCTTTAAACTGTGGTAAGTAACGTTCAACAGCAGCTTGACTCGCCCCTAACGCAAGCAAAAATTGTTGCAGAGGCTGGCAAATTGACACCTGCAATACAGCAGTCTTTTTTACGTCATCAGGTTCAATCATGCGAGCTACTCAGCGATTTATCACTAAACACTTAACCATTGCCATTCGAGTAAGGGCTCAGCACTCGCTTGCAAACCCCGGCTCAGCGTCACGTTGAATACACTTTTAGCGGGAATACTTCCCACGCCCTTGGGGGTGCCTGTCATCACAATATCGCCGTCATCTAGACTGATAAAGGCTTGCAGCTCAGATAAAATAGTCTGAGGTTTGTAGATCATTAAATCGATATGTCCCTCTTGCACCAAGTTGTCGTTGATACTCAAGGTAAAATGCAGCGGCGCCTCGGCATCATCAATCGCCACAAAGGGGCTGAATAATGCCGCACCATCGAAAGCCTTTGCCCGTTCCCAAGGCAATCCCTTGGCTTTTAACTTGCTTTGTAAATCACGTTTAGTGAGATCTAAGCCAATGGCAACGCTGCTAAAACGGCCATCTTGCAACATAAAACACAGCTCGGTTTCATAGTGCAAGGCTTCACCTTGATGCTCAGAAAGTAGCACTGTCGACATCGCCGAATTGGGCTTTAAAAACACCACCATGTCGTCGGGTATGTCATTGCCTAACTCATGGATATGGTCGACATAATTACGCCCAATGCAGACAATTTTTGTCGGTACGATACGCTTTTCACCCAACACGACTGATTTCATTTTCAATCCTTTTAAGATACGGTCGAGATTATTTTTAAATAATCAAACCAAGAAGTTAACCTTAACTAGCGCTAAACTCTCAATAGAAAAATTCACTTTACTTGTGACGAACTCTGCTACACTTGAATTAATATTTCAATAAAAACAGCGATCTAATCATTATTAAACCCATTTTACAGGGACAGTCCTAGAAGAGGTTTTCGCACTATGTTGACGCTTACCATAAAACAAAAAATCATATTTAGCTTTAGTGCCATCGGCGCGCTGCTCATCGCTGGCAGTAGCTTCTTCTACTATTCACTCTCACAAGTACAAACTGCCTATCAAAATATCGAAACCTTAGCCGTACCAGTGCAAAAGCAGAGTAATAGCTTACAACTGGTGCTGTTAAAAATGTCACGCCTTGCCACCCTGGCCCACAGCCAGCAAGACACAACCGCCTTAACCAAAAGCCAGCAAGCGTTTACGGCGCTGCAGAAGAAATATCAAAGTATCGAAAATGAGTTAATTGAACGAGTAGCTGATCAGCCTAAAATGCAGACTTCTCTAGATGAAGCAAAGGCAAGATACCAAGCCTATTTGCAACAAAGCCAGGCCATGTTTAGCGCTAAACTCGCCAATGAACAAGCAAAGCAGCAGTACCAACAACTCTTTAAGCGCTTTAACGATGCCAAGACCAACGCCAGTAATGCGATGATCGATCTCGAAACCCTGTCCATCCCCGATAATCCTACTCTGCTCGAAGAGATTGTCGGTACAGGCACGCGTATCGACGATATGTTGTATACGCTAACCAACACTATGGGAGAGCTGATCCACACTCAAAGTTTGGAGGTGATCCAATCGCACCAGCAAGATGTCGGTATTTTACTGGGGAACCTCACCACTAACTTTACTTTTTTAAAACAACAAACTGATGGGCTTGATACCTTAGGCTTGCTGCAAACCTTCGAACAGCAATATGCGATTATCAATACCTTACTCGCGGCGCCTGCCGAGCTTTATAAAGCACAAAAAGCCGTGGTTGAAGCACTGCGACAATCAGAGCAGCATTACCTCGATGCCGATAAAGAATTTAACGCCAGTAACCTCGCTTTAGACAAGTTAATCACCTTAGCCGACCGCCGATTTAGCAGTCTGCAAAACATTGCCAGCGATGCCATTGAGCAAGGGCAAACCTTAGCGATAGTGCTCGCCATAGTGTTTATCCTTATGGTGAGTTTTATTTCCTTCTTTACCTCCAAGGCCATGCTCAATCCATTAGCCTTAGTGAATGGCGCGCTGGCGAGCATCGCCCGTGGGGATTTATCTAAACGCATTCATAAACGCCATGACGATGAATTTGGCACCCTAATTGATAACATGAATACCTTGAGTGACGATCTTGCCAAGCTACTCACCAATATCAGCCAAAATGCCCATTCACTGGACAGCTCTGCCACCCAAACCAACGAGCAAGGCCAACGCATCGCCAATGCAGCAACTGCGCAAATCAGCCGCGTCGATGAGACTAAAGCCTTAGCAGAACAGATGTTTACCAGTTCTAACTTAGTAACTGAACAGGCCAGTGAGTCGGCGAAACAAATAAGCCAAGCCTCTAAATACGGTAATCAAGTGAAGCAAATTGCCGATGATAATCGCAATAAAATTGCCGAACTGAGCGCCCGTTTAAGTAGCTCGGTTGAGGTCATGTCTCGCTTAAGCATTCAAAGCGATAATATTGGCAGCATTTTAACCACCATCAGCAGCATTGCCGAGCAAACCAATTTACTGGCACTGAACGCTGCCATTGAAGCCGCCAGAGCGGGGGAACATGGACGGGGTTTTGCTGTTGTGGCCGATGAGGTGCGATCCCTTGCCTCACGCACCCAAGCTGCCACCGCCGAAATTCAAACCATGATCACGGCCCTGCAAAAAGAGACCTCCACGGCTGCGAGTGCAATTACCACAGGTCAAAATCAGGCAAACGAATGTGTCGGACAAAGCCAAACCCTGCAGGATGCTATCGCCCACATAGAAAGTACCTTACATACGCTCAATGACATGAGTCTAGAGATCACCCACGCCGCCCACGAGCAGTTAGATTACAGTCAACGTATTGAGTCGAGCATGAGCGAGGCGGCGCAAGCGGCGGAACAAAATGCCAATGAAGCCATGGACATGGCCAAACGCAGCAACGAAGTCACCACGCTTGCCCACTCACTCACCAGCTCAGTGGAACGCTTTAAACTCTAGTGAGTTTAGTTTTTGTAGGAATGTAGAAAATGGTATTTGTGGGATGACTAGAGACAGAAGTTAGCGCGGTAAAAATGATCACAGAAGTCGCAAATCTACCTTAGCGACTTCTGTGGCTGTATATCCAATTTCAACAAGTCTGCGGTTAAGCATATTCCATCAAAAATTCATCGAGTTGTTCGTTAGCCATTTCAATTTCGTCACCTTCAAACTGGGCGATATGGAACATGCCCTCGCCTTCGTTAGTAACGGGAATATTGCTGATCCCTATGATGATGCCGTCGGTTGGTGCACGAATGGCCACACTATCACCGCCGTGGGGGCTGACGATATGTGCGATAATATAACCCTTAGTCACCCGCTGGCCGAGCTTAAGCTTCATATTCACTAAACCATCGGACTCACTGCGCACCCAATAACTGCGAATGGCGCTGACACTCGAACCCTTATTAGTCACCCGCCCTTTTAACATGCCTAAACTGCGCATCACATTGAGCACGCCCTTAAGGCCAGATTTTATCGACAATTCACTGAAACGTAGCGCCTCGCCCGCCTCGTACAAAATACACGGAATGCCCTGCTGATTAGCATAACCCCGCATGGAAACACTGCGCGCTTTTGAATGCATAATCAGCGGTGCACCAAAGGCATTCGCCATGGCCAGCATAGTCTCATCGCTGGTATCACAGCGAATTTGCGGCAAGTTGTCTCTGTGAATCGCGCCCGTATGTAAATCAATCACATGGGTTGCATGGACTAATAACTGAGTGGCAAACAGGTTGGCTAACCGGCTTGCCAGTGCCCCTTTACTGGAGCCTGGGAAGCAGCGGTTGAGATCCCGCCTATCGGGTAAATAACGGGATTGCTGAATAAAACCAAACACATTCACAATCGGCACCACAATCAAGGTGCCCGTCAGATTCTTGGGATTGACTCTGGCTAATAGTCGCCGACAAATCTCAATACCATTGAGTTCATCCCCATGAATGGCGGCGCAAACCAGCAAAGTAGGGCCGGGTTTGGCCCCGTGAAACACTTCCACATGAATATCGAGTTGCGTATCGGTATACAACTTAGCGGCGGCCAGCTTGATCCCCAGTTGAGTCCCTGCTGTGACTCGTTTACCTGCTAATTCAAATGCTTCACGTCTTTTTACCATGGCAACTCCCTTGTACTATCGAATGTTGTCCCGCGCGGCTGACTCATACTAGCCAATAGCGCTCGGCTATCGCTTATCGCCAGTTGTCTAATACTAGAAACTAAAACTCACGTGAAGTTTAAACAATTTATTGCGGCTCAAATTGGTTCAGCCAAGATTTTAAAATCTGCAGCAACATAGGTCTATCTTCAACGCTCACGCCCGCTAACAATGCACTCTGACATTGAATATGCTGCGGCAATGCCTTATCAATGAGCGCCTTACCCTCAGCAGTTAACGAGACATGTACGGCGCGGCGATCTTCCTTACTGTGCGCCCGCTCAATCAGCCCCTTATTTTCGAGTCTGTCTAAACGGCTCGTCATAGCGCCAGAGCTTAGCATCATGCTCTGATAAAGCTGTGAAGGCGAGAGGGTAAACGGCTCACCCGAACGCCTTAAGGTGGCAAGCACATCGAACTCGCCCTGACCTAAGCCAAATTCGCCATGGCATTGCAGCAGTACCACTTCAATATATTTCGTTAAACGCGCGATTCGCCCAAGCACAGCCATAGGGATCAAATCATCAGTCACCCCTTGTTGCTGCCACTGGCCGACAATGCTATCCAAACCATCTTCGCTTTCAAGGCCATCAGCTTTGGTGTTCGAAGCTGCTTGGTCTTTATCCGCAGGGCTTGCGTTTTTATCCGCTGAACTCGCGTTAGTACCCGAAGGACTCGCATTAGTATCCGCAGGACTCGTGTGAGTGAGTGTCGTTTTCGCTGTCATAGCTTTATCTCAACATAAAGATTCTTTATATCATTCTTTACATCTTAGTCATTTTCTCGCAGAATTAAAATATCTTTATATCAAGATACATTTGAAAGAGATTCTTTTTAAACTGTAGTGATACAACTTCAACCTACTGTTTTTGAAAGGAAATCACCATAAGCGCGCCCAATACCGCTACAGATCACTCTTTCAGCAAATCAAACTTAGCTTATTTTTGGAGACAATCCATGCGGTCACCCCAGACAGAGAAAGCGAATTTATTGCTGCTCGGAATCGCGTTCATTCTTATCGGGCTAAATCTGCGCCCCATTCTCGCCTCGGTTGGGCCTTTACTGCCCAGCATACAAGAGGATATCAGCTTAAGTTTTACCTTAGCGTCTATGCTGACATTGCTGCCTGTGCTAGCTATGGGATTGGGCTGCTTTGCGGGCTTTAGTATCGCCAAACGTTTAGGATTTAATACCGTGATGACGGGATCATTGATCCTCTTGAGCATCGCCACGGCGATGCGATTTTGGGCAATGGATGCAGGCTGGCTTATCTGCTCGGCATTACTGGCCGGAGTCGGTATCGCCCTTATTCAAACCATAATGCCCGCCATGATCAAACTCAATTTCGGTGAACGGGTGCCCTTAATGATGGGGCTTTACGTCACCGCCATTATGGGCGGCGCTGCTTTGGCCGCCAGCAGTGCGCCTTTTATCGGGATGAACTTAGGTTGGCGTGCGGGCTTAGGCCATTGGACATGGTTGGGCGTAGTGGCACTGGCACTATGGCTGATGGTTAAACATAAAGCCGTATTAGCGAATCAAACTGCGGAGCAAACTGTGCCGCTTAGCTTTTGGCGTTTTCGTCGCAGTTGGTTATTGGCGATATTTTTTGCTTTAGGTACAAGCTGTTATGTCTGCGTGCTTGCATGGTTAGCCCCCTACGCGGTCGAGCTAGGTTATAGCCAGACTCAATCGGGATTAGTGTTAGGTTTCTTAACCAATATGGAAGTGATCGCGGGCTTAGTGTTTCCTTGGCTTGCCAGCAAGTCAACGGACAGACGCGCTATTATTGCCCTACTGTGCTTACTGCAACTCATCGGCTTTATGGGACTTGCACTCGCCCCTCAAGTGTCGCTATTTTTATGGGCAGGACTTGCGGGATTAGGCATAGGCGGGATTTTTCCACTCGGATTAATTGTAACTATGGATCATCAACAAAATCCGATGTTAGCGGGTAAGTTAACCGCCTTTGTACAAGGTGTGGGTTATACCATTGTCGCCATTTCGCCTTGGATTGCTGGATTAATTCGCGATAATTTCAATAGCTTTAACAGTGCGTGGTTATTGCTCGGTGGCATAAGTCTGATGGCGTGGATACTATCTTGGCAATTTAATCCGCAGGGCTATGCACGCCAATATCAAGTCACCCGCTGCGTATCTTAACTCTCTAATTCAAAATAAAAAAACCGCCATGTCGATTAACGAGTATGGCGGTTTTTTATGGTGTGGGCTCGATAAATCGAGCCCACACTAGGTTCAACTTAAGACTTTTTAACGAAGCACGTCAGGATCACAATGCGAGTCCCGTTAACACGGCCTTCAATGTGCTCTGGGTTGTTAGTCAAAGCAATGTTACGCACCGCTGTGCCGCGCTTAGCCACAAAGCTAGTGCCTTTCACGTTTAAATCTTTGATGATCACGACCGTATCGCCAGCGTTAATCACGGCACCATTACTGTCTAACGTTGGGGTAGTGTCGTCACCTGCGGCGGCAACTTCAGCATCGCCCCACGCTTTTACATCGTCTTCAAGGTAAAGCATATCCAGTAAATCTTGCGCCCAGCTTTCACCATTTAAGCGCTTAAGCATACGATATGACATCACTTGAACTGCCGGTACAGGGCTCCACATGCTGTCGTTCAGACAACGCCAGTGGTTCATGTCCATGGTATCCGGTGCCGCAATTTGGCCACTGCAGGTTTCACAAATCATGATCTCATTGTCACGGCCATCGGAGGCTGGCAGATCATAAATAGAGAGTTCAAGCTCGCTGCCACACAGTTCACACTTGCCGCCACAGCGACTTAGCAATTCATTTTCAGTCATTTTTCTGTTCTATATGCCTAGTAAAACGCGGATTATGCCATAAACCGGCTTTTTTCGGCAGGGGGCTGAGGCAATATAACCCTATTTTTTATAAGTTTTATAAACCGCGCTCACACTGCCTTGGTGATTAATCTTTAAAATTCATAAGCTAAACTCAAGCGAACATCGCGCCCCGCAGCTGGGATCCCATCGGAGAGAAACGGCACCACTTGCAAATTGGTGAGGTTTTTCACCATCAAACGCACGCTTAATCCCTTTAAACTGGCTTGGGGCTCATAGGCGAGGTACAGGTTCTGCAGAAAGTAATTTTCGCTCGGCGACTCGGCATTAAAGATATCGCCGTGGGGTACATTTGTTTGCGCATCATACCAAGCGCCCTGCCAAGCCACTGAAATATCATCGGTAATATACATGCCTAAACGCAGACGAATATCGAGCGGTGCCATGTTGGCTAAATACTCGTCGTCATCTTGGCTGTCTCTGAGTGACCCATTGTGCTGTCCGTGCAGCCATGAAACCGCCAGATCACTGAACACGTCTTGATAGCGATATTGGGCTTCAAAATCGGCACCGTAAATATGGTAACCATCAAGATTGGTATAACCGCTTTGAATTAACTGGGTTTTATCAGACTTAGCCCCACGGCGCTGGGCGATATCATCGCGGCCTAGGTTGGCAAACAGAGTAAGCTGCGTCGTCAGCGCATCATCGTTGGCAAGCAGATGCTGGTGCTGTGTCATCAAGCCTAGCTTGAAAGCGTGTAAGCGTTCGACATCGATGTCGCGACTCGTGCCGGTAATGCTGGCTTTCGCGTATTGCACGGCATAAATCTCATCCACCACAGGGGCCTGCAGGCTATAAGCGTAATCAAAGTTTAACCGAGCGTAGTTTGTCAGTTGGTAATCTATGCCTAATCTGGGTGAGAGCCCCGAGTGGTGAGTCGAGCTATAATCGTGACCCGCGCTGATGTCGTTATAATCTGGCGCAATATTTGGCCGACCTATGCTGTAGATAAAGTCATATCGCAGCGAGGGAGTAACAGTTAAGTCGTTGGTGAGATGAATCGCATCGCGAACATACACGGCATAGGTGTCTTGGCGACCTTCAGGTTGATAATAAGGTGTGTACCAGCCAAAGTTTTTCTCAGGATTCTTCTCATAACTCTTGTTAAACACAAGCGAAGTACGGTCGAGGCTGCGGTACTGCAATCCAGTGGTGATCTCGTGATCGCCAATCAAACTCAAGTTGTTGATATCAATGTAGTCACGTTTGTAATCTAGCCAAGATTCGTGGCCGAAGTTGCCTACGGAAACCGTCATTTTCTCCCACGCGATATCGGGTCTTACCCAGTGGCGCGCATTCGCCGAATGGGAGATCACCACTTGGGTATCAATCAGCGGATTGCTCGGCGAATAACGATAATTGGCAGACCAAGTGTTGTCTTCATAGGTGTTATAGGCGGTTGTGGCATACAGCGCCTGCTCGTAGGAGCCGTACTTTTTGATGTTGTAGTCTGAGATGGCAGGCATGGGGCCACGGCGATTAGCCCAAGGTTTGCGGCCCTCATCGAGATAATGGGTCACGCTCAAGGCCAGTTGGTGATCGCCCTGCTCATAATCAATCTTGCCTAGATAATTATCTTGCTCATAGCCCGAATATTCAAACTCATCGCCATTAGCTAAAGTCACATCCCCCGCATCACGGCGCGTAAGGTGTAACAAACCCGATAAATGCGGATTCACCCTGCCATAGACAGTTCCCGTATAACCCATAGCGTCATTATTGCTGGCGTAGCTGGTTTTGACTCGCGCGCCAATCGCTTGATCGTATTTAAGAAAATCATCGGCCGATTTAGTGACCACATACATGGCCCCACCAAAACCGCCATTGCCCGAGCGCACATCATGGGCGCCTTTAATCACTTCCACTCGTTTGATGAGATCAGGATCGAGGAAAAATGAGCCATAGCGATACTGCTCAAATCCCACCGGAGCATTATCCACATAAACGTTAAAATCTTCGGTCTCGCCAAAGCCCCAGATATTAATCCGCTCACCGCCGCTGCGGGTGCCACCATCGATATGCGCTCCCGCCATATCATCAATCACTTCGGCGAAGGTCGTCGCCTGCATCTCCTCGATTTGTTCCATGGAAATAATCGCTTCACCAGGTTTAGCGACTGTAATGGCCCTACGATATTGCTGCCCATGAACCTGCAGGATTTCAATCGGCTCAACCTTAGGCTCGCCCAATACCTCAGCGGCGTACAACGGCATTGAGGGCAATATACATAATCCCATCAGAGACAGATTTCTATTCGCTTTCCATTTCCCAAATTTAGGCAGGCAACCCATTTAACGTCTTCCTATTAACAAACTAATCTAAAAATAGGGCGGCATTATAGGCACGAATGAAGAAGATAAGAATAGTTCTCACTTGGCTTTACGTGTAAATAACGGTCTGGTTGAAAACAAGAGAGAAGCGGCGCACTTCAAAAATTTAAGTGAAGATCTTGCCTAAGGATGGCAGTATTGGTGCCATATTTGACAGCCTTTCATCCTCTATAGAGTGTACGACCTTGCAGTACGAGTGGAATATACGGGCGACTCGCCTGACGTTCGCACTGCTTGTATCTTGGCGCATCTAGGCTGTTGGCACTCGTTTCAAATGCATTAATAAGGTTCACCGATAATGGCCACGCTCACGACTAAAATCCCTATTGCGACAGGTGCAACGTTCAGCGCCGCAAGTTTGCAATTTTTAAATCAACTGGCGCAAAACAACTCCCGCGACTGGTTTAAAGCCCATCAGGCGGAATACGAAGAGACAGTGCGAACCCCTGCGCTGCAGTTTATCGAGCAAATGCAGCCCAGCATTCTCGCCCTCTCTCCTCGGCTCACTGCCGTGCCGAAAAAAGTCGGTGGCAGTCTTATGCGCCCGCAGCGAGACAGCCGTTTCAGCAAAGATAAAACGCCCTATAAAACCAATGTAGGCATTCAATTTCGCCATTTTCAAGGCAAAGACGTGCATGCGCCGGGACTGTATTTACACATTGCCGAGGATGGCTGTTTTATTGCCGCAGGGATTTGGCACCCAGAATCGAAAGCCTTAAATGCCATTCGCACTTGTATCGATGAAAATCCCAACGGCTATAAAAAGGCACTACAAACCTTGCAGAGTCATGGATTTAACATGGACGGTGACAGCTTAACTCGACCACCAAAAGGGTTTGATAAAAACCACCCTATGCTGGCGGAGCTAAAACGCAAAGATTTTATCGCCATAAAAAATATCACCTTTGAAGAACTCTGTCGTCCAGATGCCGCCAGTTTCTGTGCCGAGCAATTTGCGCACTGTACTCAATTGATGGCCTATCTGTGTTTCGCGCTGGACTTGGATTTCTAGACAATAGACTTTTAACCAATTGATTTGTAAAAATAGACCGTTAAAAAATAGATTGCTAAAAGCAACATGGCCTAGGCGAAAAACCTAGGCCATTCAAACTACAACTTGCACCTTAAATGGCTTAATTTGCACTTAAACTTTTGTATTTAAAGTGCCCAAGTAACTCTGTAAAACTGCAAAGGCATTGTCTAGCAGCTCATATTCACCCGCTTTACCTAACACCCTAATTCCCTGTAATTGCAATACTAAAAATGCAGCGACCTGATGTGGTTGTACATGGGGGAGTAGCTCGCCTCGCGCTTGGCAATCCCGTAACACTTGGGTAAATGAAGCCTGTAATCGGCAAAATAATCGCTGACATTCCTGCAGCACACTCTCATCGTCAAGGCTCTTTTCAAGCACGGCATTTTGCATAAAACAGCCGTATTTTTGTTCCCTCTGCAGGGCAACAAAGCGCGCTAGATAAGCTTCTATTTCAGCCAAGCCCGCTTTTTCATGCAACAGGGTATCTGAGGCGCCAAAGGAGTAGTTATCGAGGTAAAAACGGAGGCACTCGCGGTAAAGATTCTGCTTATCCCCGAAACTGTTATAAAGACTAAATCGATTAATACCTAAATGGCCGACAAGATCGGAAATCGAGGTTTCGGCAAAGCCCTTTTGCCAAAAAAGCTCCATCGCCAATATGAGTTTTTCCTGCCGATCAAAATTACAACTTCGTGCCATAAGCCTGTGACCTAATCTCTTGAATACGCGCTAACGATCAGCTTTAGCACTCCTCAATCACCGCATTTCTGTTTACTAAAGAAAGTTGAGGAGTAAATCATTCTTGACTGATCGTTTAGATATGGCGTAAATTCTATACTAACCGATCGTTCCGTTAAAGTCTTATATGCTTAAATCGAGCATAAAGCATTGATAAAAACTACAGGACATTAAATGAAACTCTATGAACTAGCCCCTACGCCTAGCGCGCGCCGTGTCAGTATTTTCCTAGCGGAAAAAGGCATAGAAGTGCCAAGAGTGAACGTCGATATCCGCGGAGGAGAGAATTTAAGTACCGAATTTAAAGCCAAAAGTGCAAATGGTCGCATTCCACTGCTCGAACTCGATGATGGCAGCTACCTGTGTGAATCTGTTGCCATTTGCCGCTATTTAGAAGAAATCCACCCAAGTGTTCACTCGCTGTTTGGTAATACACCGCTTGAGCGCGCCAAAGTAGAAATGTGGCAACGTATCATAGAGTTACAAGGATTAATGGTCGGGTTTCAAGCCTTTCGTAATTTAAGCGGTGTCTATAAAGACAGGGAAAATTGTGTCGAGTCTTGGGGCGTAGAATCACGCCAAAGGGTCATTGACTTCCTACCAAGCTTAGACCAACAATTGAGCAAGTCAGCCTTTGTGGCAAGCGATGAATTCAGCATTGCCGATATTTCGGCTTACGTTTTTATCAGCTTTATTAAGAATTTAGATATTGAAGTCACTAACAGCTTGCCGCACCTTAAGGCTTGGTTCATCACTATGGCGCAGCGTCCTGCCATAGTATCGTTAACCCCTAAAAATAGCGGCGCTAATGCCTGATGATGAATATTCATAGGCACTAAAGTGAGTAGCTATAAGCGTTATAACCTAAAGGAATCATCATGATAGATTTATACACAGCCGCGACCCCTAACGGTTTTAAAATTTCCATCGCACTGGAAGAAATGGGACTTGAATATCGCGTCCACAAATTAGATTTCAGCACCAATGAGCAAAAACAGCCCGAGTTTATTGCCATCAATCCCAATGGTCGCATTCCCGCCATTATCGACCGCGATAACGCGGATTTTGTGGTATTCGAATCGGGTGCGATTCTGCTGTATCTCGCCGAAAAAACAGGTAAATTCCTGCCAGCCGATCCTAAAAAACGCTCGCAGGTGATCCAATGGTTAATGTTCCAAATGAGCGGCGTCGGCCCCATGATGGGACAAGCCAACGTATTCTTTAGGTACTTCCCTGAAAAAATCCCCGCAGCCATTGACCGTTACCAAAAAGAAGGTCGACGTTTATTTGAAGTCATGAATACTCAACTCGCAACAAATCAATACCTTGCAGGTGACGAATACACGATTGCCGACATCGCCACTTGGCCTTGGGTCCGTATCCACGAGTGGAGCGGCATCAACATGGAAGGTTTGACTCATTTGCAACGTTGGTTAGATGAATTAGCACTCAGACCTGCGTGCCAAAAAGGCATAATCACGCCGCCACCGGTAGAAATGAGTGATGAAGAACGGGCTAAGCAAATCCAAAAGATGGTGACGAAATAGTCATCTGCTAACGGTCATTGCGCGAATAGCCTGCAAAACTGCCGTTAGGTACTGAATACACTATAAGTTTCAGTAACAGAACCACAAAAAGCCCTGCAAGTTGATACTACTTTGGGGCTTTTTTACTGCCTGTTATCGGGCAAAACTGCTACAATCTGCGCCACTTATTTTTCCCCTCTGTTACGGCTATGTCCCTTACATAAGGCGCCGTCACAGAAGCATGATCTAGGCTAAATTTATGGGTAATCCAAGCAGCTTCTCTTCCGGTATGGCATCCAAATCAGATACATCTTCGGCGTTAAATGTCCAAGCGAACACCCCAGCGCAAAAACGTGCGCTCAGTTACGCCAGTACAATTAAGCAATTATTCGATGAAATTCAAAGCAGTAAAATGCCCGCTGACCGTATTTTGGCAAATTACTTTAGAGAACATAAAAAACACGGCTCGAAGGATCGTAAAGTCATTCGTGAATCCTTGTTTAGTCTATTTCGCTGGTGGGGTTGGTTTCAGCGATTAGGCGATCAGCAAGAATCTGCCGTTTATTTTGCCAGCCTAAGCGCCAGTGCCCTATTGGAAGCCCATGCTTGGCAAGATATCGCCAACGCTTGGCATGAGTTATCACAATCGCCCATCGATTATCAGCAAGCTCAAGCACTTACTGTTGAAAGTCTCGACGACAAACTGGCACTGATACAGTATTTATTCCCTGCGACTGAGTTTAAGGCACAGGATTTATTACCCGACTGGTTCTGGCAAGTGTGCCCTGTTGATGCTGCGCAGCAAACGCAATTAATTGCCGCTATGTCGAGTCGCCCGCCAATTTGGGGACGCGCGCAAGGGATCACGAGTCAAGATGCAGCGACACAACTGCAAGCGCTCGGCATAGAAGCGAGTGATGGTCATTACTTTAGCGATGCCATCAATCTTGGCAGTAAGAGTATGAATCTTAATGAAATAGCCCTGTATAAAGACGGTAACATCGAGATCCAAGATTTGGCTTCACAGGTCATTGGTCAAATTTGTGCGCCTGAACCCGATGCCCATTGGTGGGATGCTTGTAGCGGTGCTGGCGGCAAAACTCTGCAACTGCGCTCTTTGATGTTAGCTAAAACTGCTGATAACCAAACGTCATCTGCGGGCAGCATCATATCGTCCGATATTCGCTCCAATGCCCTAGAAGAACTCACTAAACGCGCCCAAAGAGCGCACTTTAACGGCATTAGCGTGGCCCGTTGGAAGAGTGATGCCCTCCCCGTGCCTGCGGATCATTTTGACGGTGTGTTAGTCGATGCCCCGTGCAGTTGTACTGGCACTTGGCGACGTAATCCTGATATGCGTTGGTTGGATGGTGTTGAAGCCGTGCCCGATAAAGCCGCGTTACAGCTCGATATTTTAAGCCGCTGTAGCCGCGCAGTTAAGGCCGGCGGCATCCTCGTTTACGCCACTTGCTCCTTGTCGCCCATCGAGAACCAAGACGTAGTGACGACGTTTTTACAGCAACATCCAGAGTTCACGCTCACGCCGATACGCCATCCTTTTAGCGGTGAACAAACAGAAATGTTGACCGTGTGGCCCTTTGAGGCCAACAGTGATGGCATGTTCGTCGCACGTATGCTACGCAGCAAGTAACACTAACTCATTATTTTGTATCAAAACTTGGCGCCCTCCTTTCTAGGCGCCAAGTGCAATCGCATAATCTGATTAATGATTAAAATCAGATTTACTCTTTTATTATCATAAAGATAAACCACATCCTTCCAGTTAAAATCTCAGATACATCCATTTCAGTGGCAAGATATGGCTCTTGGGCAAAACTTTTCACCATCAATGATGAAATATTTCGCTTTAGCTTCATCTCACCTTTGGGTAAAAAGATCGGGTGCTGCGAATGGCACAGGTATTTTTGGAATTTTGACCATGTCACACTCCTATGAATTTGACGACGATGATGCGCCATGGGGCGATAACGTCAAAGGTAAGCAAAAGAATAAACGCGTGAAACAGCGCCGCAGGGATACTAAGCGACGTTACTCGGACGATAATACAGAGGTGGATTTCTACCAAAATAAATCGAAGTAACTGAATCTAAGTACCCTAGCCCACGGGTTTGTTTAACGAATTCGTTCTGTGCTAAGCCTGCCAAATCTGAGCAAGTTGGATAATATCCAACTTGCTACTCAATCCCGCGATACCCTCTCAAATTCTTAAAAAATCAATTGTAAAATCAATGGGCTTAATGGCTTATTTGCCCTATGCTTTTTGGGTTATGACTCCCAAGCCATTGGACTTACACTGAAATTTAAGGATGAACACCATGGAAAAACAGCGCCCCGACTTTATTTATCCCCAAGGCAGTATGTTGATGCACTCCCCCTTAGTGTTAAATAAAGCCGATATGTACGGTTTTTTTCTAAAGGGGAAACAAGTAAACCTGCAACGCTCTATTGATAAGACCTTGAATCAAGTTGCCGGTAGTGCAATGTATTTTAAGGTGTTATCTCCCTACGTACTGACAACCTTCACTCAAATTGAAAAAGCCTATTCCGCTTATCCAGAAGACAGAGCCAAGGGTTGGATCCAAGAAACAGACATCATCACTTGGGTCATGGTCGGGCGCCAAGATAGCAGCAACAGCACACAAATCAGCCAAGTCTATTTTCAGCCGCTACACATTTGGGTGAACGATGCCATGGCCTTAATTAATGGCCGTGAACTCTTTGGTTATCCTAAATATTTATGTGAATACACTATGCCAGCTGTGGGTGAGCCTCTGACGCGATTATCGCTTGCTGCCAAAAGCTTTTTACATTTTTCACCAGAAACTGAACTCGCCCTGCATCCATTGATTGAAGTGAATTGCGATGCCAAACCCGAGGCGCAGCTTTCAACCCTTGAAGCGATAACCCAAACCAGGCAACTCTTTAAAGAACAAACTGATTTCATCCCAGAGCTTGACCAGCTCGGCGAAGAGCAGCTGTTTCATCTGCTATTTAAACCCGCCATCGATCAAGTATTTCTAAAGCAGTTCCCCGACTCTTCAGGTCAAAAAGCCATTTATCAAGCCATCGTCGCCGCACCTGCCCAAGTGAATAAAGTGCACAGTGTTGCCCTGCTCAAAAATGATTTTGTCGCGACCATTTTTGATAATGCCAGCTTCCCGTTACAGGACACGCTCGGGGTTGAGATTGGCGAGCAGCATGTCTTACTGCCTTACCATGTGAACTTTGATTTTGAAGTGCCACCCGGTGAAGTATTAGTCGACAACTCCGAAATCAAAAAACAGAAAATCGCCATTCTCGGCGGCGGTGTCGCGGCCATGACCGCAGCCTGTTATCTGACCGACAAACCCGGCTGGCAGAATCAATACGAGATTGATGTCTACCAACTCGGCTGGCGTATTGGCGGAAAAGGAGCAAGTGGCCGCAATGCTGCTATGGGACAACGCATCGAAGAACATGGCTTACATATTTGGTTTGGTTTCTATCAAAACGCGTTTGCCCTGATGCGTAAAGCGTATGAAGAATTGGATAGACCAGCACACGCGCCGCTCGCGACCTTTCTTGATGCCTTTAAACCCCATAACTTCATCGTATTACAGGAAGAGGTCGATGGCCGTTCTGTGAGTTGGCCGATCACTTTCCCGACGCTACCGGGCATTCCTGGTGATGGCACCGAAACCCTCACCTTCTGGAAAGTTGTTAAAGTCGCCTTTGCGTGGATCAAAGAATGGCTCAAGGACATGGATGACTTGCTTGATGCCGATGAAAAAGCCACGGGAACACCTAAAAACTGGCTCGATAGCAGCTGGTTTGAACGCTTAAAAGATAAGTTAGAGGATTCAGTCGAAGATGCCAAAGAATCACTCGACGCGCTCGGCGATAAGCTCGAATGCCATTTCAATCAAATGATTGGCCGCGAGTGCGATGAGCATGTCCACAGTGAAAGTGACGATGGCTTGGTCGAATCGGCCGTCGATGCACTGCATAAACGACTCGTCAAACGCTTTAGCGGCCATTTAGATAACAATGACGAACTGCGTCACTTGTATATTGCTGCCGATCTCGGACTCACGATACTCAAGGGCATGTTTGCCGACGATGTATTTGAGAAAGGCTTTGACGCCATCAATGGTTATGATTATCGCGAATGGTTAACCAAACACGGCGCCAGCCTTAAGTACACAGTCGACAGCGCACCCGTGCGCGGTTTTTACGACTTAGTATTCGCCTATGAGAAAGGTAACTTCGACAAACCCAATGTCGAAGCGGGCACAATTATCCGCGCAATGCTGCGTATCGCCCTCTGCTATCAAGGTGGCGTAATGTGGAAAATGCAGGCGGGAATGGGCGATGTGGTCTTTACCCCTTTCTACGAAGTGCTCAAACGCCGTGGCGTCAACTTCCACTACTTCAATCGCGTCGATAACCTCGAATGCCGTAATCAAAGTATTCAAGCGATTGAGATCACTGAGCAAGTTGCCTTGGCGCCGACAGTCTCAAGCTACGATCCCTTGGTCGATGTGAAAGGTCTAGCCTGCTGGCCGAGTACGCCCAATTATGAGCAGCTTGAGCCTGAACAAGCGGCGTTGCTTAAAGCCCATAATATCAATCTGGAACACTTCTGGAGCGATTGGGACAGCGTATATGAAGCGCACTTTGGCAAAGCCCTGCCGAAAAAGCGCTTAGTCAAAGGGGTGGATTTTGACAAAGTCATCTTCGGTCTTTCCATCGGTTCTGTACCCCATGTAGCGAGTGAAGTCATGGCACAAAGCCCCGCCCTCACACTTTGCGTTGATAAGGTGCAAACCGTTGCGACTCAAGCCTATCAACTGTGGATGAATCAAGATCTGAATGGAATAGGCTGGCCTAATTACTCTGAAGATGGCGAGGAACCCGTATTATCGGGTTTCACCGAACCCTTTGATACTTGGGCATCGATGAACCAACTGCTAGACAAAGAAGATTGGCGCGGCTTAGAACCTAAAAATGCCAGCTACTTTTGCTCGGCATTGCCTGTCGAAGCCTATCCACCAAGCTCGGATGTGGATTTCCAACAACGGAAAACCATAGAAGCTAAAGCCGGTGCTATCCAACAGCTCAATACCGAAATCCATAAGCTTTGGCAAAATGTCGGTGATAGCTTCCCTTGGGAATGGCTTCACGATGAACAAGACCGTCAAGGCGTTGCACGCTTCGATAGCCAATATTGGCGCGCAAATGTGGACCCATCCGAACGTTATGTGTTGTCGGTTAAGGACAGTTCGCAGTATCGCATCACAACAGATGGTACAGGGATAGATAACTTGTATATGACGGGCGATTGGATAAAGACAGGCCTTAATGCGGGCTGCGTCGAAGCCGCGACGATGGCGGGTATGCACACCTCAAAAGCAATATCGGGTCATCCAGCCTTAATAAAAGGCGAGAAAGACTTCTAAGTTCCTATTGAGCAGCTAAATGCTAAACAAAAGAGCACGACCGATACAGACAGTTGTCTAAAATATTCGAGATATTAAGTTAGGTATGTTGCTGGTTTAATCTGCTAGCCATATTTAATCTAATTATTGGAATCTACTCTCTAGAGGACATTGATATTGATGTAAACCCTGATTAAACAGTCTTAAAACACAAAAGGAACCCTAAGGTTCCTTTTGTTTCAAATGTGTCTGGTAAAAAACACTATTTGGTTTTTCTGTCTTTGATATGGCTTTGTGCGCGCTTGCGGCGACGCTCTTGGCTCATAGTCAACTTCTCAGTCTTGTTTTCAAATGGGTTATCACCCTCTTGGAAACGTAGCTGGATTGGCGTACCCACCACTTTCAATGAACGACGGAAGTAGTTCATCATGTAGCGCTTGTACGAGTCAGGCAGTCTACTCACTTGGTTACCGTGAATCACCACGATTGGCGGATTGTAACCACCGGCGTGAGCGTATTTGAGCTTCACACGGCGACCATTTACTAATGGCGGCTGGTGATCGTCCTGCGACATTTGCATGATACGTGTCAGCATAGAAGTACTGACGCGGCGCGTAGCACTGTCGTAAGCTTCTTCAATCGATTCAAATAAATGGCCAACACCTGTACCGTGCAGCGCAGAAATAAAGTGAATACGGGCAAAGTCGATAAAGCCAAGACGACGGTCAAGCTCGCTCTTCACTCGATCTTTAATCCCTTGGTCAATACCATCCCACTTGTTAACGGCAATAACCAAAGCGCGACCCGCATTGAGCGCGAAACCTAACAGACCTAAATCTTGCTCGGCGATACCTTCACGGGCATCGATGATAAGCAACACCACGTTAGCATCTTCAACCGCTTTCAAAGTCTTGATCACTGAGAATTTCTCAATGACTTGATGTACTTTACTGCGACGACGAACACCCGCGGTATCGATAATCACGTACTCGCGACCTTCACGTTCCATTGGAATGTAAATACTGTCACGGGTCGTGCCGGGCTCATCAAATACCACAACGCGCTCTTCACCTAGAATACGGTTAGTCAGGGTTGACTTACCGACGTTAGGTTTACCGATGATCGCCAGCTTGATAGGCAAATCTTGCAGACGCTTTTGCTCAGCTTCCGCTTCTTCTTCGGTATATTCACGCTCTTCAGTAACTTCGTCTTCGCCTTGACGCACAATGCCCATCGCTTCGGCATAAGGGGTCAATGCGTATTCAATCATGTTGGTCACGCCGCGTCCTTGAGACGCCGCCATTTGGTAAACTTCACCTAGACCTAAAGACCAAAACTCGGCACAGGCCGAATCGGCATCGATACCGTCAACTTTGTTCGCAACCACGAAAGTGGTCTTTTCACGACTACGTAAGTGCTGTGCAATCGACAGATCTGCAGCGGTTAAACCGGCGCGCGCATCTGTCATAAATAGAACGACATCGGCTTCTTCAATGGCGGCAAGGGATTGCTCAGCCATTTTCGTCTCGATCCCTTCTTCAGTGCCATCGATACCGCCGGTATCGACCACAATGAACTCATAGCCGGATAAGAATGCTCGACCATATTTACGGTCACGTGTTAGGCCAGGAAAGTCAGCAACCAGCGCATCACGCGTGCGCGTAAGGCGATTAAATAGGGTGGATTTACCGACGTTCGGCCGACCAACAAGGGCCACTACAGGGATCATGATTTTGCCTCTAAAAAACTTTTCAATAAAAAGCCCCCGGAACACACTTCCAGGGGCTCTACAAGGATAACACTTTTAACTATGGAAGTGTTACAACAGCTAACTTTCCACTGCGACCTTGAACATAGATTTTATCGTCAACCACTAATGGCTGGCTGTATAATCCAGAGCTGTCCACTTGGACACGACCGACAATCGTCCCTGTACTGCGATCGATGAAGTGTAAATAACCTTCGAAATCACCCACAACTAAATAGTCTTTATACACAGCTGGTGACGTCAGAGTGCGGTTAGCTAACTCAGAGTTGCTCCACAGCTCTAGACCGTTACGCTTATCAACTGAGTAGATACGGCTGTGGTCGTCAACAAGGAACAAGCTTAAGCCCGCTGATGCTAACTCGTTAAAGCTAGAATACTTACGTGTCCACACAACTCGACCCGTGCGTAATTCCATCGACACTAAGTTACCGTTGTAACTCACCGCATATAAATTGTCGCCAAGGATCAGCGGCGTCATATCCACGTCGGCCATACGGGTAAACTCGTTACCGCCCGTTGGATTATAAATCGCCTGTTCCCATGCTGCTTGACCATTGTTTTTAATCACAACAGCCACTTTGCCATCGGCAGTACCGATAAAGAAACCGCCCGCTTCATAAGCTGCAGAACCTGTACCGCGCAGGGTCAGATTTGGCAATTGCATTTCGTACACCCACAGCTTAGCGCCAGTATCGACGTTAAAGGCTTCGAGTGAACCTGAGCTGGTGCTGACAACCACAACGTCATCGGCAACCGTTGGCGCAGACAATAACTCACCACCGGCAACCACATGCCATAACACTTGGCCATCTTCGGCGTTCAGCGCGGCTAACAGCCCGCTTTCTCCCCCTAAAAAGACTTTATTACGCGCAGCAGTTACGCCAGCGGCGATTCGCGCACCTTTGTTTTTTGCTAAGGCGTTATCACGAAATTCTTCGCTGAAATCTTTAGTCCAAACGCGCTCGCCCGTCGCTTCGTCAAACGCGGTGACTTCACCATAACGATCGGCGGCAAATATTTTGCCATAACGAACGGCAGGAGCGAGGCGAGAGTAATAATCACCTACACCATCACCGACAGAGGCGCTCCAACTTACTTCAGGGAACACTGTCGCCTGAATTGCAGTTAACTCACTGACAGGCTCGTCTTCAACATCGCTCGACGAACAGGCGGATAACATGGCCAGACTTAATCCGGCGGCTAGCAGGTTTTTGCACCAAGACTTCATCAAGGGATCCCTTATGCCTGATTTAGGCTATCAAGTTTGATTTTAAGCGCTGGGCTTGTGACCACACCACCATTGTCCATGGCAGCTTGATAAGCTGTTTTCGCTTTCTCAACTTCACCTTGACGTACTAAGAAATCGCCTTTTAATTCATCGCGCTGGGCGAAGAAGGCTTTATCTGTAACTTGCTCTAAAGTTGCCAGAGCAGCGTCTATTTGACCTTGCTCGGCTTGTACTCGAGCGACACGTAAAGTTGCAATCATATCTAAACCAGCACCTGGTTTAGCCGCAATAACCTTGTTCAAGGCTTCGATAGCTTTAGGGTAATCCTTAGCTTCTACCGCAGTTTTTGCCACGATCAGTTCTAGTAGCGCTTGATAACCTTTTTGATCATGATTTTTAGAAAACTCAGCCACACCCGCCAGCATAGCGGCTTCGTCGCTTGATTTAGTGGTCAACTCGTGGAAAGCTTTTGAGGCTTCTTCCGCTTGGGCCACTTTAACGTCAGAATAATAATTCCACGCATACAGGCCGCCTAAACCAACGACCGCCCCAATAAAAATCGAGGTTCCATAGTCTTTCCAGAACTGCTTGATAGCATCAACTTGTTGTTCTTCTGTGCTATAAATTTCCACGCGCACGTCCCCTTATATGATCTATTACTTAATGGCCAGTTCAGCCAAAAATGCGCCTAAGGCACTTCGAGCTACCCGTTGTTGTTCGTTATCATTGCGTAAATATTTCACTGTCACCATGCCTTCGGCCAGTTCATCTTCACCAATCAGTAAGGCGACAGCTGCACCGCTTTTATCGGCACGTTTCATTTGTTTTTTCACATTACCGCCACCGCAGTGACTCATCACTTTAAGGTTTGGCAGCGCGCTGCGTAATTCCTGCGCAACTTTAATCGCTTCAACCAGACAGTTATCACCCATAGCAGTAACATACACATCCACTTCTGGCGGAATATCTTTGTTCAGTTCTAAGGTTTCAAGCAGCAAGACAATGCGCTCTAAGCCCATGGCGAAACCCACTGCTGGGGTATCTTTACCGCCTAACTGGGCGACTAAGCCGTCGTAGCGACCACCCGCAAGCACTGTACCTTGCGAGCCTAAACTCGATGTAACCCATTCAAATACTGTACGATTGTAATAATCTAAACCACGTACTAGGCGCGGATTAATGGTGTATTTGATACCCACAGCATCAAGTAGTTCACGCAATTGTGAAAAATGTGTCTTGGATTCTTCACCGAGGAAATCCATCAACTCAGGTGCACCAGCCAAAATAGCTTGGACATTTTGATCTTTTGAATCCAATACCCGCAGCGGATTGCTGTACATGCGACGCTTGCTGTCTTCATCGAGCGCATCTTTATGCAGTTCTAAAAACGCAATCAAGGCATCACGGTAAACCGCGCGCTCGGCGGGATCACCTAATGTATTAAGCTCTAACGACACGTGATCGCTAATACCGAGTTTTTCCCACAGGCGGGCTGATAACATCAAGACTTCAGCATCAATATCCGCTGTGCCTATGCCATACACTTCCACGCCAAATTGGTTAAATTGGCGATAGCGACCTTTTTGTGGGCGCTCATGACGGAACATAGGGCCCATATACCAAAGACGTTGTTCTTGGTTATATAGCAGACCGTTTTCGTTACCCGCACGCACTGTCGATGCCGTACCTTCTGGGCGTAACGTTAAGCTGTCACCGTTATTATCTGCGAAGGTATACATTTCTTTTTCAACAATATCAGTCACTTCACCGATAGAGCGTTTAAAGAGATCGGTATTTTCCACTATTGGAGTGCGGATTTCGCTGTAACCGTAAGCACTAACGCTCGAACGTAGTACCGCTTCCACTTTTTGCCATAGAGGACTTTGAGTTGGCAGAATGTCATTCATTCCGCGAATCGCTTGGATCTGTTTTGCCACTGTATCGACTCGTCCGATTTAGCTAAATTAATAAAAAATGTCACGCATTATAGGCTTTTGAACGTAAAACGTAAAACGACCCCGTCGGTTTCGGGGCCTAGCTCAAAATCATTAGGCGTAATCTATGCCCAAATGCAGATGCATATTACTCAGTTGTGTCTTTTATTTGAATCCGGTTCGCCATTTGACTGGCCTTAGCGCGAATTTTCGCTTCGAGGGAATCGACAATGTTGTCGTTATCAAAACGTTCTTTTTGACGTTCGCCCTCGTCGTAATATCCGCTCTTATTGTGTCCGCCGGTTAAACCGATATGCGACACTAAGGCTTCGCCTGGACCGTTCACTACGCAGCCGATAATAGACACATCCATGGCGGTAGTCACGTCTTCGAGGCGACGTTCTAACTCATTGACTGTGCTTATCACATCAAACTCTTGACGGGAGCAAGATGGGCAGGCGATGAAGTTAATCCCGCGGCTACGGATCCGCAGCGACTTTAAAATATCAAAACCGACTTTGATTTCTTCGACGGGATCGGCCGCAAGGGAAATACGCAGGGTATCACCGATACCTTCGGCCAATAACATGCCTAGACCCACGGCCGATTTAACTGAACCCGCGCGTGCGCCGCCCGCTTCGGTAATGCCTAAATGCAAAGGTTGACGGATTTGTTTTGCCAATAAACGATAGGATTCAACCGCTAAAAACACGTCGGAGGCTTTCACGCTGACCTTGAATTGGTCAAAGTTTAATCGGTCCAGAATATCTACATGGCGCATGGCCGATTCGAGCAAGGCTTGTGGCGTTGGCTCTTTGTACTTGTCCATCAGATCTTTCTCTAATGAACCGCCATTCACACCAATACGGATAGGAATATTGTGGTCACGGGCACATTCCACCACGCTACGAATACGCTCTTCGTTGCCGATATTGCCCGGATTAATACGCAAGCAATCAACACCATACTCGGCAACTTTTAAGGCAATGCGATAATCGAAATGGATGTCGGCCACTAAAGGCACCTTAACCGCTTGCTTAATGAGTTTAAAGGCTTCAGCCGCATCCATAGTTGGTACTGAGACACGAACTATATCGGCACCAACTTTTTCTAAGGCACGAATTTGAGCGATTGTCGCTTCAACATCTGTGGTCTTAGTATTGGTCATTGACTGAACAGCAATCGGCGCCCCATCACCAATCGGTACATTACCCACATAAATGCGGGTGGAAGGACGTCTTTTTATGGGAGTTTCATTATACATGCTTAATACGCTCTATTTCGGTACGTGCTGTAGATCATTAGGTGGTCGTTAAACCTTAGGTAAGGTTAAGCGCGCGACACGTCCCTTAGGGACATCAGCTAAGCTAACCATTTGACCATCTAAGCTTAATGTCGCCACTTGCGGCGCACCTAGAATAATTTTAAATGGTGGTACACCACTCACTTGCACTGTGTCGCCAGCGCCTTTCACACCATCGACTAACGCTTTACCTTTAGCATCGACAATGTTAATCCAGCAATCACCCGTTAACTGTACCTTGATAATCGATTCACCGGCAGCGGCCACCAGAGTATTGGTCGCTGTGGCTGGCGATGTTGAAACAGGCAAAGGTATTGCAGTTGCAACGGGCTGAGTTGCAGGCTGTTGCACAAACGTCTGTTGAGCTACCGTCTGTTCAGCTACCGAAGAGGCCGTTTGAGACGCTGTGGTTGCAGCATTAGCCGAGCCACCATCTTCATTACTCGTATCAACCGTTTGAGGATAATTATTGTCAGTAGGCCCAGTGCTCACATCAATAGTGCTGGCATCGGTATCTTTAATCGGGCCGTCAATTGACATAGAGCCGTTAGCCGCGATGTCGGTCAATTGTTGACTCGCATCGGTTTCGGTCAATAGTACGTCACCAGGTAGCGTTTGGTTCGCGGCGGCGACCTCTTCTGCTGTGGGTTTCGATACATCAATAGTGCTTAACAAAGTCGTTTTTTGCATCCACCAGACGACTAACGAGCCGAGTAACACAATAACGATAAAAATACTCAGCCAAGTTAAACGCGTATCGCGCGCTTGATAAGTCGTTTTACGGGAAAAGCTTTGCATTGCAGGCTCAGTCACCACAGGCACTTGGCGCACTAAACACGCTTCAATCAAAGCCGCATCCGCGCTGACCATACGGGCATAGTTTTTTACATAACCACGAACATAAGTGGATGAGGCAATATTGGTAAAATTGTCGGCTTCAAGATCTTCAACAATACGAGGGCGTAAATGCAATTTAACCGCCGCATCTTGAATACTAAGGCCCATTTTTTCACGGCCAGCTTTTAATAAGGTTCCAAGCGTTACATCTAGCGCGATAGATTGCGGTGCTACCGACTCAACTGGCGCATTGATTTCATGATCTTTCATTGATGCAAATTAACTCTGTATTGCTTGGCCTGAGGTGATGCTGGGAATTTGGCAAGCAATAAAATACCAAATCTCTTCACAGCGGCATCATCATTCACTGCCTGCTCTATTTTGATCCCGAGCGCTAAACTTTCTGGAGTTTGCTCAGCCACTTGGTGATATCGCGCTAATTGGTTTCGCGCCTGAATAAAATCACCTTGGTCGACTTCTAACTCTGCCAACTCCAGCAACGACACCGATCTTCTCGGGTCATACTTTAACGCCATCTGAAAATACTGTCGTGCCTTTTCTGCTTGTCCAGCTTCGCGGCTACAGAGACCTAAGTTCTCGTAGCTTGAGGCCGTTCGCGTATATTTGGGCATTTCGATTGCGGCCAAAAACATTTTTTCAGCTTTGTTGTATTGCTTTTGTTGGCACAAAAACACCCCGAAATTATTCATGGAATCGCCAGAGGCGTCCTTGGTACTAATGGCATTCATGTACGACTCTTCAGTACGTACTAGATCGCCCACGGTTTGATAGTAATAAGCCAAAGCGGTGTGCACATCTTCAAGCTCTGGGGCATATTCTAATGCTTTATCAAGATTGTATTTGGCTTGTTCCGAGTTACCTCGATTTAAATAGGTTAAACCGAGCTGCAAACGCTCGCGCGCGGCGGCGACTTTGTCTAACTTTCGTTCAGAAACCGGGATATCTGTCCCAGTATAAGTACGCTCAGTGACGCACCCTGTCATCAATAATGACAGGGTTAAAATCAACGAAAACCTTGGCAATCCATGCTTCATGGGCGAGCCTATAAATCTGTGCAAACAAAGAGTTAATTCATTGTGACTGAAATCTGGTTTTCTTGCATGCGTTTTTTTGCTAAACGTTTCGTTCTATCGCGAATATCACCCGCCAACTGACCACAGGCGGCGTCGATATCATCGCCACGGGTTTTACGCACGATCACAGTAAAACCATACTCCATTAGCACCTTAGAAAAACGGTCGATACGTGAGTTAGATGAACGACCGTAAGGCGAGCCGGGATACGGGTTGAATGGGATCAGATTCACCTTACAAGGTGTATCTTTCATCAACTTAGCTAACTCATGGGCTTGTTCTGTGCTGTCGTTGATGTGATCTAGCATCACATATTCAACCGTCACGCGGCCACGGTTTGCATTAGATTTGGCGATATAACGACGAATACCCGCTAAAAACTCATCCAGCGGATATTTTTTATTGATTGGGACCAGAATGTCACGTAGCTCATCATTTGGCGCATGGATACTCACAGCCAGTGCCACATCAAGCGCATCACCCAATTTATCTAACGCAGGTACGACGCCCGATGTTGATAGAGTTACGCGGCGCTTTGATAAGCTAAAACCAAAGTCATCGAGCATGATGTCCATCGCTGGGATCACATTGGCTAGGTTAAGCAATGGCTCGCCCATACCCATCATCACTACGTTAGTGATAGGACGCTCGCCCGTGTCTTTAGCAAAACCTAAAAAGTGCGATACACGCCAGATTTGGCCGACGATTTCAGAAACCGTTAAGTTACGGTTAAACCCTTGCTGCCCCGTAGAGCAGAAAGTACATTCCAGTGCACAACCCACTTGGGATGAGACGCACAAGGTCGCGCGGTCATCCTCAGGAATATAAACCGTTTCAACTTCTTGGCCTTGACCAACATTGATTGCGAATTTAATCGTCCCGTCGGTCGATTTTTGGAAGCTCGAAATTTCCGGCGCAACGATCTCGCAGCGAGCCGCCAATTTTTGACGTAACACTTTGTTGATGTTGGTCATCTCTTCGAAGTCACTGACGCCGAAATGATATAGCCATTTCATGAGCTGATCGGCACGAAAGGGTTTCTCTCCCATGTCCGCAAATAATGCGCGCATCGCCTTACGATCAAGGTCTAATAAATTGATCTTCTTTTCACTCATATAGCTAACCTCAACACCAAAACCGGATCCTGTAACAGGGCGGCGAATTATACAGACGCAAATAAATTTTAGCCAGTAACTCAATTAACCTATGCTAGAATCTCCACGGGCTAATATTGGCCTAAAATGCGGAGTTGTAATTCCACCTATATGTTAACCCTCATCATTATAGTGCTTGTCGCTGTCGGAGTTTCTTTTCTGTGCAGTGTGTTCGAAGCTGTTCTGCTATCGGTTACCCCAAGTTATATCGCATCACTCGAACAAACTGACAGTGCCGCAGCCGCGCGCTTGCGTAAACTGAAAGAAAATGTCGAAGCCCCTTTGGTGTCAATCCTTACGTTGAATACTATCGCCCATACCGTCGGCGCCGCCGTTGCGGGTGCGCAAGCAGCGAAAGTATTTGGTGACGATATGTTGGGTGTTTTCTCGGGCGTATTGACCTTTATTATTCTGTTCTTCTCAGAAATTATTCCTAAATCATTGGGTGCCAACCATTGGCGTCGCCTCGCACCGAGCGTGTCTGTTGCCGTGACGTGGATGAAGCGTGTCACTAAACCGCTGATCTGGATGTCGCAGCAAGTCACTCGCCTGATGGGCAAAGGCGATGAAGGCCAATATATCCGACAAGAAATGAGCGCGATGGCAAAAATCGGCCATGAATCCGGTGAGCTTGACGAGCAAGAGTCGAAAATTCTGACGCAAATGCTCAAGGTACGTGATATGCCCGTTACAGCAATCATGACACCGCGCACTGTGATGTTCTCGCTACCTGTGGATCTGACTCAAAATGAGTTTGTACGTCAATATCGTGACAAGCCTTTTACCCGTATTCCAGTATACGATCAGGATCATGACGATATTATCGGTTATATCACCCGTACCGATGTGTTGCTGGCTGAGCGTTACACACCAGAAGCACCGATTGGTGAGCTTAAACGGAGTTTATTTGTGGTGCCTGAAACCGCAAAAATTCTGCCACTTTTTGAGCGTATGATTAAACGTAACACCCAAATTGCTATGGTGGTCGACGAGTACGGCAGTAGCCAAGGTATTGTGACTCAAGAAGATATTATCGAATCTATGTTAGGATTAGAGATTGTCGATTTAAACGATCCCGCGACCGATATGCAGCAATTAGCACGTAAACTTTGGACTAAGCGCATGAAGCAAAAAGGCATTCGCCTATCCGATGACGGTGATTTTGAAGCCGCATCCGATGATGACGAAGCCAAATCCGGCTGAAGGCTAAGCCAGTTTAGTGCTTGTTAATATAAAGGGAGCCTAGCTCCCTTTATTCTTTTAGAATGCGGATAACTCAGAACCCTCTGAGCCTCGCATTTTGAGGTCGCTTGGGTATATACTCACCCGCCGTAATAGAGGTAAGTTATGACACAGAGCTACACACTCTCACTCGCGCACATTAATGACACCCATTCGAATTTTGAGCCCTGTCGCGTCCAATTTAGCCTTAACCTCGGCCAGCATAAGCTTGATGTAACCAGCCATAGCGGTGGTTATGCCCGCATCGGGCATCACATCACTAAGGCACGTCAAGCTGCTGCACAAACCAATACACCGTTTGTTTTCCTGCACGGTGGCGACAGCTTCCAAGGCACGCTTTATTTCAGCCATTTTAAAGGCAAGGCTAACGCCCACTTACTCAATCTGTTAGCGCCCGATGCTATGGTCATTGGCAACCACGATATCGATGAAGGTAACGCCAGACTTGCCGAGTTTGCTAAGCAGATTGATTTCCCATTGCTTGCGGGCAACATGGATTTAAGCCAAGAAGATCTCAACAAACCCGGTTGTCTGCGCGGTTTGCCTAATATCTTGGATTATGATCACCAGCAAAAACGCGCGAAATATCTGCTTAAGCCTTTCCACGATAAGACGTTAGCCATTGTCGGTATTACGTTAGATCAAATGAAAGAGATCGCTCGCCCCGATCCCGACACTCATTTTGTCGATGCTATCGCCACAACCGCACGCACGGTTGAGCACCTTAAAAATCAAGGCATCAAACATATTATCGTGCTCAGCCACTTAGGCCTAGATCAAGATAAGCGCCTTGCGGCCGAAGTAGAGGGTATTAGCCTGATCGTAGGCGGTCACACGCATACGCTACAGGGCGATTTTCGCGCCTTAGGTTTGAGCAACCTACCCTACGGTGAAGTCATCAATAACACACCGATAGTGCACGCGGGGAAATATGCCGAAGTCGTCGGCTTAGCCGAGATAACATTTGATGCTGAAGGTAAAGTGCAGAGCTTAACTGGCGGCAATTACTTCATGCTGGATCAGCACTTTATCTTAAGTGCTAACACAACCGTCGATAACCAAGATTACCAAGATTACCAAGCGGTGCGCCAACAGCTCAGTCAGCATCCAAATGTCCTTTGGGATGATGCCGATACCGATATTGATGGCGTTATTCGAGACATCTACAAACCCGCCATCGCAGAGATGGAAAACAAAGTCTTAGCACTGGTGCCAAAAAACTTAGTCCATACCCGCTTACCGTCTAAGGCCCTGCCCCACGGCAGTGAAATTGCGCCTTGGGTCAGTCGCAGCATGTTCCAAGAAGCTAAGCTTGTCGACCCTAGGGTGAACTTTGCCCTGCATAATGCCGGCGGTGTACGCCAATCGGTGGCCCAAGGTCAGTTGACGCTAGCGGATGTGATGGGGCAATTGCTGCCCTTCGAATTACCATTAGTTAAGTATGAAATTCAAGGTCAGTTCCTCTATCAAGCGCTCGAATCGGCGATTAACGCGGCAACCAACAACAGTGTCCGTGGTACAGGAGCAGGCAGCTTCCCTTACACCTATGGCCTACGGTATTACTACGATGGGCGGCGTCCACTGGGCGAGCGTTTATTCAGATTGGAGATGATGCAGCAGGACAGCCAATCCCTTTGGTATCCCGTTGAGCCTGAGTCACTGTATGTCGGGGTATCGACGTCTTACACCGCTGCGGGTAAGGAAGGCTATCATCCATTGCTGCAAGCTCGCTGGCAGGAGTCGATGGAGTCTCTGACGTTGCCACAGGCCTTTATTCGATTCTTAAATCGCTCACCGAATCTGTCTGATTTACTGTCACAGCACGTGCATTACACCAGCCACAGCCAACGTATGGGTTAAGTGCCAATGCTCCTCATGGCGTCAACATTGATGCAGTGAGGAGCAAAGTGAGTGGCTGCTTACAAAGCGCTAAACAAACCTGAGCTTAAAATTGCCAATCACATTGCGGTAAACGCGCAGTAAACCAATCCTGCGCCTTGCCCTGCGCGTCTTTGCGCCACGCCATAAACACAGCTTGGGGTGGGCGCGGCATTTCCACATGACAAGCCACTAAGCTTCCCGCCGTCAACGCATCTAAGATCAAGTGTTTTGGAATGTAGCCTACGCCGAGTCCTAATTGCTGCGCTTTAATCTTGGTCTGCATATTCGGCACCCGGATCACCTGACGACTATCAAATAAGCCGCTCGAGCGCTGCGCTAAGGCGGTCGAACTATCTGCCACCACAATGGAAGGAAATTGCAACAATGCCTCGGTCGGAATAGGACCGGCGTGCTGCGCCAATGGGTGGGCAGGATTTAATGCAAACACAAACTCCAATTCACCGATTTCGACCAGATGATATTGACCTTTTGGCAGTTCACCCGTTACGCCGATGGCAATATCGGCACGGCCCGAATAGAGTGCATCCCAGCCGCCACCTAAGGACTCTTCACTGATGTTCACCGTCACTTGCTTACCCAGCTCAGTAAATTCCCCGATCAACTGCAATAGGGGTAAATCCGGCACGACAGTATCAATTGCTAAGGTTAACGAAGACTCCCAGCCGGTCTCGAGTTGACGCACCGCTTCTTCGAGTCTGGATGTTGCCGAAAGGATCTCTCGCCCTTGGCGCAGCACAAGTTGACCGACTAAGGTCAGTTCGGCGCGTTGGCCCTTACGTTCAAATAATTTTGTGCCTAAATCGCTTTCCAGTTTCTGCACTGTGTAGGTCAGCGCCGACGGCACTCGGAACAAGGACTCGGCCGCTGCGGAAAAACTACCTTTTCTATCAATGGCATCGAGTACGATTAATCCATCGAGACTAATAGATGGCAACATAAAAACCTCATATTCAAATTATTTGAAGTAGACATTGAAAATGTTCCGATTTTCTTTGCCAAAGGTCAAGTCTACACTGCTTAGCAATGGAGAGGTTCTACGGAACTCACTGCCGAAATCGGATGTAGATACTGAGTAAAGTTAAGTTAGAACAGATTTAAAAACTGAGTTAAAACTGATTGAACAACACACTTAAATACTTGTTAAATAATTTGAAATAAGGAATACCCCATGAAAGCACTCATCGCAAAAACACTCAAATCAGCCCCTAGTCTTGCCCCACTGGCACTGCGTATTCCTATCGGGATTATCTTAATCGCCCATGGTTCACAAAAACTGTTTGGCTGGTTCGGTGGTTACGGCTTAGAAGGCACTGGACAATGGATGGCATCCATTGGTCTGACGCCAGGTTACTTAATGGCACTGATGGCAGGTTCAAGTGAATTCTTCGGCGGCCTATTCCTGTTACTCGGCCTGCTGACTCGCCCAACCGCCCTCGTATTGTCATTCACTATGATAATAGCGATTTTCTCAGTACACATAGGCAACGGTCTGTTCCTTGCCAACAACGGTTACGAATTTGGTCTCGCCCTACTAGCAGCCACAGTGTCATTGGCGGTTTCAGGTGCCGGTAAGTTCGCTATCGATAACCTATTCGCTAACCGCATCAAATAAAGGGGAAGCAAGATGATCACATTAAGAAAAGCACAGGACCGCGGTCAAGCAGATTTAGGCTGGCTAAAGAGTCAACATACCTTCTCTTTCTCTAGTTACTATGACCCAGAGCACATGGGGATTTCATCCCTAAGAGTCATCAACGATGACAGAGTAACGCCCGGCGCAGGTTTTGATACCCATGGCCATAAAGACATGGAGATCATCAGTTACGTGATATCTGGCACTATCGCCCATAAAGATAGTTTCGGTAATATCAAAACCTTACCCGCAGGTGAGTTTCAATTGATGTCGGCGGGTAAAGGCATTTACCACAGCGAGTTCAATGCTTCTAATACTGAGCCGCTACACTTTTTACAAATTTGGATCCGTCCAGATACCTTAGGCATAGATGCGGGTTATCAGCAAAAGGCATTCGAACAGAGTTCACCACTGACGGCCGTGGTGACACCAAACGGTGAAAATGGCACGCTGAAAGTGCAGCAGGATGCGACCTTATATCGTTTAATGTTGAGCGAAGGCGAAAAAGTGACGATGGCCAGAACCGCCGAACAAGCGAGTCGTCATCTGTATGTTCAATTGATTGAAGGTACGCTGGATATCAATGGCACAACACTCACGGCGGGGGACGGCGCACATCTGACCCAACTCGCCAGTATCGACTTTACGGCAATAAGCGGCCAAGTCACCGCATTAGTGTTCGACTTGTCTGCTAACGCGTAATACCAGCGATGGCTTAACTGAACCACTCAGTACAGCCGTTTCACGATTGAGCAAACGATTAAGCAAGTCATTGAGCAAACCGTTGAGTAAGTGATTACATGCCAGCTTGATAAGCACTCACCGAGAAGCACTGCCACAAGTCATCTTTGGCAGTGTTTTTTATTGGCGTTTTGATGGCCATGTTATAAGGCGATGTTATAAAAGCAGTGCTAACGGCCTCGTTGAGCGAACCAGACCTGCACCTTGATACGCTGAGTTATAGCGCGAGTGTCATGCTGAAATTAACCAAGACTTGGGCTTGGCCCTGTGCTTTATCCGCCGCATTCAAAAAGCGCTTATGTTCATTACGACGAATACTGCGAAACCCCTGTTTCTCAAAAAAAGGTCGCGCGAGATAGGATGCTTCAACCGTTAACCGTTTCAGCGCTAAAATTTTAACTTCTTCAAACAACGCAAAATACAAAGAGGTGGCCACCCCAGAACGGGCATATTCGGGATGCACGAACAGACATTCCACTTCGGCAGCGGCTTCAACTTCACTGTCGGCGCCTATCTTAAGATTGATAAACCCCACCAGCATGTTATCCGCTTCAGCCACCCAAATCGTGGTGCCCTTTAAGCGTTCGAGCCAATACTGCTCACTACGGGTCTCTCCTTCGATATAAGCCCAAGCTGAGCGCTCGGCAAACGAGTAAAACTCGCCAGAGCCTTGCATCACACTCGCCTCAAAGATCGCCGCCAACTGCGAGACATCCGATGGCGTAAATAGTCGGATCTTCATTCTCTGCCCTCCATCTTGAATTGTTAATCGCTTAAGATTAACCGTATTCTAATCTAAGTTAAATAGCGCTGATTTAACTTAAATCGAGTCACGCAACGGCGTTAAGCTAATGTTTTACTATGGAATACCTTACATTACTTTTTGGGTTAACCCCTAGTGAGCCAATGTTAAACATTCTGTTCCATATTCTTTTCCATATAAAAGCCTGGGATCACTTGCCCAAGTTTTTGCTGATAACTGCGCTGTATTTGGATAAATCCCATTCGAGTAAACAATCCTTTAGACAGATAAGATGCGTCCACACTCAAGCGCGCATAGCCTTGGGCCTTAGCCCACGCTTCTAAAACAAGATAGGCACGCTCACCCAATCCCTTAGCTTGATAATCTGGATGGATATATAAGCTGTCTACATAACCTTGGTGGGCAAAATGGGTTTCGACATTGATAAAACCGCAGCAAATTGAAGAAGCTGTCGCTGCGTCTTTAGCTAATACCACCCACGCCTTCGAGCGGTTTAAGCGCAAATCCCAATGTTTAGCCGATCTTGGCGCCGCAGACCAAGCGGCAAGTTGCGCCTGTGAATAACGAGCATGGGTGATGTTATGCACGCAAAGATGAACTAACTCACTCACCTCACGGGCATAACATGACTGGTAAGGCTGGATCTCAAACTGTTCAAACGCCGTCACTTAATTGTTCTCTGTTGAGTCATAACCGCTAGCAATAGTGCTATTTTGCCGCGTTTCGCTTAATCGAGATAGGCTCAAATTTTGCGGTTTTAATGGTTAGAAACAAAAACGGCCTCGATAATATCGAAGCCGTTTGCTTAAAGAGGCGCACAGGTTAGCGCACTCGTTACTGTTACTGTTACTTCTTATCGATTTGACCGACAAATAACAGCTTATCAAAGGTGCGGTTTAAGGTTTTGCTAGTGAATTCGTTCATCCACATTTGTTCAACCACAGCCACTTTATCGCCTTTACTCACTTCAGTTTGAGGACCCGCAGCCCAAAAAGTAGTGTCAGCTTCTTTAATCTGTACGTAGGTGTAACCACCACCGTTCATCGTATCAACAACAGTACCCTCGTGGGTGACACCTTGAGCCCAAGCACTTGATATGCCTAACGCTAAAGTCGCTACTGCCGCTAATTTTACCCATTTTGCCATCATGCATGCGTTCCTTTTGTTTTGCTAATATGCTGCATTAAAGCATGCTAAAAACAATAAATCGCTAATCTCTATCACGAAATACAACACTTATCGCAAAAGCAGTATTTTTCTTAAAAAGAAGGGAACTCATTTCAACAGCGGTTTTAGCATGCCTTCTAAACCATTAAGCTTGATTTCGTACATTAGGGCTAATTGCTCACCGAGTTTGCCCTGGGGGAAACCTTGCTTATGGAACCACACCAAATAGGGCTCGGGTAATTCCAGCAACTTACGTCCAGCGTACTTACCAAAGGGCATTTTTTGATTTACAGCGTCGATGAGTAGTTGCTGATCCATAGATTGTTATCTCGTGCAGTTCATCCCGATAATCCCAAGGATACTACAACATAAGCCAATCAATGTCGCCGTTAACTCATACAACACTCCCACATAAGTCATCCAGCACTTAAATACTAAGGTGAGTACCATAAACGCACAAACTACATTCCCAGCTGAATCCTAAGCAACAATCTTTAATAGATTTGGCCCTAAATTAGCGCATGGCGCATATTGAAAACCATATTCACTGCATAAGCGTTCAGACTCACCATAGGCGGTAATGCTGATACAAGTCCCAGAACTTGCGTGTCCATCGACAAAGTCCATCACTCGCTCAAGCATGATCTTCGCCAGCCCATAGGATTGGTATTCGGGCAACACGATAAAATCTTCAATGGCCAAATGCCCAGGCTTATTACCGTAAACACACGCCGTAGCTAACAGATTAGACTTAGCGACTCCCGCGCCAGCATGCTCCATTTCAGCATTGTCACTCAATCGGATAGAGACCCAAAACAGTGCCTGCACATCCGCAAGCTCAACACCGATGGAAGGGCGGCCAGCGGCACTACGCAGATTGAGTAATTCATGGAATAGCGGTGCTGTTTCAACGAGTTCAAACTTAATAGGCATAATAGTTTTGATATCCATTTGGCATCCCTTCTCTCATGGTTGAAATTGCAAGCGATTTAGACGGCAGTCTAAGAGATGATAAAGCCAGCATTTGGCAGTTTGATGACAAGCACCTCACCAAACAAGACCACTTTCGACTGAGAAGTCGATTCTTTACACGGATTCATTAATAACATTTAGCAATATAAAATTAACATTTATACCGATAGAGAAATAAAAAGTCAGGATTCACATTTTGTGAACAGGCATAGATTGCAACAAACAAGCCTGCAACTTGATACCACTCAAATTAAACCTTTTAAAAATAAAAACTTAAAATATCACTCACAAATTATTCCTCAACTATTACTTGTCAAATTAACGGCACGTGACCAGATACTGACAAAAAACCATTGCTGACAATTTAATCAAAAACCGTCAAAAAATCAGCCAATTGACTGAAGTTAACATAAGGTTTACATTCGATTTCGAGCACAAAAACGGTGTGGCTCCCAACTCATCAACTCGCTGCCCAAGGGTCATCAAAAGAATTAAGGAATGCGTCATGATAGTGTTAATCGGCGGAGAAAAAGGCGGCAGCGGTAAAAGTTGTTTAGCCCAAAACATAGCTGTCTTTCTAACCACAGAATGCAATGCCTCAGTCATTATGGTGGACTGCGATCCCCAACGCACCACATCAGATTGGATCCAGGCAAGGAACAATAATCCCAAATTGGCCAGCATCAATTGCGTGCAGCTTTACGGCAAGATCCGTAATGACTTGCTCAGTCTTGAACAACATTATGATGTCGTCATAGTCGACTGTGGTGGTCAAGATAACTTAGCGCTACGTGCAACCATGTCTGTCGCCGCTTACATTTTAATACCCTTAAGACCTAAGCGCCGCGATTTGAAAACCGTTAGCCACATGGACGATATCGTCGCAACCTGTAAGATGATAAACCCAAAGCTACAGGCTTCATTTGTCATTACCCAATGCCCAAGTTTACCTAATCAAGCTAACCGAATTCTAGAAGCCAAAGAAGTCTGTAAAACCTATGATATCAACGTCCTTGATGCAATAACCTACTGCCGTAATGTGTATGATGACAGCGAAGAGTCAGGGCTATCAGTGATTGAAATCGACCCTAGCGGAAAGGCCGCAGAAGAAATCCGTACTATTGCCTATGAATTATTCCAAGTCGATTGCGCCGCGAGTTTAGAAGACAACCTACACCCTGCAAAGCCTCCTCAGAGTACTGGTAAAGGTCAGATGCACAATGGTTTGATAAATAATAGTTTGAGCAATAATGGCTTGCACCATCAAGCTCAACACTCTCACCTTACCACTCAACAAAGGGGGCAAAATGGGACTCAGCGACCTCAAGAAAAACGCTATGCCATCTAGCAACATACAGCCGTCGCTTTCGTTAGATGAGTTTATTGAGGCAGCCAACTTATATGCAATGGGACAAAGCCCTAATAAGACAAAAGGCAGTCATTTCGCTTTTGAAGCAGCGACGACGAACGCTAAAACCGCTGACCAAACATTCACTAACATAACAACTGACACTGGGCTGAATCATTCCAATGTACTGATCTTGCATAAACAGAGCTTAGGAACAGAAGTCTTATCGCCAGCAAACGTTGAGGCGAAAACTCACTATCGCAAGGCTACGTTTTCACTTAGCGAAGTGGCCATAGGCCAGCTCGCGACCTTGTCGCAAGACAGCACGCTCTCCAAATCGAAACTGCTCCGATTCTTGATTGAACAACATTACGAGCTGCCCATTGCCCTGAGGCAATTACGAGAACAACAGCGCCAAAACCGTTAACACTTCGCAATACTCCCCCCTTTTCCGGTAACTCAGCTAAGCTCGGGTTATCGGCTTTTTTACTCAAGAACAAAAAACTAAAATATAAACCACAATATAATCGCGGCATAAGTGCTGATCCCATCTATCCTTAAATGTACAGAATGATGAATAAGTGTTATTTATTCACAGTGAATCAGTAACGTTAAGGTGTATTTTTTGCGAAAGCCAAACCAACTTATCTGTCTTTGTTTAAGCGCTGCGTTTCTAATGCCCTGCTATGCTGAGTTTTCATTGGCACAAATCCCGCCGCTCACGAACAAAGCGCCCATCACCTTAGTCGCAGAAAAGGGATTTTGGACCGACTATTTAACGCAAGAAATGTTGCCTAAATTCACTGAAAAAACCGGTGTAAAAGTGCAAGTGATCAGCACCGAACTCGATAGTATGTTTAATTTGCAGACCCAAGATTTACTCCAAGGTTCAGGCAAATACGACTTGCTGACGATGGAAGCTGGCTGGGCAAAAGAATGGGCAGCCAATGGCTACACAGTCCCTTTAGTCGAACTCGCAAAACTCTACGATCCCGACGGTGAAAAGGCCATGGAGAAATACCTAGAACCCTATTACCCATCGCTACTGAACATCTTATCCTACCATGGAGAAATCCATGCTATTCCCTACAATAACTATGTGATGGGTAATCATTACCGAGCCGACCTCTTCGATAATAACACTGAAAAAACACATTTTCAGAGCCAGTTCGGTTACCCGCTCGCACCAGCAAAAACCTTAACCGAGTTACGGGATCAAGCCCAGTTTTTCACCCGTAAAGCGGGCACTATGTTGGCGGATAAAATGTTAACCCACGACTTTTATGGCTTGGCGCTAATGTCGGGTGATAAGCCACATATTAACGATGAATTTTCCAGCATGATCTGGAGCTTAGGCGGCGCTTGGATGCAGCCAATTTATAATGAACAAAAAAAGATCAGTCATTTTGAGGTGCCGACTATCAACCATGAGGCCATCAAAGCCGCTAAGCTTTATCGCGAATTAATGCCCTATGCCGTACCTGCTAACGAGCAATTTGCCTTCAATGAGGCTGCCAATGCAATCGCCACAGGGCAAGCGGCAATGTGGCCTTTCGCTTACAATAATTTGTGGCATAAATCCTTCAAAGTTGAGCAAAATATTCCCGGCGCACGCCTTGCTGTGAGTCAAGTACCCGGCGGTTATCCCTATAACGGCGCCTATGCTTTTGCCGTGAGTTATGACAGCAAAAATCCCCAAGCGGCCTATTGGCTCATCAAATATATGGGCACCTATGAGGCGCAACACGCTTATGCCTTGGGCGGCGGTAACCCCTGTCGTATGGATGTTGTGACCGCCAACGAATTTAAAAGTGAATCATTAAGGACCATAGCGGGGGCATTCGAAGCAAGCCATATCGCGAATATGTTTTGGTCAACTAAGGTGTTAGAACTTGGGCATTTTACCAGTACAGCCATGGGACAGATTTACCCTGAACTCAGCCATGCATGTTATCGCGCTAGCCGCATGCCAGCTGACAGCGAGGATATTTTTATTAAATTAAGTGCAGAGATAAAACACCTCCAAAATACCTATGGAGAGGTACCTGCGATTGACAAGAAAACTAATGACAAGCACTAAGCCGCTGAAAAGCCTAAAACAAAAAATAACCTTAGCCTTCTATATCATAGTGGGCATGGCGCTGTTTAATGGTGTTGTTGCGATACTACTGTCTCAGCAACTGAAATCAGAAATTGAGCAACTGGTGGGCGTCGATGTGGTAAAAGTCACCACTGCGCTACAACTGGCAAAAAACAGTGAAAAACTCCAAATCATCACAGCGCGTCTTAATCATTATGATAATGAACAACAAAGACTTCGTCTATTGAGTGAACTCTCGGCGCAGTGGGAACGACTAATTAATGACTCCCGATTACTGACGTCCATTGAAACCTCTGCAGTCAGTAAGCAAGAATTGAATCACGCGTTAGATATTCAACTTTACTATTTACAACAGTTGCCATTACTTGGCGAGTTAACCGATTCCGCCCTTCAAGCCAATTTACAAGCGGCAAATATTCAAGCCAATTTAACTTCAATGGCATCGGGATTTACCGATGAAATGCAAACCCAATTTCACCGTATCAATGCCGATTCTGAACGTCAACTTAAGCTGAAAAATTTTGACAAGATTTCGGTGAACATCAATACCAATCAGCAATTGTCTCAATTTAGTCATTTGGGAGAACACTTATTTACCAGCCTCTCTCAAGTAAAAATTATCGACAATCTAGTTGAGCTTAACCACACCCAAAGAGAAGCGATGCGGCTACTGTTAAATATGGAGGCGATTCTCGAAGGGATTAACGGGGATACCGGTTTATATTTCAATTTGTTATCGCAAATAAAGCAGACCATGGTCGGTGAAGATAACCTATTTGAACTGTCCCGCAAGGCCATTAAAAGTACCTATATAGCCAATGCGCATTTAGAGTACCAAGCCGATGCCGCGCAAATAGTTGCGACCTATACCCAGAATCTGGTTAACCAAGTCGAAAATGAAATCCAACAAACGGGCGGCGAGCTTAAAAGTGACAGCACCGCATTTATCATATTGATTTTCTGCAGTGGCATTTTGTATTGCTTCTTCATCTGGCTCACCAGCTGGCACTTTATCACTAAGGGGATTATCAAGCCTGTGATGGCGACGCGAGATGCCATGAATGCCATCGCCCATGAAAAACTCGACACCCGTATGCCTGTCACCGATAACCTAGAGCTGCAGCAAATGGTGAGTTCATTAGAAACACTCAAAAGCTATGCGGCGCAAGTTAAAGGAATGGCGGAAACCGACGGACTAACGGGCTGCTACAACCGTCGCTATTTAGACATGCAACTCCAAAAAGAACTCGAGTATGCCAGGGATCATAATATGCCTCTGGGCATCATTTTGTTTGATATTGATAACTTTAAACAATTTAACGACAGATATGGCCATGTCGCTGGCGACCAATGCCTGCAGAAAATTGTTAACGCCGCAAAATCCCTCTTAAAACGCCCAACTGACATACTTGCCCGCTATGGTGGTGAAGAGTTTATGCTAGTGCTGCCATCGAGTCATCTCGAGGATATCTATCTATTTGCCGAACAGTTGCGTGAGAAAATCATCAGCTTAGAAATCCCCCATGAAGACTCTCCCCATTCGGGCATACTTACCATCAGCGCGGGGATTACCTGTTGGCAGCTACCGCAACTACTGGATGCGAATAGTTTAATTAATCGAGCCGATGAAGCCCTTTATCATGCCAAACTGACGGGGCGTAACCGCACCGAGGCCCTCCTCTGCCAACCCATTCACTATGCCTAACCCCCCGGTTCGTCTATCCCTTAGCCGCCAATCGCGGCAACAACCGCGCTTCTTTTTTCAGCAAAGGATTGAGTTAAGCCCTCTTCATCCCCATTAGCTAATATTAAGATAATCAGGATTAGAACAGGGAAAGTATGCTCGCTATTGTTATCACGCTTATCCTCGGAGTCGGGGCAATTGCTTGGCTACTTTCAAGTCGTTGGCGTAAAACCTTGCACCGCCGCCGGATCACGGCCAAACCTTTTCCAAAAGAATGGCGCAGCATTCTCAAAAAAAGACTGCCTTACTTCCATGCGTTACCGACAGATTTACAGCTACAGCTCAAACGGCTTATCCAAATCTTCATCGATGAAAAGGAGTTTGTTGGCTGCGATGATTTCGAGATCACCGATGAAGTGAGAGTCACTATCGCAGCACAGGCGTGCCTCCTGCTGCTCAATCGAAAAACAGACTTTTACCCCAAACTGAAACAAATTTTGGTCTATCCCGATGCCTTTATCGTTAATAATCAACATAGAGACACCAGCGGTATTGTGTGGGAACAGCGCAATGTGCTGGCGGGCGAATCTTGGGAATACGGCAAAGTGGTGCTCTCGTGGAAAAATACCTTAGACGGCGCCGCAGATCCCCACGATGGCAATAATGTCGTGATCCACGAGTTTGCCCATCAGCTCGATCAAGAAGACGGCCAAGCTAATGGAGCGCCGATACTGCAACATTTTGCCGATTACAGCACTTGGTCCGAAGTGCTAAGTAAAGCCTTCACCCAATTACAGCACAGCGCGAACTTTGGCACGCCCTCATTATTTAATTACTATGGTGCGACGAATCCCGCTGAATTTTTTGCCGTTATTACTGAAGTCTTTTTTGAAAAGCCAGAGGATTTCTACCAACAACACCCAGACTTGTATCGGGAACTGAGCCGCTTTTATCAACTCGATCCGATAAACTGGCATTAACCCATAAAAGTAGAGGCACACTAAATGCTCAAAGACACTCATGCATTCGCAGTTAAAGGTACCACTGTTAATCGCGCCGCTAATATGAGTCGCGCGACTAAAGCCAGTCGTGCCACTAATATTATTCGCATTAGCTTAGGGTTACTGCTCAGTGCGTTAATGCTCGGCGGCCTTAATGTAAGCGCACAGGCACAGGACTGGCCAATACAAAGCGCTCAAGCACAAAATACGCAAGTACAAAGCGCTCAAACGGCTTCGAGTCCAGATCAACAAGCGGCAGCTCAGGTGTTGGATTTACTCAACCAATATTCAAGCGATGCCGATTGGGATAAGTATTTTGCCCTGTACCGAAAAGACGGCATTTTTATTGGGACGGATGCGAGTGAGCGTTGGGGAATGGCGGAATTTGAACATTACTCCCGCCCTACAAAAGGTTGGCGCTATGATTTAACGGAGCGGCATTTAATCCAACATGGCGACGTCATATTGTTCGACGAGTTATTGAATAGCCCCGCCTATGGTGTCAGTCGAGGAACCGGTACTTTGATCAAAACCGATGGCAACTGGAAAATTGCGCAATACCACTTAAGTTTCCCAATCCCCAATGAGATAGCGAAACAGATCACCGCCGAGATCAAAGCCGCAAATAAACAATGATGCCGCACTCCGCCGAATAGGGTTTCGAAAGCGTACAATTTATAAAAGTGAGATTTAGATAGCATCGCTGTTTCAAATTGTTCGGTTTCAAATTGTACGGTTTCAAAAAAGCAGCTTTAAGATAAAGCTGCTAAAAGCAAACGCTATCTTAAGGACACGGTGAAACACACATTCGCCAATTGGGAGAAGTGGATAAAACTTTGAAAATCCACTTCTTCAAACGCCCTTTGTGAAGGACCACGATCAGCGTAATAAAACCCGATCACTTTGCTATCAACCAACAAAGGCGCCAGTAAAAACCCCTGCCGTGATACATGCCGCGCCTGCAATTCCTTGCACTGCTCCTGCCATTTTTTAGAACAGGGATCATCCACCCAAAGTGGCGCCTTATGCTCCATCGCTTGATGAAATAGCCCACGTTTGTCACTCAAATCGATAATAAACTCTTGTTTTATCGCATCGGCATCACGGCCCAATATCACCCTAGGCTGGAGCTGTTTACGGCTTGGCGATAACAACAAAACACCGCAGCGGTCAACACCCACGCCCTCAAGAACACCTTCAAGAACCGTCTGCATTATCTGATTGAAATCTGCTTTATTAATGGCAAAACCTGTCAATTCACGCAACTTAGCTAACTGAATATTCAAGTTAACTTGATAGACTGGCATATCTAACGGAATGGGAGGTAGATCGGGTTCAGCGGCGACAATACGTTTAGGATCGGGCAAGTAATCGAGTAACACTTTAGCACCGTACACTTCTGCCAACTTATGGGTCGCATTCGCGCAGCGTTGCATTCGTACCAAAAACTCTTTTTCTTCTAGCCCAGTAAAACTCGCCGCTTGAGTCATACGTTTCGATAACTCGAGCTTATCGAGAACGGGTTGCGATAAAATGTCGCAGAGCTTATCGGCAAGAAAAATAGCCCGAATATCTGACCGCTGATCCTCTGGATAATTCAATGCTTGGATCAACAACTCCCCCAATCCCCAATTGCGGGCAATACTCTGGGTGAGTTGTAAAAAAGAAGCACCAAGGGCTTCGCGGGTAGCACTTCTCTCTTCGGCGGGCGTTTCACATTGGCTGAGCATTAAATCTAACTCTTCGGTAAATTCGCCCCCAATACTCCAAAAAGCGCTCTCGCCGATGTGATACAACAAAGAGGCAATAAAGGCTTCCTCCTGCATCTCCTCGTCATGATGACTCAACATCATCCGCGCAATCATGGCCGCTTGAAATGCTTTGGCCATCAACTTAATTAACCTTTGATAGACATTGGGCGCGAGATTTTTACTCTCCAACAAACTTGAGAGTAACTTAGCTGTGATACAGATATTTCGCACCGCATCGAAACCCAGCACTATGGCGGCGCGGCTAACGGTGGAGATTTGGCTACTTCCTTTATGGTAAATAGCACTATTGGCGACTCGAAGAATACGAGAGGTTAAGGCGTTATCGTGCATCACGCTACGCCCAAGTAATGCGAGAGAGGAAACGTCATCCTTGGCGAGCTTTTCTAGCGATTTAACAGTCGAACACAGTGCGGGCATTTCTAATTCACTGATCCGATTTGTCCAATAATCGACCCCTTTATTAGTATTGTTATTAGGCTTCAACCCAAATTTACCTTAGCAATAAAACTTTCTTGTTTTGAGTATAGATAAGCACAAATATTTCGCCCGTGGTCTAAGGCTTGTTTTTACCAATCAACAGTTAATTGTTCAATAATTCAACACCTAGTTATACCCGCAAATAAAAATGCCCGAGGCAAAGCTCGGGCATTTAGAGGTTTAAAAACAAGCTGCGTTTAGGCAGTGAAGTACTGCTTCATAACCCGAAGCACGTTATCTATATCCTGACGGCTCACATCTTTGTGAGTCACAAGTCGAATCGTGCGGCCAGGACTTATCAGAATGCCTTCCGCTCGACAGTGTTTCGCCAATAAATCCGCATCAACTTGAGGCGCTAATTTGGCAAATAACATATTGGTTTGTACTGCGGCTAAATCGACGTCGAACTCACTCAGCTCGGCCAACTGGCGAGCCAAATACGCCGCGTTGTCATGATCTTCACTCAGTCGTTGCACTTGTTCAGTTAAAGCAAGCTTACCTGCCGCTGCAAGTATCCCAGCTTGACGCATGCCGCCACCAAGCATTTTACGCCAGCGAATAGCTTTCTTAATCAAACGCTCGTCACCTAAGAGTAATGAGCCAACTGGCGCGCATAACCCTTTTGACAGGCAAATCGACACAGAATCAAAGTGCGCCGTGATATCACTTATCGCGATATTCTGCGCCACAGCCGCATTAGCAACTCGCGCGCCGTCGAGATGGATTTTTAATCCGCGATGAAAGGCCAATGCCTGCGCATCCGCCAAATAGCTTTGCGGGATCACTTTACCGCCAATAGTATTCTCTAAACTGAGCAAACGCGTGCGGGCAAAGTGGATATCGTCAGGCTTAATGGCGGCTTCAATATCGGCCAAGGCAATGGTGCCATCGACTTGATTCAACAAAGGTTGAGGTTGAATGCTGCCTAAGACAGCGGCACCGCCACCCTCAAATTTATAGTTATGGGCCTGCTGGCCGCACAGATACTCATCACCACGCTCACAGTGGGCCATCAAAGCCAATAAATTCGCCTGCGTACCTGAACAGGTAAATAATGCGCTTTCAAAGCCAAACATCTCTGCGGCCATATCCTGCAAACTATTTACCGTGGGATCATCACCGTAAACATCGTCACCTACTTCGGCTCTGGACATGGCTAATCGCATCGCTGCTGTTGGCTGGGTAACAGTATCACTGCGTAAATCTATCATCTCGTCCTCAACTTAAGGTTTGGTTGGCGCTTAATGGGCTCAAGACTCTAGCGCCAAAGGCTTATTTTGTATAGTTTATCATCATGCTTACTAAGCATTTTACTGACTTCAAACGTGAATACATGGGCGAAGTGATAATCTGAATAGTTGCTAGAACTCATAAAAACATAAACATACTCAAGATATTGCCGATATATGTCTGTCGACGAGTCGACACGTGAGCGCGTTTCACTTGGCGAAATGCGCCTAAGTCGATAGAATGCCGCACTAAGATGGTCATGCTACAACCATGCGATCACTTTAGTAATTTTGACTAGTACTTATCGTTCAATAGGTGATTTGTAGTGAAAAACTCCCAATCTCGATGGATTCAGCTGGTAATTTTACTATTAAGTTTAAGCCTAACATCGCAAGTATTCGCTTGGTCTGATACTGACCAAGATGGCGTGCCTGACATCAAAGATGCCTGCCCTAACACAGCGCCAGACACGCAAGTAATGGCCAATGGCTGTGTTGAAGAGGTCGAGGTGGAAGCGACTGCATCGGCAGATTGTAGTACGAGCAATCCCAATGCTGAGTTCAGCGCAGATTGTCATAATATTTCTACCGCTGTGGTGTATTTTGAATTTGCCATTGCCGAAGTTGACTTTTCGCAATGGAAAACTTTAGCCTTAGTGAAAGCATATTTAGCAGCGAATGATGTCGCATTAACCTTAGTGGGTCACACGGATATCGTTGGCACGCCTGAGTTTAATTATCAGTTGTCACTTCAGCGCGCTCAAAATGTGAAACGTATTTTGGTTGAAGATTATGGCTTTAATCCAAATCGCTTTACCGTAATGGGTAAAGGTATATCTGAACCTGTAGCGGACAACCGTTCTAGCGAAGGGCGCAGTTTAAATCGACGAGTACAATTTATCGTCAATAATAAATAGTTTTAGTTAGCGTATATTTAGGGAGTTATTCAATGGAAAACCTTGAAGGTTTATTAAAGCAAGCACCGGATCTGATTGTGACTTATGGCTTAAAAGTTTTATTTGCCATTATCATTTTCTTTGTTGGTAAATACTTTGCCGGCGTAGCACAAAAGCTGGTTCGTAAATTACTGAACAGCCGTAAAGTTGATCCGACTGTTGTTTCATTTGTCGCAAACCTCGCTTGGGCAATTGTGTTTGTTTTCGCAGTGATTGCCACCTTAGGCCAAATTGGCGTACAAACCGCATCATTGGTCGCCGTTATCGGTGCCGCTGGTTTAGCGGTGGGTTTAGCGCTACAGGGTTCTCTGTCTAACTTCGCATCTGGCGTGTTAATGGTGTTATTCCGCCCTTGCCGCGTTGGTGACTATATTGAAGCCGCTGGCATTGCCGGTACTGTTGATGAAATCACCATATTCTCAACCAAACTTCGCACACCAGACAACAAGGTTATTGTGGCGCCAAATTCATCCATCATGAATGGCACTATCACTAACTATTCGGCAATGGATACTCGCCGTATCGATTTAGTGATTGGCGTATCTTATTCTGCCGATATCGCACTCACGAAGAAAATCTTAACTGAGATTTTAGACAACAATCAATATGTGTTAAAAGATCCATCATATACAGTTGGACTGGCTGAATTAGCGAACTCTTCAATTAATTTCGTGGTTCGCCCTTGGGTAAAAACGGCTGATTATTGGACGGCTCGTTTCCAACTGCTTGAGCAAATCAAAAATGCATTAGATGCAGCAGATATCGGTATTCCATTCCCACAAATGGATATTCATGTCAAAGAATTGCCACTCAGCAAATAACCCTAAATGAATAACCAAGGTCGGCAATTGCCGGCCTTTTTTTATGGTTCCGCGTAGCATTTTAGCGTACCTTAAAGGACAGATATTAGCGAAGGCACAGATATTCATGTGCGAGGAAATTCAATGCAAAAATACGTATCATTTTTAGCCGCCAGCTGCATTTATGGCTTAGTGCTGATAAGCCCCAATGTGCTTGCCAGTGAGAAAACTCAGGTTCTTATGGGTGAAAAAACCGTCACCTTGGAAGGCAAGTTACCTAAGCTGTCGCAAATGGCGCCAGGATTCAAAGTGGTTGATGATCATTTTGCGCCAGTTATGCTAAGCGACTTTAAGGGTAAAACCGTGCTGATAAGTGCCGTACCAAGCTTAGATACGGGCGTGTGTGCACTACAAACTAAACGTTTCAACAGCGAAGTAGGCCATTTTTCCGATGACGTGGTCATGCTAACCATCAGTGCCGATTTACCCTTCGCACAGAAACGTTTCTGCAAAGTAGAAAACGTAGATAAAATCAAAGTACTATCGGATTCCGTCTGGCGTGATTTTGGTGAAAAATATGGCTTGTTGATTCAAGATTACGGCTTGCTCGCGAGAGCTATTTTCATCATAGATGCCGAAGGTAAACTCCAATACCAAGAGTTAGTTCCGAATATCACCGAGCATCCTAACTATGATGCCGCACTTGAAGCGCTGAAAACCATTCAAGCCCAGCAGTAATTTACCGCTAAAAAACAGGGCAGCATTAGCTGCCCTTTTGTTTTACGATTGTATATCTACGATTTTATACGATCTAATGTGTGTGCTGATCGCCATTGGCCTGATAATCAAAGGTCGGCATAGACCAATGATAGCGCAGCGCTAACATCCGCAGGCTAAAACCAACGCTCAGACAAATAACCAGATTAATCCACTCGGTTAATTGATAGGCTTTTAAGACGATATACAAGCCTGCCGTCAGTAGTGAAATCACCGCGTAGAGTTCTTTCTTAAAAATCAAAGGCACTTGATTACACAGGATATCGCGGATAACGCCACCAAAAACGCCCGTCACCAATCCCATCACCACGGCAATCGTTGGGCTAAATCCCAGCATCAAGGTCTTCTGCGCGCCCACGATAGAGAACACGGCTAACCCTAAAGCATCGATAGCTAAAAACAACTTAGATAGATAACGCATCACAGGGGCGATAGCGACAGTGAGCAAAGAAGCGAATGCAATCGCAATAAGGTAATTCACGTGCTCAACCCAAATTAAGGGGTAATTGCCGAGCATCATGTCCCTTAGTGTGCCGCCACCAATCGCCGTTGCGCAGCCAATGATCACTACACCAAACAAATCCATCTGCTTGCGACCCGCCGCCAGAGCGCCCGTCATAGCCTCGGCAATGATACCAATCAGCCAAAGTAATCCAATAATCTGCGTCTCATGCATCTTTGCTACTACCAACAAGGTAAAGAAACAGATTCTGCCTGAGAAACCCTCAGTTCTATAATGATTTTATTTTGAATTGATCATTAGAAAAATTAATTCATCATTTCATCAATAATGAATTGCCAATACCTACAACCACAAAATAGCACTGTATAAATTGCAAATAAAATAGCCAGTTATGCGCAAAACTACTTCTCACGTCTATTTAGATAACTAAAATTTTTAATAAGTATTAATAACGTAAATTCAATCAGATGATAAATAACTGCAGATCATCTAATCGAATGGGCAAAACGCATAAAAATCAGCCACAAAAAAGCGGCCCTCAGGCCGCTTAATTTTCATTCAAACTGAGTCAGAACTACTTAGTGTCAGGCTTAGGGGGATAATTTGCCATCACACTGCCCACCGCTTGATTGATGATCTGTACTCTTTCTTCTGGGGTATTTTTGTCGCGAATGGTATCGGCAACAGAACCACGCCAGATAAGCTTAGTAGTTTTATTATCAACTAAATCAATAATCAGAGTACCAACTTCATATTCTCTCACTGTAGTTTGGGTCTGCATATTGCCGCCCCAACCCCATCCTGGACCATAGTATGGGTTGTAGCCAAAATTACTATTGAAGGTATCAACATTGATTTTCTTATCGACTTTGGTCAGGTAGTTCACCAATACATCAGCGTCTTTCGCATCGACTAATGTCATGCCTTTACTCGCTAACTGGCTATTAACCGCCTCTCTTACTCTTTGATCCATCAAGCCATCAAGATGATATCCGGCAGAATCGGCTTTCTGAGCAACCCAGGCATAGGTTTTATATTGGGTAAAATTGGCGCTAGGATCATAGTCCCAACCAGACTTCATCGAGCTACAGGCACTTAATGCCAGCACGGCTAAAGCTACAAAAATATTTTTCATCTTAATTTCCTCAGATGTTCAAACCGAACAAAGACAAGTATCAGAGATATGAATTTAGCTTACAGAGCAATCATCTGATCTACAACTCAATTGATTAAAAAGCAGCATCTCATTCAGCTTGACTTCAGCAAGATCAAAGATGATAATGATTATCAATTGAGATTGAAGGAGTAATGAAATGTACTGGTTTATTAGCGCGTTTTTGGTTGCATCAGCCATTTTTTTCCTTGCGCCAGAAAAAATCTCACTCGAGGCAAATAACGCTAAGATAAAGCGTCATTTACCCGTCAGCTTACTGATTTTACCTCTCATTGTACTTGGCTGGTTGGTCATCGATGCCGTCGCGAATGGCACTAATTATGCAACAGTCGCCGCATTCGGCTTTGTAACCACCGCCTGCTTAATTGCGCTACCTAAGCTGCATAAATTTATTATGCCCAGCGCCTTACTGACAGCAGTAGCGCTGATCGTCATGGTCTTTATGCGCATGAATTAAAACGGCGGATAACGCTCCCTTTTTCAAAAATATGCTTACTTCCCTGCAAAGAGTTAGCATTTTGTTCAGACCACTTAAGGATAATCCTCAAGTGGTCTTTTTTTACCTCCCAGAACCCCTGCAAATTTGATAAACTCAACGGGTATAAGTCATCTTTTAACACCAATGAATGAAATCTATGAAAGCAGATCCTAATGTATCCTTAGTGTACAGCACCGACAAAGGCCGTATTAATGCAGAGCCCGTCACTAAAGCGATTCCTGAATCCGACGGTATAGTCAGGATCCATAGAGACAGTAAGGGCCGCAAAGGCAAAGGCGTTTCGATTATCTCAGGCCTAGGTCTCGATGAAACCGCGTTAAAAGCAATGGCTCAAACCCTTAAAAAACAATGTGGTTGTGGTGGCACGGTTAAAGATTTCACTATTGAGGTCCAAACCGATAACCGCGAGCAATTAAAGCTATTGCTTGAGAAGCAGAACTACAAAGTTAAATTAGCTGGCGGTTAATCTCGCCCGACTTAGCAATATAGCAGCATGCTAGATCAACTTAGCCACATCGAACGGAGTAGTTTAATGGAGAGTTTGCAGAACCATTTCTTAATTGCCATGCCTTCACTGCACGATACGTTTTTTGAACGCTCAGTCATCTATATCTGTGAACATGATGCCAAAGGCGCCATGGGACTGGTGATCAATAAACCGCTCGGTATCGAAGTTAATTCGCTATTAGAACAAATGGATTTGCCAGCTGAGCAAGTCTCCACCGATTTAGCGTTCAATGCCAATGTCATGATGGGCGGACCCGTTTCCCAAGATCGTGGCTTTGTACTGCATACCTCTCAGCCCTATTGGGCCAACAGCACAGATCTGGGTTGTGGTTTAATGCTAACTACCTCACGCGATGTGTTAACCGCGATAGGAAGCAACAGATCGCCAGAGAAATTCCTCGTCGCCTTAGGATATGCTGGATGGAGCAAAGATCAGCTCGAACAAGAGCTTGCCGATAATTCTTGGCTAACGATTCCAGCAACCAATGCACTCTTGTTTGACATTAAACACGAAGACCGTTGGCCACAGGCCAGCCGAGCTCTTGGATTTGATGCTTGGCAGGTTTCAGCTCAAGCGGGTCACGCTTAAGCCTATTTCTTAATATAAGTCAGCACACTATGAATTCGAAAACCGTATTAGGCTTTGATTTTGGTACTAAAAGTATTGGTGTGGCTATAGGCCAAGAAATCACCGCTAGCGCCACGCCATTATTGTCAATCAAAGCCGTCGATGGGATCCCCAACTGGGATCAGATAGGCGATTTAATCAAAGAGTGGCAACCCGACCTAGTGGTTGTTGGTCTGCCCTTAAACATGGATGGCACTGAGCAAGATATGACCCACAGGGCGCGTAAATTTGCGAACCGTATCAATGCTAAGTTCAAAGTCAAAATCGCCACTCAAGATGAGCGATTAACCACTACCGATGCTAAGGCAAGATTATTCGAGTTAGGCGGATTCAAGGCGCTCACCAAAGGCCAAGTCGATGCTGTGTCTGCCGTACTGATTATTGAAAGCTACTTCGAAAATAACTTCGGCAAGTAATGCCACAATAAATAAAACCACAGAAAAAAGAAAAGGATAAGTTGCCTTATCCTTTTCAGTTTGATGTTTAACCCGATAAATTATCGCATCAAAAATGTGGCTTCACTAAGTTGGCCATCATAGTAATGTGCGCATCATCATCGTTTAGTGCAGCAATGTAACGGAACTTCTCACCACCCGCCTCGGCAAAGAGATGACCATTCTCACCAACAATTTCTTCCAGCGTTTCTAAACAATCGGCGCTAAAAGCGGGGCAAACGATAGCAATATCGCGCACGCCTTGTTGCGGCAACGCTTTCAAAGTCGCATCAGTATAAGGTTGTAGCCATTTAGCTTTACCAAAACGCGATTGGAATGTCATCACAAACTCATCTTTACCTAACCCAAGCTTTTCAGTAACTAGTCGAGTCGTTTTCATGCAGAAGCAGTAATATGGATCGCCTAAATGCAAATTACGCTCAGGCATACCATGATAAGACAACACCAATTTTTGCGGTTTACCATGGGCTTCAAAATCAGCCGTGATCGAACTCGCTAATGCATTAATAAAATCAGCATTGTCATGATAAGTATTAATAAAATGCAACGATGGAATATAGCGCCATTTAGACAACTCAGCCGCAATCGCATCAAAAGCAGAACCCGTAGTGGGCGCCGCATATTGGGGATACAGGGGTAACACCACGATTTTATCAATGCCATTTTGATGCATAGTTTGCAATGTACTGGCAACCGATGGACTGCCATAACGCATTGCTAAATGGACAGAAACATCATGGTTATCGGCGTTAAGTTTATTCGCTAACTTCGCCGTTTGACGCAAACTAATGTCCATTAACGGTGAGCCAGCCGCCGTCCATACCTTCTGGTATAACGCCGCCGATTTTGCTGGGCGTACCCGCAAAATGATCCCGTGTAAAATCATCATCCACACTAATTTAGGAATTTCGACTACGCGGGGATCCGCTAAGAACTCAGCTAGATAACGCCTAACAGCCGATGCTGTGGGTGCATCTGGCGTACCTAAATTTAATAACAGCACGCCCACTTTGCCGCGTTGTCCGTGTCCAACTTCTTTGGATAAGCCTGAAAATTTAGCCAAAACAGCCTCTTAATTAATAAATACTTATAAAATTAAAGTACAGATTCTATTGCTTGCTTAAGCTCTTCGCTATCTGGCTTCACTTTAGAATTGAACTGTTGCACAACCGCGCCATCGCCGCTAACGACATACTTGTAGAAATTCCACTTAGGCGCACCGGTTTTCTCGGCTAAGTATTTAAATACGCTATTGGCGTCACTGCCACGCACAGCCGAAGTCGACAGCATAGTGAAAGTCACACCGTAATTGATGTAACACACCTTAGCCGTGTCTTTCTCATCATTTTCTTCTTGGAAAAAATCATCCGATGGGAAACCAATAACCACTAAGCCTTTGTCTTTATAGTTTTCATGCAGAGCTTCGAGCGCTTTAAACTGCGGGGTATAACCACAGTTACTCGCAGTGTTAACAATCAACACTGGCTTTCCCTGAGTCAATTCACACAGATTAACTGTCTCTTCAGAATGTAATTTTCGTACTTCAAGGTTTAAATACTCAGGACAAGTGGCCGCCATAGAGCCAACACTCATCAAGCTCGCTGTCATAGCGAATATCATAGGTAATTTTTTCATTGCTTTCTCCTTTACCGGTACATTACGTAAACGTACTAGGTAAAGATCATATTGAATTAAAAAATAAAAGCTATGGTTAACGACCGCATAGCGATGAAGTAAAACCGATTGAGCTGAACGAAAATCTAACGACACCAACAAAAAGCAGCCCATAAAGAGCTGCTTAACCTAGAACCTGACTATCGCGTTAGTCCATGTCTAAGGTGACACCTTCCATAAAGCCTGAGCCCGTGGATTCTTTATTCTGTAATTTAATCATCAAACGTAAATCGTTCGGTGAATCAGCATGGTGCAGCGCATCGGCGTAACTAATCTCGCCATCAATATAAAGTTTGAGCAAGGCCTGATCGAACGTCTGCATGCCCTGCTCGTTGGATTTGGCCATGGTTTCTTTGAGCAAGTGCAGCTCGTTTTTCGCAATTAAACTTGCCACCCTTGGGGTGTTAATCAAGACTTCAATCGCGGCGCGGCGCCCTGTGCCATCGACTTTTGGGATCAATTGCTGAGCCACAATACCGCGCAAATTCAATGACAAATCGAACAACAATTGTTGATGTTTACTCTCAGGCACGAGATGCATAATCCGGTCTAATGCTTGGTTGGCATTGTTGGCATGCAAGGTTGCCATACAAAGGTGACCCGTTTCCGCAAATGACAACGCGAACTCCATCGTTTCTTGGGTACGAATTTCACCAATCAAGATCACATCGGGGGCTTGGCGAAGAGAGCTTTTTAGCGCCGCATCAAAAGACTCAGTATCTATGCCGACTTCACGTTGGGTGATAATACTTTTTCTGTGGTCGTGAACAAATTCGACGGGATCTTCGATAGTTAAAATATGACCACGGGCATGGGCATTGCGATAGCCTACCAAGGCCGCTAAGGACGTTGACTTACCCGTCCCCGTTCCGCCCACCATAATGATAAGACCCCGTTTGCTCATCACCAGATCTTTCAGAATGGGTGGCAGTTTTAAATCATCGACGTCAGGGATTTTAGTTTCGATACGACGCATCACGCAGCCTGACGATTCACGCTGCCAGAAGGCGCTTACCCGAAAACGACCTAAATCCTTTGCCGCAAAAGCAAAGTTACACTCACGACTCGAATGAAACTCTTGTTTCTGCGCTTCGGTCATTAAGGATTCAACAAAATCCAGTGATTGTGCCGGAGTAAAGGCACTTTCGGCCAAGGGACGCAATTCACCGTCAATCTTAGCACTTGGCGGAAAGCCTGCTGTGATGAACAAGTCGGAGGCTTTGCGCTCAACGATCACTTTTAAAAACGGAAGAACATCCATCATAAATCCTTAAAATGTCGCTTGTTTATTCGAACTCTTCGCCATTGCATCTTCACGGGTGATAAGACCGCGATTGACTAAGTTCTGTAAACACTGCTCTAAGGTCTGCATTCCGTGGGCCATACCGGTTTGAATCGCCGAATACATTTGCGCCACTTTGTCTTCACGAATAAGGTTACGAATAGCGGGAGTGCCCATCATGATTTCATGGGCGGCGACACGGCCTCCGCCTACCTTTTTAATCAGGGTTTGCGAAATAACCGCTTGCAGCGATTCCGACAACATAGTGCGCACCATGTCTTTTTCACCGGCGGGGAATACGTCGACCACACGGTCAATGGTTTTCGCGGCGGAGGTGGTATGCAAGGTACCAAACACTAAGTGGCCCGTTTCTGCGGCGGTCATCGCCAAACGAATGGTTTCAAGGTCACGCATCTCACCGACTAAAATCACGTCCGGATCTTCACGTAGTGCGCTTCTAAGCGCCGCATTAAAGCTGTGGGTATGGCGGTGAACTTCACGCTGGTTAATCAAACATTGCTTATTTTGGTGAACGAATTCGATAGGATCTTCAATGGTTAAGATGTGATCGTGTCGATTTTCGTTAACGTAATCCACCATAGCGGCAAGTGTGGTACTCTTACCTGAACCTGTTGGCCCAGTCACTAGGACTAATCCCCGAGGGAAACTGGCGATTTTTTTAAAAATCTCCGGCGCACCTAATTGCTCAAGTGACAAGATGTCGCTAGGAATGGTACGAAATACGGCCGCAGCACCACGGGATTGATTGAATGCGTTAACACGAAAACGTGCAAGATTAGGGACTTCGAACGAGAAATCGATTTCTAAATGTTCTTCGTAGTCCTTGCGCTGCTTATCATTCATTATGTCGTACACTAGGCTGTGTACGCCTTGGTGATCGAGCGCGGGCAGGTTAATTTTTCTCACTTCACCGTCGACACGGATCATGGGAGATATCCCTGCAGAAAGGTGTAGATCCGAGGCTTTGTGTTTTACACTAAATGCCAATAACTCAGTGATTTCCATCGTTTGGGATATCCTTGCAACTAGATAATTACATCATGACAACAATAGCAGACAGACTCGCAATCGCCCAGCGCAGGATCGCACAAGCGGCGCAAAAATGTGCACGCCAACCTAGCAGTATTAGCTTACTTGCCGTCAGCAAGACCAAACCTATTGAAGACATTATAGCAGCCTATCAAGCGGGTCAGCGTTGCTTTGGCGAAAACTATGTCCAAGAAGGCGCGGAGAAAATTACCGCACTAAAGGGGGATTTTCCGGACATTGAATGGCACTTTATCGGGCCACTCCAATCCAACAAAACCAGCATAGTCGCCCAGCATTTCGATTGGATGCACACTGTCTCGCGCGACAAAATTGCCCAACGTCTCAATGATCAACGTCCAGCTGAATTAGCGCCATTGAACGTCTGCATTCAAATTAATATCAGTGCTGAAGACACAAAATCTGGCATAGATGCGGCGCAAATGCTGCCACTGGCCGAACTGATCGCTCAGCTACCTAATCTCGCACTGAGAGGCCTAATGGCGATCCCAACGGCTACCGCAGATACTGAGTTACAGCTTAAAGAGTTTTCTATGTTAAACAATCTATTTCAAGAGCTTAAATCGCATTACCCTAGTGTAGACACGCTTTCCATGGGGATGAGTAATGACCTAGATGCAGCGATTAGCTGCGGTTCAACTATGGTGCGTATTGGCAGTGCCATTTTTGGTGAGCGCAATTACGCGGCGTAAACTCACTCGAGGCATGAAGTTCAAGGTCAGTGTGCGAACTTGACCTTGTTTTTAAGGCTTTATGCCCAAATACTGTATTAAAGAGCGCAATATTTAAGATCAATTAGCGAGAGTCGACTAAATCTGGCTCTGACATTCAAATGACTAACTGTTTTATCATCTTAATTTAAGGTGAATCTGTTACAAATTAACGGTTAACACACTGAAGAGAATCAAATGGATCAACAGAAAATCTGCTTTATCGGTGCCGGCAATATGACGCGCAGCATCATCAGTGGCCTAGTTCATAGCGGCTATCCTGCTCAACTCATCCAAGCGACCAATCCTAGCCAAGGAAAACTCGATACACTAAAAGCCGATTTAGGGATTTTGGTTTCTCAAGATAATTTAGCTGCAGCACAAGCTGCCGATGTCATAGTGCTGTCGGTAAAACCGCAATTGATGCAGCAAGTGTGTGAAGCATTACAAACTGTAGACATGTCGCAAAAGTTAGTCATCACTATTGCTGCAGGCATTAAAGCAAAGCGTTATACCGATTACCTGGCGCAGGATATTAAACTTATTCGCGCTATGCCCAATACACCAATGCAGATTAGTGTAGGTATGACAGGCCTCTATGCGCCTCAGGCTATTTCTACCGAGCAAAAAGCCATTTGCGATCGTTTGATGTCTAGCGGCGGCGAAATTGTGTGGGTTAATGAAGAGTCTGAATTAGATCAAGTGATTGCACTATCGGGCAGTTCACCGGCTTATTTCTTTTTGCTAATGGAGTCTATGATAGATGCAGGCAAAGAAATGGGAATGGATGAAGACAAAGCCAGAACTTTAGTGCAGCAAGCCGCGCTCGGCGCTGCTATGATGGCAAAGCAAAATCCACAACTGACCTTAGGTAATCTAAGGGAGAATGTCACCTCAAAGGGCGGTACCACCGCACAGGCGCTGGCGACATTTGAAGCTGCGGATATGCGTGGTTTAGTAAAAAAAGCTATGAAAAACTGCATTAAACGTGCAGAAGAAATGGCTAAGACATTTTAATTTCCACTAACGCGTTTTTATATCGGACTTTAATAGGTAGAAATCTCGATGAATGCATTTACCTTTTTAATCACCACACTATTCGACTTGTATTTGATGGTGGTGATTTTGCGGATATGGCTGCAACTGGCAAGGGCGGATTTTTACAATCCTTTTAGCCAATTTATTGTCAAAGCGACTCACCCGCTCATCGCGCCAATGCGCCGTATTCTGCCTTCCTTAGGACGGTTTGATACCGCATCATTCGTCCTCGCGTTGCTGGTCGTGATGGTCAAAGTACTGCTGATCAGCCTTATCGCAGGCGGTGGCATAGACATAATGCTGTTTCTAATGTTTGCCGTTGTGTCTGTGATCAAAAAAGCAGGGGTATTGCTGTTTTGGATGCTGTTGATACGCGCAATATTAAGTTGGTTTAACCAAGGTTATAACCCAATTGTGATGATCATGGGTCAGTTAACTGAACCTGTATTAGCCCCAATCCGCCGTATCATACCGCCAATTGGTGGCTTAGATTTATCTGTGATGTTAGTGATTATAGGTATGAATTTCCTCAATATGTTACTTGCTCAATATGTTCCTTATTGGGCTGTGATCTAATGAGTGCAGTGACTTTGCAGCAAGGTGACTTGCTGCTTAATCTCTACATTCAGCCTAAGGCCAGCCGAGATCAAATTGTAGGACTGCACGGTGATGAGCTAAAAGTAGCCATCACTGCGCCGCCTATTGATGGCAAGGCCAATGCCCATTTAAGCAAGTACTTAGCAAAGACCTTTAAAGTGCCCAAGAGCGACATTCATATAATGAAAGGTGAACTTGGTCGGCATAAGCAAATCCGCGTGATTGACCCAAAGATCATCCCAAGCATCATTACTGAGCTAATGGGACAAACTAGCTGAGCTAATACTCTTGAAAGGCTAAAAACCAAAATACTTCTTTGAATGCGGTTAATTTATCGATAAACAGATAAACATAAACAATAGTCACAGCGACCTATACTCAAACATTCCCTAATATGAGGTATCCCATCATGTTCCGTAATATTCTGGCTGTATTAGCCCTCACCGCTAGCCTTTGTGGTGTTGCAAACGCAGAGCAAAAAGAAACTGTCGGCAATTTTGACATTCATTATATGGCACTTGGCAGTACTTTTTTGACGCCTAGCATAGCCAAATCCTATGGCATTCAGCGCAGTAGCTATACAGGCATTATCAACATTGCGGTGTTAGATATCAGCGAAGCGAATAAACCCGCAGTACCCGTTGAAATTACCGGTGTCGCCAATAACTTATTAGATGCTCGAATCAACTTAACCTTCAAAGAGATCCGTGAAGGTGATGCGATTTATTATATTGCCGAAGTTCCTTACCGCGATGATCAGGAGATAAACTTCAATATCGCGATCAAGCATGGTAATCAATTAAATACCAACTTGCAGTTCAAGCAAAAATTCTACGTCGAATAAGCCAAGCTGAGATTACCGCAATACATAAGTAACTTTGGGACGATACAAGTCTGTACCGTCCCGCCCTTTTCCTGTCCTTTAGCCCTCAGCTTGGGTATCATTGCCGCAGTATAAGTCGCCCCAATGATATAGGTGTTCCATGCAACAAATCGTCCTCGCCAGTGGCAACAAAGGCAAACTCGCCGAATTCGATCAAATGCTCGCCAGCTACGGTGTCACTGTACTGCCGCAGAGTCAGTTTAATGTCAGCGAAGTGGCCGAAACGGGCACCACTTTTGTCGAAAATGCTATTATCAAAGCCAGACATGCCGCCGAAATCACCGGACTTGCGGCCATTGCCGATGATTCAGGTTTAGAAGTGGATTTACTCCAAGGCGCTCCCGGCATTTATTCAGCGCGTTACGCGGGCGAGAATGCCAAAGATCAAGACAACGTATTGAAACTACTTGAGACATTAAAAGACCAGCCAGCACCTCGCAGTGCGAGATTCCAATGCGTGCTGGTATATATGCGCCACGCCAAAGATCCAACCCCAATTATTTGCCAAGCCGCATGGGAAGGCCAAATCGACTTTAACCAACGTGGCGACAATGGCCATGGTTACGATCCGATTTTTATCCCTGAAAATTATCAATGTAGCGCGGCACAGCTCAGCAGCAACGAGAAAAATGCCTTAAGCCATCGTGGTAAAGCCCTAGTGCAACTCATCGCTGCCATGCAAGCCCAAGGCGTGTTAACTGGCGGGAATGCACAATAATGTCGTCAACTGCCGTGACTACTGCGATGAAGCTCGAACTGCCGCCACTCAGTCTGTATATCCATATTCCTTGGTGCGTACAAAAGTGTCCTTACTGCGACTTTAACTCCCATGGTCAAAATGGTGAGCTGCCACAGGAAGCCTATGTTGATGCGCTATTGGAAGACTTACGCCAAGATTTACATCTCGTCCAAGGGCGGCAGATCCATACCATCTTTATCGGTGGCGGCACACCATCCTTATTCGATGCTTTGCAAATCAAACGCATACTCGATGGTGCCAATGCGCTAATCCCCTTTAGTGACAATATCGAAATCACCATGGAAGCCAACCCTGGCACCTTAGAACACGATGATTTTAGTGCCTATCGCGCAGCCGGTGTCACTCGTTTATCTATCGGTGTGCAAAGTTTTTCTAAGGATAAGCTCAACTTACTTGGACGTATTCACGATCAAAACGAGGCACAAGTCGCTGCTCAAAAAGCCAGCCAAGCGGGATACTTGAGTTTTAACCTCGATTTAATGCATGGATTACCCAACCAAAGTTTTGCTGAAGCGATGGCCGATATCGACACGGCAGCGGCGCTGAATCCGCCCCACCTGTCTTGGTATCAGTTAACAATTGAGCCCAACACCCTATTCCACTCAAAACCGCCGCAGTTGCCCGATGACGAAGCGCTCTGGCATATCTATGAGCAAGGTCAACAAAAGCTGGCCGCATTAGGGTATGAGCAATACGAAATATCCGCTTATGCGAAACCCGGTTACCAATGTAAGCACAATCTCAACTACTGGCAGTTTGGTGATTATCTAGGCATAGGCTGTGGCGCCCACGGTAAAGTGACGCTGCCAGAAGAAAACCGCATTATACGCACGGTAAAAATTAAACATCCCAAGGGATATCTGAGTGCCAGCAACTACACCTTCGAATCGATTGATGTGGCAGAGGAAGATCGCGCGCTTGAATATTTAATGAATCGCCTGCGCCTGATGACACCTATCCCTAAGCAAGAATTTGAACTGCGTACCGGACAGCACAGAGACACATTGACCGAAGGAATGGAAAAGGCCAAACAACGCGGTTTACTCACAGAATCCGCTGAACATTGGCAATTAACCAGTAAAGGTCACATGTTTGTTAATGATTTACTGACACAATTCTGCTAACACTGCCGTTAAAATAGCTATATAAATAATGTGTTAGTGGTCAATAGTGCAGTTTAATACTATTACTGCTAACACATTTTCTAACATTAATATCCATACATTCTTGTCCAGCTTCTTTAGAATTGATGCAACTCAATCCAGGAAGCTTGATCATGCCAATAAAAACTAAAATCAGCTTAGTCGCACTAACCCTTTCAGCCCTGCTGACCATTCCCGCATATGCAGCATCAAGCTCGCCAGCCTTACACAGTGCAAGCGAACCTATGAATGCAGTGGTGCAAACCGAGTCAGACAAAGCCAATGCGTTGTTCGAAACCATCTTCATGGAAAACATCATGGCGAGCCCTATTTCGCAAACCTATATGGGGATCAAGCAAGACTATGATAAATGGGATGAACTGGGTGATGCCGCCGATGATAAAGCCCTAGCACGCACGAAAAAACAACTGGCGCAGGTCAATCTGATTGATGCGGCCAAACTCGATCCACAAACAAACCTCAGCCTCACCTTACTCAAACAAAATCTGCAAAATGACATCGAAGATGACCAATGGCGCTACCATAATTACCCTGTGAATCAGATGTATGGCGGCCACTCTATGATCGCCTCCTTCTTGATTAACCAACATCAAATTACAGATGTCAGCGATGCCAAGGCCTATATCAGCCGCTTGAATGGCGTGCCTAAACGTTTAAGTCAATTACAGACAGTGTTAGAAGTCCGCGCAGATAAAGGCATTATTGCGCCTAAGTTTGTATTCGCTTATGTCATTTCAGACAGCCAAAACATCATCAAAGGTGCGCCTTTTGATAAGAGCGACGATAGCGCGCTACTCGCAGATTTTCGCCGTAAAGTGAACGCATTAGCGATTCAAGAAACGGAAAAGCAAACACTGCTTAAACAGGCTGAGCAAGCACTAGTGACTCAAGTCGAGCCCGCCTATAACAAGCTCATCAGTTACATAAAAACCTTAGCAACCAAAGCAGACGACCGTGATGGTGCGTGGAAGCTCCCTAACGGCGCCGCCTTTTACAATAATGCCTTAGCCCGTACTACCACCACAAATATGACCGCCGATCAAATCCATGACTTAGGCCTTTCTGAGGTGGAACGTATTCATAACGAAATGCGCGCCATTATGAAGAAGGTCAATTTTAAAGGCGATTTACAGCAATTCTTTAGCTTCATGCGTGACGATCCCCAGTTCTACTACCCCAATACCGCCGAAGGCAAAGCCGCCTATTTAGCTGAGGCGACTAAGCTCATCGACAATATGAAATCGCGCTTAGATGAAGTGTTCAAAGTAAAACCTAAGGCCGCCATGATAGTGAAACAGGTTGAAGCCTTTAGAGAAAAATCCGCGGGCAAAGCCTTCTATGAGCAACCGGCACCAGATGGTTCGCGTCCAGGTAGCTACTATGCAAACCTATATGACATGAAAGCCATGCCGAAATACCAAATGGAGGCACTGGCCTACCACGAAGGTATTCCGGGTCATCATATGCAGATAGCCATTTCCCAAGAGCTGCAAAATATTCCTAAGTTCCGCAAATTTGGTGGCTATACCGCGTATATCGAGGGCTGGGGTTTATATAGCGAATCTTTCCCGAAAGAAATGGGACTCTACGCCGATCCCTATTCTGACTTTGGTCGTCTAGCAATGGAGCTATGGCGTGCATGTCGCTTAGTCGTTGATACTGGTATCCACGCTAAAAAGTGGACCCGCGAGCAAGGCATTGCCTATTACGTGGATAATACGCCCAATGCTAAATCGGATGCGGTGAAAATGGTTGAACGCCATATCGTTATGCCATCGCAAGCGACAGCCTATAAAGTGGGCATGATTAAGCTGCTGGAACTCAGACATAAAGCAGAACAACAGCTTGGCAGTCAATTTGATATCCGCGACTTCCATACGCTAGTACTTGCTAACGGCGCATTACCGCTGGATGTGTTAGAGCAACAAGTTGATCTCTGGATAGCCAGCAAGAAGAAGGCCTAATACCCTGATGTTTTAATGCCTTAATGCCTAGCCGTGAAGCATTGTTAACCTGCTTCACGACTAAAGCGACATCGATGAAAGTCTTAAGCTACGCCCAATAAAAAAGCCACTCGAAAGTGGCTTTTTTATTGGTACCATTATCCCGTTAGATAACAGAACCCTTCTCACTGTGGGTCACTATATTTGTTGTATTAATTTATGCTTTAGCACTCGCCTTCACATCACTTAACACACAGTTGCGACTTTAGGGTACAGGGAGACAAAACGCTTACCCAAGGCTGCACAAACCATCAATAAAAAATTACCTCAGCGATAAGGCTGAGGTAAACCAAAAACTAGGATGATGGTTTAAAGAGCCAACATTGTTTTAGTTCTCAAACTTCTGTTGGCTGTGATCCAAAACTGCATTAATGCCGACCTGTACACAAAAATTGAAAGGGGTCATTTCCAATAAACGTATAGGACTCAGGTCATTCCGAATCAACTGCCACCATTGTATTCAATTAAGAACAGAGTTCAAGGATGTTATAAAAAACAGCTTTAGAACACCCTAAAAAATCATTCGCAAATGTACCCACCAATTCAACCTAAAGCATTGATTTTAAATAGTCACAAAAGTGCCTAGTTAATTTAAAATCACATATAACTGGTTTTGAGAACAATGTTTCCTATTTTACTGACGTTTACTGAATAATTCGACATAGGGCGCATCCCAATACGGCGGCGTTCCTATGTGATCTTTGATGAATTCGATAAAAGAACTGACCTTAGGTGCTAAGTGCTTACGACGGGGATAAACCGCCTGCAATGGCAGATGGTGGGTCAATTGCCAATCCTTCAGTAAAGGCACTAATGTCCCCTTGGCAATTTCATCTTCCATCAGATAACTTGCAAGATACACAACCCCAAGACCACTGATTGCGGCGGATTTTAATGCGGGTGCGTTATCCACCCTGAAATTGCCCGATACGCCAATTTCACAGTAATCATCACCCTTCTTAAATTGCCACATGCTGTGCTCGTGCCACTCGCCTTGATAGACCAAACAATTGTGGTCAACTAACTGCTCAGGTCGAGTTGGTTCGCCATGTTGAGCAATGTAGCCTGGAGAAGCAACTAACAGGAATTGGCACTTCATCAGAGGTCTAGCAACCATGCCAAGCGGTAATTGCTCCGACATAGTTAACAGTAAGTCTAAGCCTTCACTCACTACATCTACTTTATGGTCCAGTAAGCTCACTTGTAGCTCAAGCTCAGGATGTTTTGCCATAAAGGATGGCAGCGCAGGAATGATATGCATCACCCCAAAGGACTGGGAAATCCCCACCTTAAGCACGCCGCGGGTCGCATCATTTAAGTTATGCACGCTGGCTATCGCTTGTTCAGCGTCACGCAGCAATTCTTCACCTTGCAGATACAGCAAATGCCCTGCTTCAGTCAGGCTTAAGCTGCGGGTGGTACGTTGGATTAATTGAACACCAAGTCTATGTTCAAGATCGGCGACTTGTGTACTGACCTTAGACTTAGAAATCCCAAGCCTTCTTGCGGCGGCACTAAAACTACCAGCTCTGGCCACATGAGTAAAAATCGCAATAGGTTCTAACAGTTCTAACATGGAAGTCGCCTTAAGCTGTTTACGACAATGATATTAACTTTCGGTGAATAGCAGTGGTTAGCGTAATCATCGCTTAAAAATAACCATAGCATTGATATCTCGCATTAAAGTGATATAACGCAGAGATTTAGACCGAAAAAGTCCACTAAAGTAGGGTGTTATATCTGACTGATATGCCAGCTTTTAATTATATTTTAAGAGTATACCAAATATTCGTCTCTAGACTGTAACATTCCGAACTAAATCGCTGCAAGCCAAGCCTACAAGCCACATCGACTTTATCCTCATAGCTTTCGCCACTAAGAATTAGCCAATAAAAAAGCCCCTAGGCGATAAATTGACTAGGGGCGTAGCATTCAAATTTGACTCATGCACAAGGAGATAGAAGTTATTGCAGTTAAAAGCAAGGGCTATTCACAAAAACTATTAGTAAGGACGATTAACAAGAACTATTCACGCAGCTCCTTGGTTGAGTTTTGTGTCAACGCATAAGGCGCGAGTTCTGGTACCTCTTGGCGTAATTGATTTTCAAGCACTAACAGATTTTCAAATCGGTCGCACAAACGGTCAGCTTTAGCTTCCAGTCCCTTAGATTGACTCTCAATTTGTTGCTCAATATCTTGGCCTAAGTTGTCCATTTTTTTGGAGAAGGCATCCATCTTGGCTTCAAAACTATCACCGTCACCCGACATGATTTGGCCACCTATGGTCATCATAATGGTGCCCACTGAGTTCTGAACAATTTGCTCCATTTCCTGCTCGAATTCGTCGTTAAAGGTGTTCTGAATCGAGTCCTCCGTCGCGCCGAGATAGAAGCTATCGCCATGACGGTAGGCAACTGAATCAACACGCTTTTGGACGCCTGCCATCATTTCATCGAATTTAGCACCGGCCGCATCGCCCATTAAAGGGGTTAACGCCATGCTCACCGCTTGCGAAGCTAATGCGACGGCCTCGTTCACGACTTCAATCACTTCAGGCACTTGCGTCGACACTTCATCGGCGTATTGAGTCACTAGCTTTTTTTGCTTATCGGTTAAGTTTACTTGTTTGCCTTCAACAAATAACTTATCGACTTCGATGCGATACTTTTCGGTGCCCTTCTCGCTCATGACTAATTTTTTAGGCTCAACCATAACGTCATAATTTAAAGAGACTTCACAACGTTCATCGACTTTAGGCTCTGTTTGCGCTTGCGCCAACTGTAGGCCAGATGTCCCTAAAATCACGCCGGATAAGGCAAATCCAGTTAATAGCTTATTTAATTTCATGTTGTTCGTCCTTTAATCTGAATAATTCGATAAACCTAAACTACTGAATAGCTTATAGCAGGAGACGTGCCAACTTTATAACAATATGATTATGTTGGATTTAGGAAAGTTAGCACTAAAAGGTCATTAGCGAAATTCGCTAACTTTTAGTCTGATAGTGCTAATAAAAACGTGAAGTAAAACTAGAAAATGGAACGACCAAGGCGTTGGCTTAAATGCTCAAGCATGGCAGTGCCAGCAAGCGAATTGCCATTGCCATCGAGTTCTGGCGACCAAACACAAATCGACAGTTCCCCAGGAATAACGGCAATGATGCCACCACCGACACCACTTTTACCAGGCATACCGACACGATAGGCAAACTCGCCCGCTCCATCGTATAGGCCCGAAGTCGCCAACAGGGCATTAAGCTGCCGAGTTTGCACCTGAGAGATAAGCTCAGTCCCAATTATGCTTTTGCCGCGATTAGCCAAGTACAACATGGCTTTAGACAAGTCAGCGCAATTCATCTTTAAGGCGCAGTAATGAAAATAGGTGCGTAGCACAGTATCAACATCGCCTTGAAAATTACCAAAGGACTTCATCAAATAAGCAATCGCCGCATTGCGCGCACTATGCTGATATTCTGAGTCGGCCACTTGTTTGTCGAAACTGACTTTATCGTTTTGGCTTAGTTGCCTAACTAACTCGAGCATTCTGTGTTTAGGTGCACCTAAACGACTCTGCAATAAGTCAGCAATCACTAACGCGCCAGCATTGATAAATGGGTTGCGCGGCTTGCCACGTTCTAACTCGACTTGTACTAAAGAGTTGAATGAATGGCCCGAAGGTTCTTTGCCAACTCGGCTCCAAATTTCGGCTTCTTCATATAAAGTTAACGCTAAGGTTAAGCTGAAAACTTTGGAGATACTTTGAATCGAAAACGGCTCAAGGTAATCGCCCGCACCTAAGGTTTCACCATCAACGGTTGTGACGGCAATGCCTAATTTTCCAGCATCAACGCTGGCCAGTGCGGGGATGTAATCTGCAACCTTTCCTTGGCCGAGCAAGGGTCGAACTTTCTCGACCACTTCCTCAAGTAATGCCAACTCGGGCATTAACCCCACCAAATGTCGTACAGTTCGCTAACTTCAACCTGAGACACTTTTTGATTCGCCCAGAATGCCTTAACTGCTGCAATATCTTCTTCGGTACATTTGCCGATCGTTTGGGTTGCGATAATGCCTTCCCATTCGATGTGACCGCCGCCATGGAAACCTAACTTACGGGTTTCGATCACTTCATCGATAAATTTATCAACAGTTGCATCGATATCGGCTTCTGATACTGATGCATCAAAAGTCCAAGCCATATCAAAACCTAACTCTTGGAATTCATCAACGCGCATTTTCTTACGTAAACGACGGCTACGATTAGTTGCCATAGTGACTTTCCCCGTTGTGTTAAAAAACTAATTAATCAATTGAAATATCTAGATTAAGCAATACGCTCAAACATCAGATCCCATACACCGTGACCCAGTCTATGGCCGCGGGCTTCAAACTTTGTCAGTGGGCGATGATCAGGACGCGGCACCACAGTGCCATCACTCGACTGGTTTTGATAACCAGGAGCTGCTTGCATCACTTCCAACATATGCTCGCTGTATTCTTCCCAATCGGTTGCCATATGGAACACGCCGCCAATTTTTAGCTTGCGGCGGATCAGTTCAGCAAATTCAGCTTGTACGATACGACGCTTATGGTGACGTTTCTTATGCCAAGGATCGGGAAAAAACAATTGCACTCGGGCTAATGAACCGTCGGCAATCGCATGTTCTAATACTTCCATGGCATCATGATGATACACACGTAAATTAGTCACACTCGCAATGGCGGCATCGCTTAAGCAAGAACCAACACCCGGTTTATGCACTTCAATACCAATAAAATTTTGCTCTGGTGCGTCTTTAGCCATTTGCACTAAAGAGGCGCCCATGCCAAAGCCAATTTCCAGCACAGTATCGGCTTCACGGCCAAAAACATCGCTCAGGTTCAATGGCGCTGGGCTGTAATTTAACCCCATTGTTGGCCACTGGCTTTCAATAGCTTGGGCTTGGCCTTTAGTTAAGCGACCTTCTCTTAGGACAAAGCTTCTGATCTTACGCAGATACTTGCCTTCTTCATTAAATTCAGCGGTAGTGACTTCGCTCATTTTTGCCTCGTCTAGTGGACAGCACCATCATAAAAGAAGGGCATTATCCAAAGTTCAACATACAGTGCAAGCACTAATGGGGCGAAAGTATACCAAGATTATTTGAGAGTGCGAATTTAGCAGTGATTTTCGGCTTTTTAGCCCTTATCCACTTGTCTTTGAGCTTGTCTAAGAAGATAACTGCCGCTACACTGCGCCGATGAAATCTTCAGCCTCCTTCGCCACACGTATCGTCTCTTGGTACGACAATCACGGTCGTAAAACCCTCCCTTGGCAGCAAGATAAAACCCCATATAGCGTATGGGTTTCTGAAATCATGCTGCAACAAACTCAGGTTGCGACTGTTATTCCCTATTACCTTAAATTTATGGCGCGTTTTCCCGATGTGTTAGCACTTGCTAACGCGCCAGATGATGAGGTGTTGCATCATTGGACCGGCCTTGGGTATTACGCTAGGGCGCGTAATCTGCATAAAGCAGCCAAGATGATCCGCGACGATTATCAGGAACTATTTCCAACGGATTTTGAGCAAGTACTCGCCCTACCCGGCATCGGCCGCTCAACGGCAGGCGCAGTATTATCGCTGTCGCTTGGACAACATCACCCCATTCTCGACGGTAACGTCAAACGCGTGTTAGCACGACACGGCGCTATCGCCGGTTGGCCGGGGCAAAAAACTGTCGAAGCGCAGCTTTGGCAGCTGACTGACACGTATACGCCGCAGCAAGATATTCAGAAATATAATCAAGCCATGATGGATATCGGCGCCAGTATTTGTACTCGTAGCAAACCTAACTGCGCCGCTTGCCCTGTAGCGATTGATTGCAAAGCTCAGCTGATTGGACGACAAACCGATTTCCCCGGCAAGAAGCCTAAAAAAACCATACCGACCAAAGCGGCGTGGATGTTAGTGCTAATGCAAGACAACCAAGTGTTTTTAGCTAAACGTCCGCCAGCGGGAATTTGGGGCGGACTTTGGTGTTTCCCTGAGTTTGCCACCCAAGCCGCACTTGAAACTCATCTTGAAGAACAAGGGTTTGCTGCACAGCAACTCGAATGGCTAACTGGCTTTAGGCACACATTCAGCCACTTCCATTTAGATATTCAGCCCATGATGCTTAACTTAGATAAAACTCATGGCGATAAAACCCACGGCAATAAACAGAGCGTGGGCGCGGTCATGGAACAAAATCAGTCTCTCTGGTATAACATAAGTCATCCTTCCAAAGTGGGACTCGCCGCCGCCACCGAGCGCGTGCTAGCCAATTTGGGATCACTCGTTCAATCCGCAGTCAGTAAGGAATAATCATGGCGCGTACAGTCAATTGCGTATATTTAAATAAAGAAGCCGACGGCCTAGACTTTCAACTGTATCCAGGTGATTTAGGTAAGCGCATTTTTGATAACATCAGCAAAGAAGCTTGGGGCCTATGGCAAAAAAAGCAAACCATGCTGATTAACGAAAAGAAACTCAACATGATGAATATTGATGATCGTAAGTTTCTTGAAGAGCAAATGACCTCTTTCCTCTTTGAAGGTAAAGAAGTAGAAATTGAAGGTTTTGTGCCTGAAAAAGACCAAGATTAATTTTATCGTTAACCTAATGATAAAGCCCACAAAAAAGCGCCTTTCGGCGCTTTTTGTTTATTCTTCACGAGATGAATAACTGAGCGTTACTTACGCACGCCTTCAACCACAAGATCTAACTCAACATGGCTAGACGCTGGGCCTAAATCCATTTTGATACCGAAGTCTTTCATCGCAAACGTGGTTGTGCCCGTAAAACCGGCACGGTAGCCACCCCAAGGATCTTGACCTTCGCCCACTGCATGGGCATTGATCGCTAATGGCTTAGTGACACCATTTAAGGTTAAGTTGCCGTTAATCACTAAGTCGCCATTACCTTTATCTTCAACTGTGGTTGAGGTAAACGTCGCTTGCGCAAACTTACTCGTGTTAAGGAAATCGGCGCTACGAATATGCTTGTCACGCTCGGCGTGGTTTGAATCCACACTGAGTGTATTTACTGTTACATTCACTTTAGCCGCAGTGGGCTTAGCCGCGTCATAACTAAAGTCACCACTAAAATCATTAAAGCGACCAACGACATAGCTATAACCTAAGTGGCTCACTTTGAAAGTAATAGAGGCATGTGCTCCTTCACGGTCAATGACATAGTCCGCCGCTGAAGCCGCCATCGGCGCCAATAGAGATGCACCAATCAGTGCGCTTAACAGTTGCTTTTTCATTGTATTATCCTCGATTAAATTTAATCATTTTGAGTAAAGTTGCGTCTTTATCGATAAAGTGATGTTTTAACGCACCTACTGCGTGGATGACCACGAGTGCGATTAAGCTATAAGCTGCGTATTGGTGAATATCGCCTGCTATATCAGCTTGGTTTTCAAAAAAAGGTCCAAATCCTGGTAGTTCAAACCAGTCAAACACCATAATTCCACGGCCTTCTGCCGTTGAAATAAGAATGCCGGCACACATGATCACCAGCAGCAATATATAAATAGCCAAATGCGCAATATGAGCAGCCAGCCTCTCCCAAGGCTTATGATTCGCCTCTGGTACGGGCTTAGGATTCACTAAGCGCCACAACAAGCGGAATAACGTCACTGCCAAGAGTAAAATCCCGACGCTCTTATGTAGATGTGGCGCTGTCTTGTACCACGCGCTGTAGTAGGTTAACTCCACCATCCACACACCTACCGCAAACAACCCAATGACGACGATCGCACTCAGCCAATGAGTCACAATTGCGGTTATCCCATAAGCCAACTTACTATTTCGAAACATACTGCGACTCCGTATTCGCGTTTTCTTCATGCCATCCATGAAATAATATTCATTATCATAAGTTTAATTTTAAAAACTAAAATCAGTAAAAATCGCTCATATCTTTCTAAATTTTAGAAAGTAAGCAGGAAACTAGGATTTATGAGCATAAATCTATAGTAAACATCAGTATCCTTCTGACTTGAAAACTACAGTCAACGAATGAAATTGACCTGAATCCGCTGAATAAGAGATAAAAAACAAGCAAGATGCACATTAAACCGCCGAACGAGTTATTTATTGGGAAAAAGCACTTGCAGAGGTGAAACTCCCTAGCTAATATAGCCGCACTTCGAACGAGACGGCTCAGCTAGCGAGTTCAAAGTAGTCAACTAACGCTTAGTTTAGTTGCCCGAATAGCTCAGTCGGTAGAGCAGAGGATTGAAAATCCTCGTGTCCCTGGTTCGATTCCGGGTTCGGGCACCATTATTTTGCAGTATAAGTTTAGCCGGCATAGCTCAGTTGGTAGAGCAACTGACTTGTAATCAGTAGGTCCCGAGTTCGACTCTTGGTGCCGGCACCATATAAACAACGAAGCCACTCAATGAGTGGCTTTTTTGTATCTGAAATTTGAAGTGTTAGGTGCAACTGACTTACTCTCGATAATACCAGTAGGTCCTGAACTCGACTCTTGGTCGTTCAATTCATGCCAGTTCAAAATCATAGTTGCAGACAAACTTATAAACCAAAATCTGCTGTCGACAAAAGTACCGTAACACTCACTAAACTTCGCCATCAGACGATATTCCCTCCCCCTTCGCATACATAAAATGCCTTAAGCGTTAATTTTCTTTCTTAAAACACAGATTAAACGAGCACTGAAGTTAACCTTATCAGTCTAAAGGCAAGGCTATCATCACTAAAATGCTGAAACTTTCAGCGACTCAATATGAGTAAAGTGGAAGAATCAAATAAATGTTCGATTTTTGTTTAATAGTTAATCAGTCATTTAAAAAGGGCTTGCACAGCCAAAGCGAGCACTATATTATACGCGCACTTCGAACGAACAAGGTCTTTACGACTTAGTTTGAAGTAGTTAACTAACGCTTAGTTAGTTGCCCGAATAGCTCAGTCGGTAGAGCAGAGGATTGAAAATCCTCGTGTCCCTGGTTCGATTCCGGGTTCGGGCACCACAATTTAGCCGGCATAGCTCAGTTGGTAGAGCAACTGACTTGTAATCAGTAGGTCCCGAGTTCGACTCTTGGTGCCGGCACCATATAAACAAAAAAGCCACTCAATGAGTGGCTTTTTTGTATCTGAAATTTGAATTAGTTCAAAGCAAAGTGTAACTGACTTACATCAACACCAGCAGTTTGTGTGTTGCTTATCCTGAAAAGAACTCACTAGCGAACCCCGCCTTACTCAAGTACTCGATAAATTGCGTAAACAGAGCATCAATACTCTCCATAGGGCTCTTATACAAACTATCAGATCAAGCAGCTCGCGCTTATTTAATTAGCTCGAGTGGCATAGGCCTATCACCGGCTTGAACTTGATGTTGAACATGGCGCCACCCTTGAGTGAGCTCACTAAGATGTGCTTTTCTCTCGGGGAATTGTGTAGAAAGTTTTTCAATTACATCGATTTGCTTCTTACACAATAATGACCAACGATCTGCATTTGATAAGTACATGGCGTTTTCCTTAACTGAGGGGTTACTTTTCCTTCGCCAGTTAAGTCTAGGCGGGAATGATTTTATTGCCAATTCAAAATTGCGTGTTAGCGCACTGTTAAAACAAGTCACTCAGGAGTATCTTTGACCTATAAACATAAGATAGGAGGCGTTATGACAGCCGATATTTTCAAACTCATTTTTGTCGCTATTGGTATTTTTCTCGTTTACAAACTCATATTTGGTGGCAAGAAAGGCCTAACTATTTTTGAAATGCATTTTAAAGATGGCCGCATGACTCAGCATAAAGGCAAAATCCCAGAGCGCTTCGAGCGGGAATGCCGCCACATTGCTAAAGCTGAAAAACTGACCTGTACTGTTAGGGCTGAAAAATCTGGAGATGTACGCTTACATATTTCTGCCAACGTGAGTGACAATGTGAAGCAAAGGATTCGTAATCTGTTTCCGTTTGAATATTATGACAAAAAGTCGATAGATAACAGTCGTCAAGCAGGCTAGTTCTTCGCCTTTCCCCTAGCAACCTCAATACTTAACCCTCAATGCTTGTTGAAGGTTAAGTATTGAGGTTGCAGCGAGTCCCTAAAGCACTTTGCTTATTTAAACTTAACCGGGTACCTAGGTTTTAAAAAATCGGATTCTAAACGACCATCTGCCCTCGCATCTCGAATACGACGTTCATTATCTTGCACCATAGGATCGCTGGCAGGTTGATGAGGGTCAGCTTGTTTCTCAGAATGATCCTCAAACTTAACGTCAAAAGATGAACAAGCCGTTAACGACAAACTCAACAAGGCCCCCAATAGAACTAAGTGTTTTTTAATCATTTATCTATACCAACTTAAACTCGGAATAATTAAAATAATAAACAATGAGTTACACCAAAATGACTCTCATATTTATCACTTTATGCCACTAGCAAAAAATGCCTAGCTGCCACTTTGGTTTGAGCTAAATACTTTAGTGCAGACAAAAGGTGATTATTAGTCAAGCTATACTGTTTAACTCAAGTTAAGTCTTAATCAACATTTAAGCCTTAATAAACATGTAAGCCATAATAGGCCTAGTTAATCCAAGACAAACTGAGATAAATGTAATTAAGCCAAACTAGGCAAAAATTGGCTCATGTTATTTTTGGATTACTAAAGTCACCTGGGCGACTGTGATGCCAAACTTAATAATATCGCTCTGATTTATAATGGTATTGTCATTCACTAAGAACATCCAATCGTCGAAATGAACTTGGTATTCATCGCCATCCACGGGTAATAACATATCGTATTTCCAACGTAGCGCACTACCACTGGATTGACCATCGGCGGTGCCGATAATATCGCCTGCAGTTCCCGAGTATCGCCCTTCCCCTAGCGCTTTAATGCGCCACACACGAGTTTGAGTTTCGCCATCATCATAAACAAACCATTCATTGATGACGCCCTCGTTTCCCTGCCAACTGGCTTCCATAGTGACATTGAATTTACGGATCACTTTGCCACTAAAATCATGCACTATTCCAGACGCTTTTAATGGCCCATTAAAGAATGATTCCAACACCAGTGTAGGATGAGTATCTTTATAATCCGTCACTTCCACCGATGAGCAACTCGATAGCAGCCCTATCATTATTAGGCCTAACAATAACTTTCGACCGATAAGTCGTGTTAACAATCGCATGGTTTTTCTCCGAGTAATTGCGCCCGCAAACTCGGACGGCTAGTGTCTTTCGATAACCAAATCGCTAAAAATGCCTCAGCAAAATTAGCATCGTGGATAATGTCGAGTGGTTGATGGTTAAAGAAAAACTGACTCGTTTGCCCATCCATAACCTTAAAACTTAAATGGTCGCCCTGCTTCACATCGGGCCAAGTCGCGGTTAATAAACTCAACCAACGCTGGATATCATTTTCGGCAAACGCTAGATGCTGCCATTGATCCTTGGTCGCTTCTAACAGATCTTCAGACTCTATATCTCGATAATATTCAATATCTAGCAGCAGAGGATATTGCCCCTGTTGATAACGGCCATTTACCGTCATCAGTCTCGCCTTATACAAACTAAACCACAGCCAATCCATTTCTCCGCGCCCTACTTCCTGAAAAGTCTGCGTCACATCGGCGGCATCATTCAGCTCGATAGTAATGTTTTCAAAATCTGGCGTTTTCGCCTCTAATGCTTTTAGAGGTGCGGTCAATAAACTGAGCGCCAATAAACTTAAGCAGCTTGAATTCAAAAATGAAAAACCAAGATTTGAGCTGCGATTACGAACTGACGACATAGGATCCCCTTTGACTGCATGATGTCTTACAACACGTATTGACTAAAAAATGACTTAACCGGACTCAATTCCTAGATTTCGATAATTAACGTCCAAACACAGTAAAAGAGCGAGCCTTAGTGCTTCGATTAAATCCATAGGGATTAGCAAGTTGGATTAAAAATGGCAGCAAGACTAGCCAAACAAAAAATAACACCACAGCAGAAATGACATTGCCGTAGGGCAAAGTCACCGCATTAAACTGCGCGCCCGCGACATAGCTTAACGTGCCAAATATTCCTCCGAGTAACGCCTGAAATATCAGCGGTAAGGGTCGCATAAACGCTAAGCTATGATTTAAACTCAAGCCAAAGTGCAGCCATAAACAGCCAAGCCACCAAGGGAAGGCTGCAAACTCGAACAGGCCTAAAACCGACAGCACAGTGTCAATGCCGATCCCTAGGGCGGCAACCTTGAGCATTAATCGCAAATCCACTTGACGATATTGGCCCTTACCCGATGAGGACAACAGGATAAAGTGAAGCAATAATAAAGGTATAGTTAGCAGCAGTGACAAGTTAAGCCAAAGCACACTAGACCACCACACAGCCTGAAAACTCAGGGCGTTATAGAGAATAAAACCCTGATGTTTAGGCAGATGCCGAGAGTTAGCTAACATTGACTTCATCTTTACCTCACTTTTATCTTGCTACAACTACAGCGACAATTTCATTTAAACGGATGCACCTAAACGAACTACTCTCAACGGCTAATCTAACCGGATTGCCGCAGGAACAGCCTAGCTAGGCTGACCATTGCCTAGAACGCGATAGTCCGGACGTACGGCAACTAAATGCACTGTGCTTGTGGTGCGTTCTAAAAATCCACCTTCACAATAACTTAGGTAGAATTTCCACATGCGGATAAAGTCTTCGCCATAACCTAAGGTTTGGATTTCACCCACAGCATGATCGAAATTCTCATGCCAATGCCTCAGCGTTTTAGCGTAATCGAGCCCCATATCATTGAGCGACCAGACCACCATATCCGTCTGTTTGGCAATATGACCGACCATTTGACTGACAGAAGGTAAACAGCCACCGGGGAAAATATAGCGCTGAATAAAATCCACACTTTTGCGATAGCTGTCGTAACGTTGATCGGCAATCGTTATCGCCTGAAGCAGCATACGCCCATGGGGCTTTAACAGTGATTCCAGCTTTTTAAAGAAACCCGGTAAATATTCATGCCCTACCGCTTCAATCATTTCAATAGAAACAACCCTGTCGTATTCCCCCGTCAGATTGCGATAATCCTCGGTCAGCAGAGTCACTTTATCGCTCAGGCCTTCGCTTTCAACGCGCGCTTTGGCATAGGCGAATTGCGCATCTGAAATCGTCGTCGTCGTCACATGTACGCCATAGTGCTTGGCCGCATAGATAGCCAGCGCGCCCCAGCCAGTACCAATTTCAAGCAAGGTTTGACCGGGCTGTAAATCGAGTCGTTCGCAGATAGTCATCAGCTTAAACAGCTGGGCTTCCTGCAAACTGGCTTCCTCATGGGGATAAAGCGCACTCGAGTACAACATTTCACGGTCAAGGAACTGCTCGTACATGGCATTACCCAAATCGTAGTGGGCCAGAATGTTGCGCTTCGAGCCCTCCTGCGAGTTACGATTCAGCATATGCTTCACGCGGTTTATCGTGCCGGTTAACCATGAAAACTTGGCTTCAATCCTATCGAGCAGGGCTAAATTGCGGGCAAACAGTTGCACGACTTTGGTGAGATCTGGGCTCGTCCAATGGCCTTGAATATAACCTTCTCCCGCACCAATAGAGCCTGAAAGCATTATTTGGCGATAAAAACTGGGGTGTTTAACCACAAGCGTGGCATGTAAATCGGTTTGACTCTCACCAAAACGATAACTCTTATCGCCCTCAACTAAGGTCAAGCAACCATGGGGCAGGCTTTCCAGCGCCTTAAGCAAGACTTTACGCGCAATACTGTCGGGCAGTTTCCCTGTAGCAACTGAGGTTTGCGAAGCAGTATTTTCCATGTTATTTCTCCATCTGAGCTGGATGCGGCACAAAAGGCACACGTTTGAAAAAGAGTTTCAGCGCTTGCCAATAAATCCCGAAGAAAATCTTGAGAGTCATAAAAGGAAAGCGAAATAAAAGCGTCCGTAAATTGGCCGCCGTGATTGGTTGGCGTTTCATCATTAGATTGGCATTAAACAGTTTTTTACCATTCTCTTGCATCGACTTGTTTTCAATACCAATATTTAAGTCTTCACTCGGCGCAGCCACATGCCAGAGATAACGCATATCGAGGGTCATAAAGGGTGAAACGTGAAACACTTTGTCAGAAGGTTTGGGCGCGGCTACATCCACTAAATAGCAATGGCGTTGATCCCAAGGCGTGTTACTCACCTCGGCCAACATGTATAAAGGCGTTTTATCTTGATAACAAAAGTAGAAATTTACTGGGCTGAAATACACGCCAAAATGACGGATCTGACCCACAAACAGAACTCGGTCGCAAAGCTTATCAGCACCTAACTCGGCCACTTGCGCCAGCACTCGACTCTTAAGTGCCGCGGCGCTCGGATCGGCAACAGCCACTTCACCGCTATTATTGGATTTAGTCGTAAAAGAAGTTAAATAGTCTCTCGGATTAAATCTCAGTAAAGCGCGGCGCTGACTGGCAAAAATTCGCCCCATTGCACTGATCTTATCGACTTCATCTAAGTCAATCGCCAGCAGCGCCATTGCATAACTAAAGTTATGTTTAATCGGCGTAAAACGGCTGTGAGATACAGTGCCGTAATAAATGCCGCTATTGAGCTCTGTCATATTTAAGCTTGTCACATTTACATCGGTCATAGGCTGACACCAAAATGGGCGCACACATCCAGTGCACTGCGAACACCATCTTCATGGAAACCATTGTGCCAATAAGCTCCAGCAAAATGGGTATGATTTTGCCCGGAGATTTCCTCACGGCGGCCCTGCGCCTTAAGGCTGGCTTCGTTAAACACTGGGTGGGCATAATTGAAGCGGCGTATCACTTTCGCCTCATCAATCAACTCTGACTGATTCAAAGTGACACAAAACGTCGGCGCATTGGCTGGTAACTGTTGCAGTATGTTCATGTTGTAAGTTACTGACGCTGGGCGTTTTAGATTGCCATCTAACCTATAGTTCCAACTCGCCCAGGCCGCTTTTCGCTTAGGCAGGATACGCGTATCCATGTGCAGCACCACATCGTTATTCTGGTAGCTGAGATCGCCTAAAATGGCGCGTTCTGTTGGCGTGGGATCGTTTAACATCCGCAGTGCTTGGTCGCTATGACAGGCTAAAATCACCTCATCAAACTCCAACCATTCACCGTTAACCTCTAGCTTCACCCCATTGCCATGACGTTCAATACCTGTCACGGGGGAGTTAAGGCGAATATTGTCTTTAAAGGGCGCAATAAGATCAGGAATATAACTACGTGAACCGCCCTTTAGCACATACCACTGAGGCCTATCACTGACATTTAATAAACCGTGGTGCTGGAAGAAACGAATAAAAAACTTCAACGAAAACGCACGCATATCTTCTATGCTCGAAGACCAAATTGCCGCGCCCATGGGTAAAATATAATGCTCGGCAAAAAAGCGCGAAAAATTTTCACTGTCTAAATAATCACCTAAGTTGCCTTCAGGGTAAATATCCTGTTGATAGAGTGCCTTACACCCTTTATTAAAACGCAGAATTTCTTTTAAAAAGGCCCAAAAGCGCGGATTCAGCAGGTTACGCTTTTGGGCAAACAAACTCCCTAAATTGTGGCCGTTATATTCAAGCCCTGTCAGCGCATTATGGACGCTGAAACTCATCTCAGTCGGTAATATGGTCACGTTAAGGCGAGCCAATAAACGCTCAAATCGTGGATAGGTTCTGTCATTAAACACGATAAAACCTGTGTCTATAGCGTAGGTTTGGCCTTGGTGCTCCACATCGACTGTCGCCGTGTGGCCGCCGATATAGTCATTGGCCTCAAACACTGTGACCTTGTGCGACTCGCTTAATAGATGGCCGCAGGTTAATCCAGAAATGCCGGTGCCGACGATGGCGATATTTTTCATAAACTCTTGTCCTTAAGCGGCTTGGCTTGAGTATCGTTTGCAATCATTTTTTGCCACACAAAGGCAGGTAAAAACGACATCAATTTCAATAGATAAGTAAAGCGTCGCGGAAAATGGATCTCGCGCTTGCCACCTTTCAGCCCATTACGTATCGCCTTAGAAGCGGTTTGTACACTCACTTGCATTGGCATAGAAAAATCATTTTTTGCGGTCAGTGGCGTCGCCACAAAACCAGGGCAAATCAAGCTCACACCTATGTCATTCTTAGCAAGATCAAGCGAGAGACTCGAGGCGAGATACTGCACGCCAGCTTTAGAGGCGCCGTAGGCTTCAGCGCGAGGGAAAGGTAAATAAATAGCGCTGGAACTCATTAAGCCAATACGTGAACCCCTTGGCATTAAAGGTAAAAATGCGCTGAGACAATATCCCATCGCAATTAAATTGGTATGGACGACGCGCTCGAATAACACATCATCGAAGGCCTTAGCATCGTCTATGTACTCACAACTACCCGCGTTCAAAACCACCAAATCAAGCTGACAATCGGCTTTCGCCAACAGCTCGGCTAAATCTTGGCCAGCTTGTTGAACTTGGTCGCGCTGGGATATATCAAAAATTAACAGTGTGGCACCGACGAGTTCATTCAAGGCTAACGCATCTAATCTTTCTTGGGAGCGGCCACAGGCAATGACGTGCCAACCTAAGGCTAAATAATCCTGCGCCAGTTGCAGCCCAATGCCTGAACTTGCACCTGTAATAAGCACGGTATTAATTTTCAATGGCTTAACAACGTCCATTACTTAGCCGCCCTGTCTTTAAGCAAGCGGATAAGCCCGCCCATGCAAGGCAAATGCTCGTACAACATTTGCCCTAAGTCGAAGTAATCCCTGTGAAAATAAATCTTGTCGTTGAATTTAAGTTGGCTCATGCCATCAACACGGATAAGTCCGCCTTTATTCAACTTAGGGTGGCTATATTCCATCTGCCAAAACAGCGCGGCTTGATTCGCATCCTGCTGTACTTCTTTGATCTCAAACTGAATATGCTTAACATTCTTATATAACTTCGCGAAGTACTGAGTTAACGACTCTAGCCCTTTGATTTGATGCATAGGATCGGTAAAGCTAATACTGTCGTCGTAAACTTGTCCCAACAGGTGCAAGTTATCTTTATTCAAGGCTTGATAAAGCTGAATAAAATCATCAACAAGCGTATTAGTCTCAGTCGTCGCTTGGTTTGTCATCTGGTTATTGCTCCTGATCCTATTTATTGGGCCGCGGCCTTTTTCAATACGCCTAGTACGGTTAACGCCCTTGCTCTTGCTGCACTATGCTCGACAATCGCACTCGGATAAGCCGTTTTAGTGTTAAATAACGGCTGTTCAAACAAGGACGGTGTCTGCGCTGTACTGGGTTGATGTAATTGCTTAATTCCCCAAGATGCGAGCTCTGGTAAGTACTTACGGATAAAGCTGCCATCTGGATCAAACTTTTCACTCTGGCTCATAGGATTAAAAATGCGGAAATAAGGCTGGGCATCGCAGCCACATCCTGCGGACCACTGCCATCCGCCATTATTCGCGGCCAAGTCACCATCGATGAGCTTTTGACGGAAATAACGCTCGCCCCAACGCCAATCAATCAGTAGATGTTTCGTCAGGAAACTCGCGACCACCATACGCAAACGGTTATGCATCCAACCCGTTTGATTGAGCTGGCGCATTGCCGCATCGACAATCGGATAGCCAGTACGACCTTCACACCAAGCGGCAAACTCCTGCGGATTATTGCGCCACTGCACATGGTCGGCTTGTCGATTGAAATTATGATTCTTAGATAAGTCAGGAAACGCCACCAGCAAATGACGATAGAATTCACGCCAGATCAACTCATTTAACCAAGTACGGGCTGGACTAGTATCGTCGACAATCACCTCGGGGAAGTCATGCAGCAACGCGGAAACGCATTGTCTTGGGCTAATGACGCCAATGGCCAGATAAGGTGAAATTGAACTGGTGCCATCGATGGCAGGGAAATCCCTATCTTGCTTATAATCCTGCACTTTCTGCTGAATAAATGCCGAGAGCAAACGCTTTGCCTGCCCTTCTCCCGCAGCCCAAAGTTCACTCGATACTTTAGTGACATTGTTAAACAAATGCGGCTTTGGCTCGGTCAACACAGGTCCAAGCGGCGCTGGAACTGGAAGCGGCAAAATGGCATGGCGAGCGGCAATTTCTCGCCACTTACGGCTAAAAGGAGTGAAAACCTTATACATGTCGCCTGACAAGTTCAGCACTGTGCCCGGCTTAAGCAAACAATGCTCTTCGGTTAGCACCAGAGGAATACCCACCTGAATACAGGCTTGGTCACGCTGTTGCTCGTTAATCTCAGGCTCACTGCCGGCAAACACGCGGCTAATACCTTGCTGCTGGCAGTAATCACTGATAAACGCTGGCACATCGGCAAAGGTATCTAACTGAATTAATTCGAATATAATCCCCAAACTCGCCAGCCCTTGGGCAAGCAAATTGATGTGACGTTCGATAAAATCTAACTGAATGGGCGCCACATCATGGCGTTGCCACTGAGTTGGCGTAGCGATATAAATAGCCTTAAGTGCCACGCCATTCTCCCGCGCCCAATCACAGGCTGCACTTAGCGCCTGATTATCGGCAAGGCGTAAATCTTGGCGAAACCACATCAGTGCATTATTGCCCTGCACTTCTATTCGCATTGAATCTACTGGCATTGAATCGTTAACTGATGTCATTGTTTTCTCCACTATTGCCCTGCTCGCTTTGACTCACGCCAATACTTTTCCCTTTGCCTTTGTGACTTCTGTTGACCTTCCCCACAGAGCGAGACGGCATTTGTCCAATAAAGTCAGTCATCGAAGGCGCCCAGAAAGCCGATAAGGAAATCAACGTCGGCGCAAAGGGACCAACAAATCGACATGGGAAACTCATTTGTGCCAATACAGTGAGCATTTCAGTCTGCTCAGACCCCGAATGATTTGGATCAGGGATCAGCAAAAGCGCATCGACGTTAAGCCTGCCCTGCAGTAGCGGTAAACAGCCAATAGTCTGCTCACCAAGGTCGATAACCGATACTCGAAGCGACGCTAACTCGAGCGATAGCAGCAAAGAAAACAGACTTTTAGTACGGGCAGAATTAGGCGGCGTGGCCGCGCCGCGGGATAACTGCACCACAGCCATTCGCGCCGCAACGGCCTGTCCGGTAAAGGCATAACGCCCGCCTACTCGGCTGAGTAATTCGCTTTTTAACCAAGCGAGAATTAACTCGGCATCGAGCCGCTCATCCACTAAGTCTTCGAGTTGATTAAGCCAAGGTTGCAGTAACTTTTCTTTCAGTAATTGAAACGGATATAAGCCAAATGCATCGTCTAATATCTGCTGCAATTTATGCTGATTGAAGTCGAACAATGCTGCATTCAGCGCAATAATTTGCTCGCCCCACAGATCGACAACTTGGGATTCAATCATTTCACTTGATAATTTGGCGGCACTCATCAGCAAAGGTTTAACCTTGCTGATCGCAACACCTTTAGCTAACCATGTATTAATCTCGTGGATTTCTTGGATATTTTTACTCGTATATAATCTGTGTCCCTTGGGCGTGCGCGCAGGGATCACTAAACCAAAACGGCGCTGCCATGCCCTTAAGGTCACGGCATTCACGCCGGTTAAGGCCGACACTTCACCAATGGGGAGTAACACGCCATCATTGGGCTCATCGTTGGTTATGGACTGGGTATCTTGTTTCATATATCAGTAATAACTCACTAAATTCAAAGCTAAAAACTACTCAGTACGGCAAAAAAATACTAATAAGCATAGCGCAGCTTCAACGCCTCTGGATGGGGATTCAAATACACTTGCTCTTCTATGTAAGGCGTTGGGAATTCCCGCAGATAATGGTTGATAAGCGTGATAGGCACTAACAGAGGCAATAAACCTTCGCGATATTTCATAATCGCTTCAGACAGTTCTGTCTTTTGCTCTTTGCTCAAATGCTTTTTAAAGTAGCCCTGAATATGCTGCAGCGTACTGGTATGATTTTTACGGGTCGCATTAATTTTGAGGGCCGTCATAAAGCCTTCAAAGTAGCGGGTTGCGCTTTGTTCAAGATCCTCAATATTGGCCACTATCGGCCCAAGCTCGCGATACCATGTAGGGCTATGCGCCATTAACAGATATTTATAGCGGGAATGAAACTTCACTAACTTATGCTTAGTCAGCCCTTCATGCTTCATCAGATGCCAATCGTGATAGGCATAAACGCGGGTGAAAAAGTTCTCCCGCAGCACCATGTCATGCAAGCGGCCTTCTTCTTCCACGGGCAATAGTGGATATCGTTCCATCAACTTGCGGGCGAACACACCAATCCCCGACTTAGAGCCATTGTTAGTGCCAATTTTGTACTCTGTCACCCGCTCCATGCCGCAGGTTGGCGACTTAGCGCAAAGCAAGTATCCGCCGAGGAACTCGAGCTCTTCAACCTTGTTTTCGCTGTATTCATTGAGCTTATCGGTCACATCTAAGCTACCGTCACCGCTCTGCACTAAGATGATTTCACCATCACGGACTAGACGGATACTTTTACGGGGTGCACCTAGGCCAATCGCCATTTCAGGACAGATAGGCACATAATCGAAAAATTGCTTAATCTCTTGATTACAATAGGTAGAATTTTTATGTCCGCCATCAAAACGAACCTTCTCCCCTAATAAGCAAGCACTGATCCCAATCTGAATTCGCTGCGGGTTAAACTTGTACATAAGTCGACTCCTTGTATCACTATGTCTTTAATTACGGACCATAGCTGTACAAGGATCAAGTTTTTGTATAAATATTTTTTAAAAGCCTTGTTCAAGCGTGACTTCTGATAAATCAATCACGAATGAACCATACATAAACCCCACATAAGTCTGAGTTGGCCTCTAACTTGCTTAATAAAATACCGAGCATCATTAGATTGAGTTGAACGCCCAGTAGCACCATTTAACCGCACAGCATTAAAGCCAAAGGTGACCAAGGGACTCAATCGCAACCACTTGGCCATACCAAAAGGAATCGGACATGAGCACAATCAACCCCAACAGCTATACCAATCCCTATGCTAATTTGGCACTCACGCAACTCAAATCGAACCAGAGTAGCCAAGCCAATGATCCCACTTCGATGGCGGCATCGAGTCCCGCAGCAAGCCAAGATACTGTAACCCTCTCCTCTTCTGCGCCTGTAGCGACAGCCGATACCTATAGCCATCTCGCACCTAACGCCAAACAAGGCTATACGGGTAATGTGCAAGCCATTGCTGGCCCCCCTGAGTCAGATAAAAGCACCGAAAAATTGGCTGCAGCCATGCAGACGATCCTCGATAAGCGTACAGGTATCGATAGGGAAAAACTGAAGCAGCTAGAAGCTGAAATGGAAAAAATTGCCAACGATGAAAGCCTGTCTGATGAAGAAAAAGCCAAGCAACTAGAGTTACTGCAAGCGCAAAAAATGGATCTGATAAAGGAGTCTTCAGAGAAAAATGAACAGAGGCAGCGCAGAGTCGATCCCGAGGTGTATTACAGCTAATAAAGCAATGGTATACCAAGACGTGAAGCGGATTGAGGTGTACTGAGTATTGAGCGCAGTGTAGGTGTGGAAGATAAACTGATGACGTGAAGATTAGTTTATTCGTTAAAGATCAGCCTAAGCATTTGAACCTAGGCTGATCTTTAATATTTTTTGGCTCACTCTTTTGCTAAAAACTGGCTAAGAGAAAGTGGCTAAAACGAGCTGCTAAAATGCGTTACCAGCAACTGTTCTAAGACGCTTAAGCTTGTTTCTCTATCTTGTTAATACTGCCCTTGTAACCCGTTTCATCAACGGCCTTGAGCAAATTATCGAGATTAAAATCCTCTGGCACAGTCACTATTGCTTGCTCAGTTTTCAACGAAGCCTTGGCCTTAATCACCCCATCGGTTTTACGCAGGGCTTTATTCACGACAGTGACACACAGCGGACAAGTCATGCCCTTAACATCTAAGGTAACCAGCACGTTTGCCGCCCAGCTCGACGCTGAACACAAGCTCAAGGCGAGAAATAACACTAACTTCATTCGAACACCTCTAATAACCAAGGTAATACAAAAGGATATAACTGAAATGCCAGCACGACAGGCACAGTTAACCAGTACAGCCACACCATCTGAGTACGACTCAACGTCGCAGTACACAGTGGTTTTTTAGCAAAATAGAGCCGCCAAAATCCTATCAGGATAAGCCCAGTCGACAGTATCAACATGGGCACTTGCAGCCAGCTCAGTTGCTCAATCCCCGACAGGCTCGCGGCCGACACCCCGAACACCAGATAAATAAGCGGGGCAATACAGCATAGGCTTGAAGCAACCGCAGCAATCACTGCGGCGGCCATCGTCGCTAAGAGTCCCTTAGCGTTGTTCGGTTGACTGGTAGTCATAGGCAAACACTTTTGGTTCATAATAATTCACAGGATCGCCATCGACTTCCGCATACGGATAGCCAAAGTTATTCAGTGGTGTCTGCTCGGCTTCAGGGAATAAATCAAAGTCGCGACCATAGTTAAAGCCAACCCAGTTCATTTCCCAGTTACCAAAGAGGTAATCATTCACCGCCTGAACCGCAGGATCGCTGTGTTCTTTTTTCTCTGTTAAGCGCATTTTAGTCACATCGGCAGGATCGGCGGGCAACCAACCATAACCCGCTAAATAGAACATAGCGCGGCAATGTTGACCGCCACTGACATCGGCAGCCCCTTTGTCATCGGCGCTCCCAAAGGCCTTTTTAGAGTAATGACCCATCTTGATCGCCTGACCTAAGCGAATACCAAACATTTCACGGGCAGGGATACCCACAGCGCGCATTAACGCCACAAATACCGAGTTAATGTCGGTACACTTACCGCCTAACTTGCCACTTTCTAAAATGCTGGCCACATCACCTGTACCACAGCCAATCACACTATTGTCGCGGAACATATTGGCGCTAACCCAAAGGTATATCAGTCGCGCTTGTTTCAGTGGTTCAGTTTCGCTACCCACAATTTTATCCGCCGTTTGCTTCACAATACCGTTAATTGGCATATGTTTAGTCGGCAGTAAATAACGTTCTACATCTGCAGGATAGTGGATCTGTGTTGGTGTGCGATAGTGAGTCAAAGCGCCGCTTTTAAGCGGTTCCCAATCTAAGGTTTCAATGTCTAACTCAACGGTCATTGTCATGCTGTCTTTAGCATCTGGCCAAGTCGCAAACAGCGTTTTAGCGCCATAGCTGTTGTTTGAGCTGATATAGGCATCTTTAAAACTGCCGGTGAAACTCAGCTTACTGACCCGTTGGAATTGCGTGTCTTCAGGCAAAGGGATCCACAACTTAACCACGCCCACAGAGCCTTCAGGAGCAACAAGATGGTAAGTGTTGGTTAAGATAAAACGGCGACGTCCATCGCTTGAGCTATGTTCAACGACACTCGATTTAGAGGAAGATGCCAGTACCGGCGTGATAAAACCCGCAGTCGACAAAATAGCCGCACTTTTTAAAAAATTGCGTCTTTGCATTATGACATTCCTTTTATTGGATCATGTTAGAAAGAAGAGAACTCAACATCACAGAGCAAGATTATAGGTTCTATGGCCCTATGCAGCAATCAAACCCAATTGAGGCTGCTCACCATACAGTACAAAGACCGTAAATCGGAGAAAAAGACGCAGTAAAATATGCCGCAGCGCTACATACTCGTGAAAATGGGATAAATGTCGACTTTTCTTAGAAGAGCAATTTTAGAAGACTAAGACGATGAAAAATTAAGAGGATTATATAAACTGAACAAATTTAAGCCGACTAAAACAAGTATCACTCGTATTTCATTTATAATCACACCGCAAAAATATCAACATTAGTCGAAGTTAATATTTATGAGGGAGATAATTCCTAGTTATTTATAGTGCAAACGTGCAGAGTTCTCATTTAATAAAATGAGTTATTCTCTTGGCCGAACTATTATTTACAAAAAATGAAACTGAATTCGAATTTTCTAGCTAAAATTCGAATTTAATAGCTAAAAATTATACGCTTAAATCTGCAATTTAAGTGTGTACTAAAATTGCGGCCTCTAAACTTGTTGCCTCTAGAATGGGCACATCTAGCGCTTTCAACTCCATAATCACAACATAAATTTCAAGCCCATCGTCCGAAATGGGACTTAGACCACCGTGTTGCAAAAATGTTCCATAAAAGTTTGCGTATGTTCACACCTGTTCTAGGCTTAAAAACGAATATACTTCACTTTAAAGGGCTTTTTTATGAAACATAAGTTTTCATTAGGTCTTTGCTCACTCTTGCTCAGCACCACCGCGTATGCAGAAGTGAACATTTCAGGTTTTGCCTCAGTTGTCGCGGGTCAAGTTCTCGAAGGTTCTGGCGTTGCTGAGTTTGATTTAGGTCCCACCTTTCTCGCAGACTATCCACTCGTTGGTGCCTACGATGAAGATATTAGCTTTAAACCGGATACCTTATTTGGTATCCAATTTTCTGCTGATTTACTCGAAGGTTTAACTGCCACTGCACAGGTCGTTTCACGCGGTGCCGATGATTTTTCGGCAAGTTTTGAATGGGCTTATTTATCCTACGAGATCAATGATCATTGGACTGTACAAGGCGGTAAAAAACGCTTACCTCTCTACTATTACAGTGATTTCTTTGATGTTGGATATGCCTATCCTTGGATACGTCCACCCGCAGATAACTACACATGGCAAATATTTAACTACACAGGTGTCAGCGCGCTATATAATTATTTAATTGGCGACTGGACCATGTCAGGGCAAGTTTATTACGGTAGCGAAGATAGTGAACCCAATAAACTGTTATCTGACTTTTTCTTCCTCGAAAATACCCGAGAAGTGTGGAAGGACATAGGCGGTATTGTTGTCCAATTCAATAAAGATTGGTTAGATATTCGCCTTACACATATGCAATACACTAATGAACGTTATATTGGTGGAATTCAGCAGGAATGGAATGGCAGCACCCAACGTTCAGGCAAGTTTTATGGACTATCAGTTAACGTAGATTATGAGAACTTCCTTTTTTTATCTGAGCTGAACCGCTTAGATCTCGATGGGAGTAATCTAGATACTTACTTACTCACTTTCGGCTACCGTATCGATTCAGTGATGCCATACATTTCCTATTCGGACTTCAATGAAGGTAAAAATCTCGAAGTGCACCATACGAGTTCAGTAGGAATACGTTGGGATTTCCACCCCTCGGCAGCCTTTAAAATTCAATATGATGATGTTAAAGATGATGGCGGCCCAGGCTTGAAAATCGCAGGGGATTCGAAATCCATCAGTCTTGGTATTGATTTAGTATTTTAGGAGAGAGATATGAAAAAATTAGTTTGCTCAATCCTACTCAGTTTACTCTCAATGCCATTATTTGCTGGCGTAGTTGTCATAGTAAATCCCAGTAATGCGGATGCAATAGATCAAAAATCAATTGAGAATATTTTTTTAGGAAAAACAAAGACCTTCCCCGGAGGAGCCCAAGCAGTACCGGTCAATCTTGACAGCGCTATGCCCTTAAGGGAGACATTTGACACTAAAGTATTGGGCAAGTCATCCAGCCAACTTAAGTCATATTGGTCACAGAAAGTGTTTACAGGCAAAGGAACGCCACCCAAGGAGGTCAGTAGTGGGGCGGAGATGATAAAATTAGTTGCATCTAACCCTAATATTATTGGCTATATTGATAGTAGTGAGGCCAATGATTCGGTAAAAGTTATTGCCGAGTTTTAGATTGGAGTGCCGGGCTTTAGCTCGGCACAACTTGGGGGCAAGGGATGAATTTCTTTAATAACATTTCTATTTTTAAAAAAGTTATCGCGATATTTATTTTAGCAGTCATAATTTTCGCTTTAAACTTAAGCATTAGTGTTATCTCCATAAATAAAAATCGCACCACTCTTAACTATATGGAGCAGCAAGTTTACCAAAGGGTTGAACTCGCCAATCAAAACGTGTTTTTTATCCAACGACTCGATGAGCTTTATACTCAATCCGTTTCTTTTGCCGACGAAGACCTGTTAACCAATGCAGGTACTATGTACGAATCTTTACGCAAAAACCTCCAACAGTTAGACAACGTCGATCCCTCACAAGCCAATCAACTCAACAATCTATCGGCTAAATTAACCCGTTATAACGACATGACAATTAAGCTGGCTAAAGGCATGCTGGCAGGTACGATTGATATGGCAAATATTGGCCAAATCAGCCAAGAAAAATCCCAAGCCTATGAAGCAGTGCTCAATGAAATACAAAACTACAAACAAGAAAAAGTACTCGAATTTAAACAATCAATAAAAGAAGCAGGCGACAGATCGGAGCAAAGTTTATGGCTTACCCTCTCCATCGGTATCGCTTTGCTGATCGTGATGTTTATTGTCACTATCGCCATTGCACGCGCCATTAGCTCTTCTGCCCGTAATGTTGCCCAGTCATTGAGTGAACTCGCCGATGGTAAGGGTGATCTTAGCCATAAACTTAACGTGTCTGGTAGTGATGAACTCGGCCAAGTGTCGAGTAACTTCAATCGATTCCTTGGGTTACTCGGTGATTCGATTCGCAGGGTGGTGAATGTTACCGATCCCTTGCTTGCAAGCTCGCACTTACTCAAACAACGTATGGAAGATGCAACGCATGCAACTCAGAAACAAAGCCATGATGCCAGTGCTGTGCAAGTCTCAATGGAAGATATGCGCCACTCTGTCATCGAAATTTCACAAAATGCGCGCCAAGCCGCCAGTGCTGCCCAGATAGCCGAAAAAGAAGCCATGCAAGGTATGACTGTCGTCCAGCGGACTATTGATATTTCACAGGAATTAAATACGGGGATTCAGGCCGCTTCTAACTCGATTAATGAACTTGCCAGAGACACTGAAAATGTCACCTCTATCTTAAATGTGATTACCTCGATTGCTGAGCAAACTAACCTGTTGGCACTGAACGCTGCCATCGAAGCTGCCCGCGCGGGTGAGCAAGGACGGGGCTTTGCCGTGGTAGCGGATGAAGTCCGTGCCCTCGCCTCTAAAACCGCAGATGCAACCACAGAAATTCGTCATGTACTGCAAAACCTTAAAACGGCGGCCATTTCTTCGGTCAATACCATGAATGTGGCCATGTCGAAATCTTCAGAAAATGAAAACAATGCCCAAAACACAGGCAGTGCATTAAAATCGATTCAGCAGCAGATTGTCAGTATCAATAGCATGAACACCCACATTGCCTCGGCAACGGAAGAGCAAGCCTCAGTCGCTTCCCAAGTGGTCGATAATGTCGTCAATATGAACGCTTCATTCGAACAGACATTGCAAATTCTGTCGCAGGTTCGCAATGTCTCCGAAGGGCTAGTTGATTTTGCCGATGAACTGAAAAACGCCACCTCACAATTCAAACTTTGAGGACGACTTATGATGATTACTTGGGATCATGGCTTGTCATGATTGCTTGAAATGATGGCTTGATATAATTGTCTAAGGTCGTTTTCCCCGCAAAAAACCGGTATTGAGTAACTCAATACCGGTTTTTATGCATCAAAGCTTAACTTCCCCCATTTTAACCCTGCTAACTAAACGCCAAGAAAGGTGATACACACAGTAATAAACCCGTGATGATAATGATATACAGCGACATGCCCTTGTACTTATGCAGTGCGGGGACTTGATACACTAAATAAGCGGGAATTAAACAACCCACTAAACCAAAGATTGGACTGCAAATTGACGTAAAACTTAGCACTGGCGCATTCAATACAATCGCGCCCCACGACAGTAGAATCGTGAAAATCATGATGCCGTAACCGACAAGCTTTTTGTTGATGCGATCTTCAGGCATAAACCGACGCAGCATATTCATGGTTAGCCCTTGGCAAGCTTCTCTGAAACCAAGATACACGCCAAAGTAAGCCGTCATGACGGCAAAAATGTTCAGTGTCAGACTCAGTAATTTCAGCGTTTGCCCCTGCATACCTTGGGCGACCATGGCCAAGGCCGAGATATTTTCTTCCGATGCGCGCACCGCTTGTTCGTGACCCATAGCGAGCGTGAATGATACGGCATAAAAGAACACCACGACAAACAAGACACCAAAGGCAATATTCATCGCGCGCATCGCTTTAAAGCGCGCCACGGCTAAAGATTTTTCCCGTGAACGGTATGAAATCACCATAGGGCTTAAGCTTTGAATAAACAGAATCGATGTCAGCGTAAAAGGCAGCATAACGACCGCATCTTTTAACCAATCACCCGTTGCAGGGATAGCGCCAATATTATTGATATCCCACTTATCCACCATCAATAACCCTAACACAGCCACAACACCCAGCTTAGTCAGCACCATAAAAGTGGAGATCTTAAACAGTAGATTTTCACCGCGGGAGGCTAAGGCAACTAAGCCGCAGATTAAGGCTAAACCATAAAAAGGATTTTCTGACAATAACGCTTTGGTGACCCCAAAACTTTGCAAAAATGAAGCACTGTCGTTTGTAATGGCCGTTGAATAAACGAACACCCAAATGACCAGCATGATGAAGTACAAGCCGCCCAACAGCATGCCCCAGTTTTTACCTAAGTAACCCGAAATCACACTCGGGTAATCCTTACACTCAGGCGATTCGGCTAAGGTATTGATAAACAACCGTTGAAACATATACATGGCAGGATAGCCAATAATGCCAGACAGTAAAAACACCCATAACCCCATTAAACCGACCTGCACAGGCAAAAACACGATCCCCGCGCCAATCGCCATTCCAATACTCATGATAATCCAGCCCCAATCCGTACTATCGAAGCGGGTATCTGCTTTCCACTGTGCAGCAGTAATTGTTGCATCCATTATTTCACCTTTACCTTGTTGCTATTATTTTATGCAAATATATTTGAACAAAACAAACTCAGCAATCAATATACTCAACTTTTGTTGAACAAAGAGTTAAAGCTCACAACTTGACTGAAAACGAGATAAATAGCGCACAAACCGCAGTGACAAATGAAATTCATTAAAAAATAATTGCAATAAAACATAAAAATACAAATAATGTTGCACATGCGCCGACCTAGGCATTCAATTTTATTTGCAAGTTGGAGAGACAATGAAAACTATTATTCATGCAGAACGTGCTCCCGCGGCCATTGGCCCTTATTCACACGGTACGAGCTATGGCAATCTCATCTTCACCTCTGGCCAACTGCCCGTTTGTAAAAAGAAAGGCGGCGTGGTTGACGGTGGGATCACCGCACAATCGATTCAATCGCTAGATAATCTCAAATACGTGCTTGAAGCGGGCGGTGGCAGCTTAGACACGGTTCTCAAAACCACTTGTTATCTTGCTGAGATCAGTGACTTTGCCGCCTTTAACGAAGTGTATAAAACCTATTTTAAAACCGACTGCCCTGCACGTAGCTGTTTTGCGGTGAAGGATCTTCCACTGGGCGTTAAAGTGGAAGTTGAAGCCATAGCACACGTTAACATTTAAGCATTAACATAAGGTTGTAAGCTGATGAAACCCCAATGGCAGCAGTATATTCGCATCATCAAACAAGTCGTTAAGCCCGCATTAGGCTGCACTGAGCCCATCGCCGCTGCTTACGCCGCCGCCGTCGCCCGCGCCTTACTGGGTGTTGAACCCGATTCAATTGCGGTACAAGTGTCTGACAATCTTTATAAAAACTCTATGGGCGTATTTGTACCTGGCACAGGCAAAATCGGTCTGGCAATTGCTGCTGCTGCAGGCGCCATTGCTGGCAATCCTGATGCGGGCTTAGAAGTATTAGCCGTAATCACGCCGGAGCAAGTCGCCAAAGCACAGGCATTGATTGATGCGGGTAAAGTCACAGTTGAGCGCACTGAAACGGCAGAGTTTATCTATTGCTGTGTCATCGCGAAAAAAGGCGACCGCGAAGCCCTAGTGAAAATCTGCGGCGGCCATACACTGATCGCCGAAAAGCGCCTCAACGGCGAATCCGTCTTCAGTGTCGATAGCACGCAAGCTAAAGCCACGGGGTCTATCTGTGAAGGCGTGGACATCACTATCGAATCCATTTATCGCTTCGCCCAAGAAGTCCCCTTCGAAGAGATCAAATTCATCCTCGAAGCCTCTGAGCTAAACGGCAAATTATCCGATGAAGGCATGGCGAATCCCTATGGACTCGAAGTCGGTCGCACCATGAAAAGTGGCATAGCCGCTGGCATTATTGGTGAAGATTTACTCAATAAAATCGTGATGTTAACGGCTGCCGCCTCCGATGCGCGCATGGGCGGTGCGAACTTGCCCGCCATGAGTAATCTTGGCAGTGGCAACCAAGGCATAGCCGCGACTATTCCCGTGGTATTAACGGCGCAATGCTATAAGGTTTCGGAAGAACAGCTCGCCCGCGCCTTGATAATGAGCCATCTAGGGGCGATTTATATCAAGTCCCATTACCCACCCCTGTCGGCATTTTGTGGTAATACAGTCACCAGCGCAGCCGCTTCTATGGCTATGGTGTATTTGGCGGGAGGTTCGTTCGAACAATCCTGTTTCGCGATTCAAAACGTGATCAGCGACAGCTCGGGCATGGTGTGTGATGGCGCGAAAGCCTCCTGCGCCATGAAGGTCAGCACGTCCTCCAGTGCGGCCGTACGCTCATTTTTGATGGCGCTCAGTAGTCACAATGTCTCCGGCCAAGGTATTATTGCTACCGATGTTGAAAAAACCATTAAAAACATTGGCAAAATGATCCTCAATGGCATGTCATCCACAGATGTCACTATTATCGATATTATGTCGGCATAATGATTTTAACCCGCTGAATAATAGCGGGTTAATAACTAAAGGTTGAAATTGTGAAACTGCAAGATTTAACGCAAAGTGATCTGGATATTCTGAAATCGGTCGAAAATATCGTCGATGGCATCGCTGCCATGTATGGCCAACACACAGAAGTGGTATTGCACAGCCTAGATGCGAAACATCCGTCTGTGGTCAAAATTGCCAATGGCCATGTTACAGGCCGTGAAGTCGGTGCGCCGATAACCAACCTTGCCTTGCTTAAACTCAAGACAGGTCAGGATATTTCTAACTCTTACCTAACGAAATGCGCCAATGGTAAGACGCTAAGATCGATCACGACTGTGATCCGTAACAGTAAAAATCAGCCCATAGGTTTGCTGTGCATTAACAGCGACATGGATGCACCACTGCAATCTGTGCTGCGCACTATGATGCCAGAGCAACTCCTTGGCAGCGAACTGACCAGCTCGCCCGAGGTGTTTGCCCGCAATATCGATGAAGCGCTGCATAGCACGATTGACAGTATCAACCATGAAGTGCGCTCAAACTCTGGGATTTCCCCTTCACAGAAGAACCGCGAAATCGTTAATCAATTGCATGAGTTAGGGATTTTCGAACTCAAGGACAGCGCCCAAGTAGCAGCAACTCGCTTGGGGATTTCAGTGCATTCGATTTATCGCTATCTGCGAGAAATCAAAGCCAATCAAGCTTAATTGCGTGCATGATTGAATCAACGGGCTGAAATGAAATATTCCAGCCTCGTTTTAATATGACATATCAGCATCAGCTTCACCGCCACTCCCTAACAGATCCCACGTCAAAACTTTACCATCAGAAGTGAGCGCTATCATGTTTGATATGTTGCCACGCACCTCAATGACATCGGTTAGATCAATATCTTGTTTTTTAGCATGCCAACTCAGCCCGCCAAATTGCCAAACAGAAAGGCTCCCATCACGTCGCTTAGCGGTAAATCCCATAACACTTGGGATAAGCTCGATAACCTCAGAGACACCAAGCTTAGGTCCCGCGCTATCCTCTACTACAGTGCCATCCGCTTTCAACGCAGCATAACTCTGATTTAACGTAACCACTTGAACTACATCTGTAATCTCTTGCATCATAGGTTCACCACTTAAATCCTCTGCTCCTTGCCAACCTATTGATGTGCCATCCTCTCGCAGCGCAACAAACCCCGTATCTATCGCATATAGTGCGCGTACATGTTGCAACTTGTTTTGCACGGCCGAAGCATTACCGCCATGGCGTTTATGACCCCAAACTACAACATCGCCATTCGCTTTTAACACAGCATAAGCGCCATCATTAGCTACAATATCAATGACTTTTTCTTGGCTATTAGCAGGTGAGTTCGCTAAGGCTAACGGAAAAAGTACACGACTCTCTGGCAAAAAACCTTCACCCCACGCATAGACTCTTCCATCGGCCATTAATGCAGTAAAACCAAATTCTGAATGAACAACTTTGGTAACTGCCGTAAACTCAATGAGTCTAGCCAGTTGTCTTTGGCTTTCTTGACCATCATTGACGCTCCCCCAAGACATTAGCTCCCCGTTTTGAGTCACGGCAGTAAAGGCACTTGGCGCCGCATAAACAGCTTTAATATTCTTAAGTTTTGCGGCAAGGTGTTGACTATTACCACCGTGATAGGCCGAACCCCAGGTCACCACAGTGCCATCCTGTAGTAACGCAGCAAATGCTGCATCATTGATACTCACACTCTGCACATTCTTCAACGCTGGCGCTGAATAAATTCCGTGATTTAATTCATCCAAAGACCCATCCACGATAGACCAACTGATGACGCTGCCATCTCGTTTTATGGCGGCAAACAGATCATCACGCATTACAAAATCTGCCACTTGCGTGAATTTATCTTTAAGTAATGCTGGTGCATCCCCCATATCCCAAATCACCAGTCGATGGTCTTGGGTTAATGCCGCAAAACCACACCCATTTGTCGAAGCAAAAATGCTTTTTACATTGACTAATTCAGCCGCCACGGCGCTATGGTCGCCGCCGCACTGACGATCGCCCCATGTCACCACGCTGCCATCCTGCCGAAGTGCCGCAAAAGCACCTTTATTACTGTAGATATGCCGGACATTCTTGAGGGAGTTGTCAGTTGTGAGATTGGTATTATCGGCTGGAGCATATTGGCCATACTGAGATGCCTTGCCCTTGGGCCCATACTGCTGCAAGGTGTTTTCCATCTGCGTGCGTTGCTCTGGGGAGAGCCCGACATCTTGCTTATTGATACTATTGGTAATCACATGGGTTAACGCGAAGAAAGCGAGCGCGGCGCCCGCCCATGAAACGGTATTCTTATTCACAAAACATCCTTATCGTAACGACAAACTCATACTGAATTTATACAGGTGCCTTCAACCAAAGCCACACCTCTGCAAAGGCTAAGTATTGTACAAAAAAACCATGAAAATTAAATATCTGTTGCCTTTGGGGCGAAAACAACAAAGCAGCGAAGGCTCGCTGCTTTGATAGGGGAAACGTTATATCAAGGGTATTAAATAAAGGATTAATCTCTTTTGCCCACTTTCTCTAACCCCCATACCAGTGCAATCGCCGCCAGCATACACACAATCGCAAAGGCGAGTTGCGAAGGTTGGCCGGTCACTTGTTCAAAATTAAGCGGCGAAATATTCTGTTCCAATAACGGCACTTGCTCACCATGGGAGTTGGTCCGCCAAGTTAAAGTTTCTTTCCATGGCCAAATTTTACCTAAGGTGCCTAACATTAATCCGGTTAGAAACACGATAGTGGCATCGTGGTGCTTACGCAACAATGCCGACAATAAATGGCTGAACGTCAGTAATCCCATCACAGCGCCAACGGCGAAACAGGCCAAAATATCCAGCTGAATATTTTTAGCCGCAGCTAAAACCACGGGATATAAGCCTAACAATAATAAGATAAAACTGCCTGAAATCCCCGGTAACACCATAGCACAAATCGCAATCGCGCCGCCGAAGAAGATATTCATATAACTGGCTTCTACCGCGACCGGATTTAACACAGTTATCGCCCATGCTGCCAGCACACCTAAGGCAAATAAACCTAAACGTGCCACAGTGAAACCATTCACTTGCTTAAGCATATGCACGACAGAGATAATAATAAGCCCAAAAAAGAACGACCAAATCGGGATCGGGTGCGTCACCAGTAACCAAGAGATTAACTTAGCAAAGGTAAAAATACTGGTTAGGATCCCCGCCAGCAGACTCACTAAAAAGCCACCATTAATATGGGCAAATGCCCCTTTTATGCCCTGCGACTTGATTACGCCCCAAAGGGAAGGATTGATACGTTTTACACTGTCGAGCAAGGTATCGAGAATACCGGTAATAAACGCTATGGTGCCGCCTGAAACGCCTGGCACCACATCGGCAGCGCCCATGGCCATTCCCTTAAAATACGTCAGCAAATATTTCACTGTGAGTCCTTGTAGTTAAATCAATATGCCATTGCCGTTAAACGACAAATTGGCCGCAATTATACGGTGTTACACTAAAAACCGCGAAATGAAGTTTGCTTAATTATGCCGACTGGTATTTGTTGTTATCCTAATGTTACACTCATCCGACCAGAGCGGTCCAAACCCAACTTGGAACAGGCTCAAGATAACAATCCCCCTTTGCATCATTATTAAGGATGACCATGAGCCAGACAGACTCTTCTAGCACTGCAGAACAAAAACCAAATAAAGTGCTCGCGCTCTACCACAAGACTCGCCGTTATCCCTTCGGCCAAAAACTGTTTTCAATCATGGTTTCACGCATGGCACCCTATTTCGGCACCATCAAACCACTGATCACTGAATTACGCCTTAATCATTGCGCCTGTTTAATTAAAAAACGCCATGCCGTTCATAATCATATAAAAACTGTGCATGTGATTGCGATTTGTAACGGCCTAGAAATGGCGATGGGCGTGATGGCCGAAGCCTCAATTCCAAAGCATTTACGTTGGATCCCTAAGGGCATGAGTTTGGATTATACCGCTAAAGCCGGCAGCGATATTTTGTGTATCGCCGAAGTGACGCCAGAGCAATGGACTCCGGGCGATATGTTGGTTCCCGTTACCGCCTACGACACCCAAGGTGTAGTTGTGGTTAAGGGCCATATCAAGCTGTGGATTTCAGAAAAACCGCAGAAATAAGCGTTTTGCATCGAGCGCTGCGGCTTAATGTCAGCAGCTAAAAAGGGAGCTAAGCTCCCATTTTAGCCTTCAGCCGTATTTCGTTAAAAAACTCAGATAGCGCAATTGCACGCCGCCTTGCTCGCTCACTTTTAAGTGCGGATTTTTAAATCCGAACTCTTAAATACGAGAGCTTAATTCGACCTGTTAAATACGAGCTTTTAAAATAGCAGCCCTTTATCGCGCCCTATCGTTATACAGCAGCCCAGTTAAACCAGATATTAAGCAAAATGGCTGGCGGTAAAACGCTCAATTAAACGGATAAAGTCAGCTTCGGCAAGCTTAGCGGATGTTAAAGTTTGTTCATGGGATAACTGCACGTCCCCCAATCCCTCTGCCATATTGGTAATGGCACACACAGCCAAGACGGGCAAACCACAATGCGCCGCCGAAATAACCTCTGGCACCACAGACATTCCCACTACATCGCCACCGATGATTTGCATCATGCGGATTTCGGCCGCGGTTTCAAAACACGGGCCAGAGTAGGACACAAAGACCCCTTGATTCACTTCAATGCCTTCGGCTTTTGCGACACTTAAGGCTTCTACTCTCAGGTCTTTATCATAAGCATTGGCTAGGCTAAAAAAACGTGAACCGTAACTTTCATCGTTTGCGCCCGTCATGGGCGTACCCGGCATAGTGTTGATGTGATCGCTGAAAATCACTAATGATCCCACGCCGATCCGCTCTGGTCGTAATGACCCCGCAGCGTTAGTCACCAGTAACAATTCACACCCTAAACGTTTGAAAGTACGCACCGGCGTCGTCATCACTTTCATGCTTTGGTGCTCGTAAAAATGCCCGCGGCCTTTCATGCACACTATATCGATGCCATGTAAGCTGCCTAGCACGAGCTCTCCCGAGTGACCGACGACGGTACTCACGGGAAAGCCGTCTAAATCTTCATAGGGGATCACCACTTTGTTATCTAAATTATCGGCAAACGCGCCAAGCCCTGAGCCCAAAATCATCGCTGCGCGGGGAGAGAAATTCGGTTTACGGGCTCGAATCGTCGCAAGGGCATTAATAACAGGATCATGGCTCATACAAGGTACCTCATAGCAAAGGAATGAAAGAGTAAACGACCCTCAGTATAAGCGGGCTTGGGGTTGCAAATAATCGCGATTAACCGCACTATTGTGCTGATAAAAAGGACAATAGCTAAAAATAGTGAGCCTGAGATGAGCAAGATAAACGCACCAGAACTCGTTACCTTGAAGATGCTGCGGTATTTCCATCGGGTTGCTGAAGTAAAAAACTTTACCGCTGCCGCCGAGCAACTGCATCTATCGAAATCTCCGCTGAGCGCACAAATCAAAGAGTTGGAATCGCTCCTTGGTGTTGAGCTGTTCACTCGCAGCACTCGGCAAGTAGAGCTCACACCCTATGGCCAATTGTTAAAAGAAAAGTGCGAGCAAATATTCGCGCTGGTGAATACCTCATTGGAGCAAGTGGCTCAGCTTGGACGACTCGATAGAAACCATATTCGGATTGGCATCATGAGCTCGCTTTTTTGGATGGGATTTGGTGACATTCTGAAAAGCTTTCGCAAGCAATGCCCTGAAAATGAGCTGATCTTTCAAGAGTTATCACCTGAAACTCAAAAAGTCGCCTTAGCGCATCAAGAAATCGATTTTGGCCTAGTGCGCTACGCCGACACCTTAAATCTGCCGCACCTAATCGCCGAAACCATCACCAGCGAACCTATGGTGTTAGCGCTGGCAAATAAACATCCCTTAGCCAGACGTAAAAGCATCGACTTAAGTGAACTCAAAGATGAGCCCTTTACCTTACTCAGCCGTGCCAATTCCGCCTCTAGCGATTTGATTATCGCCAGCTGTCAGGCCGCAGGATTTATGCCGCAATTAGTACAGGAAATGATCGAGCCCAATAGCTTGATGGCCATCATCGCTGGCGATAACAGGGTATCCATAGTGCCGCAAAGTTATGCATCACAGCCTTGGCCTAGGGTAAAGTTTATTAAATTAAAACAAACAATCCCCGCCGATATCTGCCTGATTTATCGGCCAGAAATGGCTTCGCTGCCGATTATTGATAGCCTGAGGGACTTATTGAAGCAACAAATCAAAACCATTTAGATTGTCTCCCAAACGAGTGCTATGCTGAGTTTAATATTAAGGGTTCATATTTTAAGGATATCAAGATGGATGAATTTTTAGCGGCAGCCATTGAAGAAGCCAAACAAGGACTCGCCGAGGGCGGCATCCCCATTGGTTCGGTATTAGTGATCGATGGCAAAATCGTCGGGCGCGGCCACAATAAACGGGTACAAAAAGGCAGTTCAGTACTACATGCCGAAATGGATTGCCTCGAAAATGCCGGCCGATTTAGTGCCGCCGAGTACCAAAGAGCAACCTTGTATTCCACCCTATCGCCCTGTGATATGTGCAGCGGCGCGGTATTACTTTATGGCATACCTAAAGTCATCGTCGGTGAAAACACCACCTTTCAAGGGCCAGAAGCCTATGTCAAATCCCGCGGCGTCGATGTCACTGTGGTCGATAACGCCGAGTGCAAACAACTGATGCACGACTTTATCGCTAACCATCCCACACTCTGGAACGAAGATATCGGCGAGTAGTGGATCTTCACTCTTCTCAATCACTTTCTATATTTCACTTGCTATCTTTTTTGTATTTCACTTTTTGTATTGGCTGTATTTCATTGGGGGCTAGCGCCTGCTAGGCTAGCCCTCCCAAATCCCAGTGAAAAGTGGAACATGTCTACTAGCGAAAGGAACTCTGCTAACGTGCCAGCCAACTTACCTAAAGACCCTTGGTCAAGAACAGACTCCACGCAGCCAGTCGTCATGACGATTCCTGCACAGCGTAATGCCAATCTCGATGCCATTCGCGGCTTAGCCGTGTTGGGGATATTTTTTATGAATATCTATTTTATGGGCATTACTTTTTTTGGCTATGCGCCCCACGAAACGCCGCCGCTGTCGGATCACATAATCAAAGTGTTCAGTAACTTTTTCATCGAGGCGCGCTTTATCAGTCTGTTTTCCATCTTGTTTGGCGTCGGGCTTTTTATTCAATATCAGCGATTTAGCGCCAAAGGCCTAGAAGCATATCCTTTACTGCGCTCACGTTTGAAATGGCTAATGGTGTTTGGCTTACTCCACGGCATCATTATCTGGCCTGGTGATATTTTATTAACCTATGGGTTCAGCGGATTTTTAGCTTTGTGTTACAAAGATTTAAGTATTGAAGCCCTTAAGCGCAAAGCGAATATTTTTATTTTAAGCGCCTTAGTGATCATCACGCTGATTAGCCTTACGGGCAGCGATGAACCTTTCACTCGAGAATCGAGTCTATTTGCAGAGCAATACAGCGCATGGACCTCAGGCTATGCCGACCAACTGTTTCTGCATTTGATGCAAGTGGGTTATATGGCGCTGGTGATCCCTTTTACCATAATGTGGTTTACGGCGGGCTTGATGCAGCTCGGCATGGCCTTGTATCAACAGGGGACTTTTGAGCGGGGTTTTAGCAAACCACAACTGCTGAAATTAGTGCTAGCCAGCGTGACGGTATCGCTACTTGATACCGGTTTAGACTTTACGGACAACCCTATTCTAGTCACGTTTTCAGATGTGTTAATCATGCTAAGCGCTATTCCTATGGCGCTGATTTACATTCATATTATGGTTAAAATTTGCCAAAATAATCCAAATAGACTCACGCCACTGCAAAATGTTGGCAAACTCGCCTTTAGCCTCTATATTCTGCAATCCATCGTTGGCGTGTTAGTGTTTAGGCACTTCGCCCCCGAATTGCTATTGAGTCTAGACAGATGGGGATACATGGCTATGGCACTGGTTTATTCAGTAGTGCAATTACTGTTAGCCAGCCTGTACTTACGCTATTTCAAGCAAGGGCCATTGGAAAAACTTTGGCGCCACCTCGCGTTTAAAAAATACGCGACATCACAAGAACACAAGCAAGCTTAAAAACACTGACACGAGATTGATACCAGATAATGACGAACAAAAAACCGGCCAAAATGGGCAACAGCGCTTCACCTCAAACAAATCGTGCTCAAAAGAGTCGACCACAAAACAATCGCGCTCAGAACAGTCGCACTTCAAACAATAGTGCTCAAACAAACAATCGCGCCCAAAGTAGTCGCGCTCAAAAATCCAATGCAGCCGCTTCAGGCTCAAGCCTTATGCCACTGTTATTGGTGGTGATTTTTCTTGCTGGTTTAATCGGCGCAGCGCAGCAACATATGTTGCCCTACGGCATTGCGGGTATGTACCTCACACTGAGCCTGCTAACCTTTATCGCCTACGCTATCGATAAATCCGCCGCAAAACGCGGTAAATGGCGCACTAAAGAAAGCACTTTGCATCTGCTGGCGCTCATGGGCGGTTGGCCCGGCGCCCTGTTTGCCCAAAACGTGTTAAGGCACAAGTCAGTTAAAGCCTCATTTAGAAACGTCTTCTGGCTCACCGTTGTCGCTAACTTAGCCGTGCTGGGTTATGGCATAAAAACCGGCGCCGTAGATATGTTTATCTAGCAAGCTATGGATTCTATGAAAATCTAAAGTTTGTCACTAATACGCTTTAACTTATTTTAATACAAAAACAAAAGGTTAAATTATGAAAAAATTTTTAGTTGCAGTTTTGGGTGTTGCAATACTATCGGGTTGTGCCGCACCTCGCTATACAGCAAAACCAATAGAAACAAATACTAACAATGTAGAAATAGTCATTATTAAAGATAAAGAAACACGTGACGGCTTCCAAGAAACAATGGAGACATGGCTAAAAGCAAATAATTACACCTACACAGTGCAGCCTGATGGTTCTAAACATGATTTAAATAAACTCACATTAGAATATGAAGGTAATTGGACTTGGGACTTGGCATTATATTTAAAAAGCGCTGAAATTAACGCATTTCAGAATGGCCAAAGAGTTGGCAGTGTTAAGTTTCAAGTACCCTATACTGCGAACCCGAGTAAGTTTGGTAATGCTGCGAATCGTATTAGCTATATGATGTCAGCTCTATTTGGTCAAATCACTGCTGATGAAGCAACAAAAAAAGTAAATGGTTCAAGCGATTAATATCATTGAAACCTTAACTAAAAAACAGGGTAATCATAGAATTACCCTGTTTAGTTTTGCACTGTTTATTATCTTTAAAACCAGCTCAACGCGATACTGATAATCACGCCTGTGATCATCAGCTGCATTAAACAAAATCCCATAATATCCCGCGCTTTTAAGCCTGCAATTGCCAGCACGGGCAGTGCCCAGAAAGGTTGAATAAGGTTAGTCCAGGCATCGCCCCAAGCTACGGCCATGGCTACCCGAGCAACATCGGCGCCCAAGGCTTCGGCGGCGGGTAACATAATCGGCGCCTGCACGGCCCACTGACCACCACCCGATGGCACAAAAATATTCACAATTCCCGCGCTAATAAAGCTCCAAAATGGCAGGCTCTCGGCACTGGCTATGGCCACAAAACCTTCCGAAATACTTTGGGCTAAACCCGACTGCACCATCACCGCCATAATGCCCGCATAGAAAGGGAATTGGATCACAATCCCTGCGCCGCCCTTAATGGCCTCATTCAAGCTGGTTAATAAACTGCGTGGCGTTTGGTGTAAGAGGATGGCGAGAAACAAAAATAAGAAGTTCACTAAGTTAAGGTTTAAGCTGCCGCCCTGTACCCAAAAGTAATAGCCTAAGTACACAAGCCCAGCGCCACCGACGCTCCAGCCGAGTAAGCGGCTATTTTCAAGCTTTTCCGCAGGACGGCTTTCAAGCTGACACTCGCTCACATTGGCAGGGTTAAGCTCCAGCGCCGAAGCTGCGGGTTCGCTGCCTTTGTCGTTAAGGGCACTTGGGTCGACATAAATGCTGTCCTTGTCTTCAGGCAGCATAAAGCGATTCACTAAGGGCATGACCACAAACAGAATCGCCACTAACAGTAAGTTAAAGCTCGCGAAAATGGTTTCGCTGGTTGGGATAATGCCAATTTGTGCTTCAGAGAAATGCCCAGCCGTTGCTATGGTTAATGGGATAGAACCCGCAAGCCCACCATGCCAAACCACAAAGCCAGAATAGGCGCTGGCGACCAGCAGCCGATAATCCACTTTCACTTTACGCGCTAAGGCTTTGGCAAATAACGCGCCCACCACTAGCCCGAATCCCCAGTTAACCCAACTGGCGGCCAGTGAGACCAAGGTTACTAAAATAATGGCTTGCGGTGCCGATTTAGCGAATCCTGCAATCGCATCGAGCAGCTTTTTAATCGGCGGCGAGCTTGCCAGCATGAATCCCGCCACCAGCACTAACAGCATCTGCATCGAAAAACTCAGCAAGGTCCAAAAGCCATCGCCCCAATAATTAATGACTTCTAGTGGCGTTTTGTGTTCTGCGACCACGGCAGCAATTAACACCACTAAGGTGAGTAAAAGCACGAATATATAGGGATCGGGTAGGAATCGGTCGACGAGTTTGACCAGAGGTTTTGCCGCTTTGTTTAACATAGACTTTCCTTGTTTATTATCTAAATTCTAGTTTTTATCTGTTTTTATTGAATTTTTATTGAGTCTTAAGCCCACAGGTTAAGCGATCTCTAAAGCGGGATAAAGTCTTGAGGGGGTTTTTAAAGCGTTGAACTGGTAGCACCAGATAGCCAGCCCTACGCACACGCGAGTGCCGATAGCATCTCAAGCTAAAAAACTGATAATATGGCCAAAATTAACTAAGGTGCTCTTTATATGAAAATGTTACTTGCCGTTGCTGTGATTGCTGGGGTGATTTTTTACTTCTTTACCTCAATGAACGGCCAAAAAGCCGCCCAAGAGAATATCCGTTTAGGCAATGAATTTTTAGCGCAAAACAAAACTAAAGAAGGTGTTATCACCACAGCTTCGGGTTTGCAATATCAAGTGTTAACTCAAGGCGATGGCACTGTTCACCCTAAAGCCAGCGATACGGTAACAGTGCATTATCATGGCACTTTGATCGACGGTACTGTGTTCGATAGTTCGGTTGATCGCGGTGAGCCCATCGCATTTCCGCTTAACCGCGTAATTAAAGGTTGGACCGAGGGCGTGCAACTTATGGTCGTTGGCGATAAAGTGCGTTTCTTTATCCCAAGTGAACTCGCCTACGGCAATCGCAGCACGGGCAAAATTGGTGGTGGTTCAGTGCTCATTTTTGATGTAGAACTGCTTAAGATTGATTAAATCTGTCTTCAATGAGCCTAATCGCGTCATAAAAAGCCCTGCATTATCGCAGGGCTTTTTGTCTCAATAACTCAAATAATATTAGTATGTTGGATGATTAAGGACAGCTTGCTGCGCCAATATCAACCCATACCGCCGCAACGCCTGGTACATCACCTTTAGTCCAGTAACTCGCCTTCCACACACGACCGTTATAGCTGGTGGTTTGACCGCCGTTATACACCACACTCGCATCCCAACCGAGATCAACTTGGCTGAGTAACTGCCATTGATCAGCGGTGCGAGCTGGCGTATTGCCCTGAGTCCAGTACTTCGCTTTCCATACCAACTGACTGTGGCTCACAGTATCGCCCGTGTTGTACACCACACTGGTTTGCCAAGCAGGATAGTTACCGGCATTAGGATCGGTTGCATCACAACCACCACCGATCACTTTTGGCGTCACTGTCAGATTCGTCGATGCGCTCGCATCTAAGGCACCATCAGAAACCAGCACGCTCAAACCATAGCTGGTCGCTTCGGTGACATTAGGCCCAGTGACCACTAAGGTGGCACTATTTTGTCCGGTTGCCGACACGCCAGCGGGCACAGTCCAAGCGTAAGTTAAGGCATCACCGTCGGCATCAGAGGCACTCGCCACTATGCTAACAGTTTTACCCGCTTCCACTGTTGCAGTGGCAGCTACACTCACCACGGGAGCTTGGTTCGGAGTATCCGCCTTATTGGTCACTGTCACTGAATCTGTGGCAGATAACCCTTCTGGATCAGTGACTTTAAGACTAAAACTATAGGCAACATCAGTTTGCGTTGCAGCCAATTGAATTGCCGCATTCGCCATATCGGCGTTTGCGATGGCAATCGTTGGGCCAGACACTTGAGTCCAAAGATACGTCAGTGCCTCATTTTCAGGATCGCGCGATCCGCTACCATTTAGCACCACATCGGCGGGACCTGTGACATTCACATCCGCACCCGCATTGGCAATCGGCGCTTTATTCACCGGTGGCGTAGTTCCTTCGCCATGACCTAAACCTTCGTGCATCGCATTTAGAATATCGCCGTTATCGGCATCAATTTCCCACGCAAATAAACCACCTAGCTGATTGGCAAGCACATATTGGCCCTTAGCTTTAACGGAACGAGCATCATCGAAAGTGATTAAATCACCCGTAGATGCCTTGAACAGAGATGGCGCCTCGGCCGTTTCATCATAGCTGTAAGTCCAACCGCTCCCCATGTACTCGTTCACTATCTGGCGATAATCCACCACGCCATCTTCCCATGTGCCTTTCACTTTGCCCGTCGCTGTCCCTGTGAATGGGTTATTGCCCGTGTAGCCATTCACGCCTGTCCAGCCGCGGCCGTACATAGCGGCACCAACCACAATTTTTCCTGGAGTAACACCTTGAGCTAACAGAGCTTTAATACCCTTGTCTGTGGTATAGCGGGTATCAGGATCCCAACTCGCCTCATAAAGATTGGTTTGATGACCGAGTTCAGTGTTCGTCCAACCGCCATTGAAGTCGTAACTCATTAAGAAGATGTAATCCATGTACTGCTGAGCGGCCTGATAATCGACCTTTGCCATTTTTTGAGCATCGATACCAATTGCGGAAGTCAGTTCATAGGTACGACCCGTCTCAGCACTTAACTCGTCGAGCATGGCGCGCAGTTCACGCATCAGAGTCACATAGGTTTCACCGTCATTGGCATTACCTAAGTTTGGATTCGCACCGCCACCACCTGGATATTCCCAGTCAATGTCAACGCCGTCAAAGAACTTCCACGTTTGCAGGAATTCCTTCACCGATGCGACAAAGGTATCGCGCTTACTTTTATCGCCAAAGTAGAAGAAGGGATCAGATAACGTCCAGCCACCAACCGAAGGCAAAATCTTTAGATCGGGGTGGGCTTGCTTGAGCGCCATCAATTGGCCGAAGTTACCTTTGTAGGGATCGGAGTAGTCACTCACGCCCGCCTGTGGCATTTGGACCGCCGCCCAAGGATCGTGGATAGCGACTTTAAAATCTTCACGGCCACTACAGGCACGTTGCAGCGCTTGGAAACTGCCGTCGATTTCTTTCAAACTATCGTTGATGCCATCACCACCACAAATAGGGGTAAAGCCATATAAAATATGAGTTAAGTTCTGTGCTGGGATCTTATCGACTGGGAACTTACGGCCGTACACACCCCATTCTACAAAGTAACTGCCGACCACTTTGCCCGACTTGTTAACGTATGGACGATTGTTTTCTTTAAGCGGAGCATTGAGTGGCACTAAATGGCTGCCATCGGTATCGGCCACGAGGATTTCTTTGGCATCGCTCGCCGTACAACCATCGCTGTTACACAGTTGCACTTGCATCTGATAACGGCCGCCTTTGTTCACCTTAAAGTTAGCGGTGCCCGAAGCGCCCGTGGGGCCCTCCCAAGCGACATTACCGTTGAGCAGCACTTGGGCTTTATTGCCCACATCGCCACTCCAAAGGTTCCAGCTGACGGACACGTCGGCGGCATCTTTAATGGTTACCAACTGATTGTAAGCCGTAGCAGCTTGATTAACTTCGATAATAGCGAACTTGGTTTCACCCCAACCTATAGTCGGTTTGCCGGGCGCTGCGGCAAATGCACTGGCACTCACGGTAGATGCCAGCGCCGATGCCACCAGCAAGGCTGATGTTGAAATTTGAGTCTTGAACATGAGATATCCCTATTGAATTTTTTATATGAATCAATAAGGCAAACAAAGCGTAGACAGGAAACAACACTCTCTTAAGACCATGCAACACGACAGACAATTGCACGAAGAAAAACCTGTGGTATCCCCGCTATCATAGGTACAGACGAACCCTTAGACCGGAGGCTTTGCGTCCCAGTTTTTCAACTGGTTTGCCTTTTACACGCGATGACAACGTTGTCATTGCGATAATCAGCATAGACGTAAGCGCAATAAAAATGCAACAAAATATTATCAACTAAGGTAGTGGTCTGATAAGAAAGCAATTAAATACAGTTCAACTATTTCTAATATTTACTTTGATAATTAATGATTTGCTGACTATTTTAGCCATAAAAAAACAGGACACGATAAGCCAAAGGCATCATCTGTCCTGTTCTCAATTTCACTATTTATGCTGCTAATACTGCTTAAACCAGTAGCACTGAGCCGCTGAACTCTAATAACTCAAAATCATAAGCAAACAGCATCTATGATCCTTGTGCGCGGGGATAATCCCTTGCGAGCATCACAGACAAACCTCGGCACACTAAGGTTTCCATATCATCGACACGGTTGATTTTCATCTCAGCTAAGGGCGCGCTTAATGCCATTTGTTTTAAACTTTCGAGGCAACCTTTGTAGTAAGGGGCATTGTTCATCATGTTGCCTGCGAGCCAAATTCGATTGGGATTAAATAAATTAACGGTCCACGCCAACCCCATACCAAGGTAACTGCCCGCACGGTATAAATCATCCTGAGTGGTGATTTTACGGCTGCGCACAGAATCGCCACTGGCGAGTTGCTCTAAGCTAAATTCACCTGATTCTGTCATCACGCGGCAATGCCCCAACTCGCCTGCAACCCCCGTCGCACCGGTAAAGGCTTGCCCATTAAACGCAATCGACATCCCTATCCCTGTACCGCACATGACCAACAACTCACAGGCATATTTGGCATCGCACGTGGCTTGCATACCCGCATCCATATCGTTGCAGATAAACTTAAGCTCACCTTGGGTTTTCACTGTATCGAAGCTCAAGCCATTGAGCCCGGGTAATGATTTACAGGCAACCAAACGATTATTTTGTACCAGTCCTGGTACGCCAATCGCTAATTGATAATCTTGTAAATCGTAATCGCGTTCGAGCGCAGCGATTTGATTATTTAACTCTTCAATTTTAAAACCTTCGCCTGTGGGAATTTTATATTGTTCTGTATGTCCCGCGAGCTGAAGTTCGAACAGGGCTGTCGTACCGCCCACATCTATTGTTAGTATTTGCATCGCTTACTCCACTGATACATGCGCCCCACTCTGACCCCGAGCGGAGATGGCAAATGTTAGCATAGGGTCCAAATGTTAGCGATTGAATAAAACTTAAGTAGCTAATTTGTAAGGAACAAGTCTAAAAAAACATGACTGACATTTTGTTTTACTCAGGTTTTATGCTAAGAGTCACACAAATAAATTAAGGATTTAAAAGCTTAGCTTGCCCATCGCAGTCAGCACAAATTCACGATTGTATACAAAATCCTTTATTCGCTCCCCTTGCATCTCGCGCGTTAGGCTTGCGATAATCCGAGCTGGTTAGAACTCAAATCAACATAGACCTACTTATCCTTAGGCAAGCTTTGCCTACCGACTTGCACAGCGTGCCAGTCTCACTTGGAGCCCATATGTCACATTCTATCGCCAGCCGCCTCGACGCTATTCGCAGCGAATTATCTTCTGCCAATCTCGATGCTTTTATCATTCCCCGCGCCGACGAGTATCTGGGCGAATATGTGCCAGAACACAACGAACGTTTGTACTGGGCAACCCACTTTACCGGTTCGGCAGGCATGGCTATCGTATTGAAAGATAAAGCAGCAATATTTACCGACGGCCGTTATACGGTGCAAGTTCGTCTGCAAGTGGATGCTGCACTTTTCAGCTACGAAAGCCTGACAGACACGCCACAAATTGAATGGTTATGTGACACGCTACCAGCGGGGTCACGCGTTGGCTTCGATGCACGCTTGCATACTTTAGCTTGGTTTGAAAATGCCAAAGCGACCTTAAACAAAGCCCAAATCGAATTAGTGGCGGTTGAGCAAAACCCTATCGATTTACATTGGCAGGATCGCCCCGCACCCTCGAGTGCGCCAATCACGTTATTCAGTAACGAGAGTGCCGGTAAAACCAGTCTGCAAAAACGTACTGAAATTGGCGCCTTAGTGAAAAAAGCCGGTGCTGATGTCGCGTTGATCGCCGCCTTAGATTCTTTCTGCTGGTTGTTAAATATTCGCGGTAACGATGTGCCGCGTCTGCCCGTTGTGCTCGGCAGTGCCCTACTCCACGCTAATGGCGATATGCAGCTGTTTACCGATTTAAGCAAACTTCCAGAGGGCATTGAGGAGCATGTCGGTGCAGGCGTTAGCTTTAAAAGTGAAGCGTCCCTCGCCGATACGCTGGCGAGTTTATCAGGCGTTAAACTGCTTGCCGATCCAAACTCAGCTAACGCTTGGGCACAAAACCTCGCCCGTGAAGCGGGGGCTAAATTGATTGCTGGCATTGATCCGGTTTCTTTGCCTAAAGCGCAGAAAAATCCCTCAGAACTTGCCGGAATGCGCGCTTGTCACATTCGTGATGGCGTTGCTGTGAGCCGCTTCCTTGCATGGTTAGATGCCGAAGTCGCCGCCAAGCGTATGCACGATGAAGCCACACTTGCCGATAAGTTAGAAAGCTTCCGCCTGCAAGATGAGCGCTATCGCGAGCCAAGTTTCGACACTATTTCTGCAGCGGGCCCCAATGCCGCCATGTGCCATTACAATCACAACAATGGCACACCAGCGATGATGACGATGGATAGCATCTACTTAGTGGATTCTGGCGCGCAATATATCGATGGCACCACAGATGTGACCCGTACTATTGCGATTGGTAAAGTCACTGATGAACATAAAAAAATGGTCACGCTGGTGCTAAAAGGCCATATCGCGCTGGACCAAGCTCGCTTCCCTAAAGGCACTTCAGGCCAGCAACTCGATGCATTCGCCCGCCAATATTTATGGCAACATGGCTTTGATTACGACCACGGCACAGGCCATGGTGTGGGTCACTTTTTAAGTGTGCACGAGGGCCCACAGCGCATAGGTAAAAATGTCAACGGTATCGCACTGATGCCCGGCATGGTGCTTTCCAACGAGCCGGGTTACTACCGCACTGAGAGTTTTGGCATTCGCTTAGAAAACTTAGTCGTAGTGCAACACTGTGAAGCACTGAAAGGCGCAGAGCGCGAGATGTATGAGTTCGATGCACTGACTATGATCCCTATGGATGCCCGCCTAATCGATAAGAGCTTGCTAACACAAAGCGAAATTGACTGGTTCAATGCTTACCATCAGCAAGTGTTTAATACACTTTCGCCGCAGATGTCCGGTGATGAACTCGCGTGGTTAACGCAAGTGACTAAAGCGATTTAGAGCGATTTAGAGCGATTTAGAGCGATTTAGAGCGATTTAGAGCGATTTAGCACTCCTGCGGATAAGTAGCGATTTAAGTCGTCATTTAAATCATCTTCTACATCCGTTATATGCTACAAAATAAAACGCCCAAGGCTATGAGCCTTGGGCGTTTTTTTAGCACTGCTTCTGTATTTTCAAGGCCTAGTCGTATTTCAATAGCATGCTTTCAGCTCATAGTTTCGAAACATGGTTTCAAAACACATTTTCAATTTCAAAACACGATTGTAAACTTGAGCCGCTAGACCATAGTAGGCTGCGCCATAGGCTGATAAGCATCATCCAGCGATGCCTTAGATAACACTTCAAACTCCTGATGAATTACCATAAAACAATCGACTAACTCAGGATCGAAATGCTTACCTTTACCTTCAATAATTAGGTCGATAGCCTCTTGGTGGCTAAAGGGTCGCTTATAACATCGCGGCGAAGTCAGCGCATCATAGACATCCACTAAGGCAACTATGCGTGCCGAAAGCGGAATATCCTCACCTTTCAACCCTAAGGGGTAACCACTACCATCCCACTTTTCATGGTGACCCGACGCGATATCTTGGCCCATCCGAATAAACGTACATTGGGGCGCATATTCCAACAAACTGCGTAGCACTTGCCCACCAATCACAGGGTGAGCTTTGATCTGCTCAAACTCCTGCGGGGTTAATTTACCCGGTTTGAGTAGAATCGCATCGGCAATACCGACTTTACCTATGTCGTGCAAAATGGCCGATAGACTAATATCTTGAATAAAATCATCGTTTAATTCAGCAGGTGGATTGTCGGCCTGCAACCGCTGCGCCGCGAGCATTTTCGAATACTGCCGCATACGTAGTAAGTGCGCACCCGTCTCGTTATCTCTGTATTCAGCAAGTTTGGCCAACCCTAATACAGTCGCTTGGCGCGAGGCTAAGGTTGAATCGAGTGAATCCGCCAACTTACCTAATAAGTAAGTGATGGTTAGGGTCAACATGGCATTGGTTACAATAAAATTGACCACGACAACGGCCCAAATACCCAAACTGTAACCGTGAATATCAGGCCAGTTTAACCAGCCAAAGTGATAGGCAAGCCCAATCAGTACCAGACTCAGCCCATTTAAATATTGGGCATATAAGCTCGCGCGACTTCCTAAGAAAATGCCAACTAATGGCGCAAAGATAAATAACCAGAAGAACCCCGCACCCGATGGACCAATCGCAATCAAAAAACCAACGCCGATAGCAAACGCTAACAAACAACCACCGCCAAAACGCGTGCTATCAGCAAGCTTAGGAAAATACAGTAAAACCAATAAAAACAAATAAGCCAGCGTATCGAATACCACCATAGACCAAAGATCGGCGATGACACATAAATACACGCTGGTGATATATACGGGCACGCAGAGAAGCGCAAGGAAGCCAAATAGACGTTCAAAAATCAAACGTCGCCAATGGGGCAGTGCCGCTGCTGTCCCCAAGGACGCGGTAGCCAATTTCGCTACGCCACGTCTAAGTGATATCGCCATGGGAAAATCCTCTTATGTTGCATTCCCGCTATGAGCTAATGAAGCTGATCTTATGAACCTAAGCTAATGAACCTGAGTTAATAAACTAAAGGGTGCGAATAAGATGACAAAACTGAGGCAAAGCCAGATAAATCACACATCCAGCAAGCCATAGTTTATTGCCCATTAAAGAATAGACTATGACAAATAAACCGTCCGAATGAATGCCGCGATATGGCAAACGAATCAAGGACATTAGGCCAATGCCACCGCACAGATTTTGCAAATAATATGATGCCTACTTTCTACTCAATATCTGTTAAAACAATAACCCTATACAAAATACTGAAATTTGCGTTTTAGCAGGATAAACGCTCGTTTAATTCCATATTTGCACTACTTAAAATTTTTATATTTTGCAATAGCTTACAAATACAACGAACGATTGATTTTTATGGGTAAACCATCAAAAACCGCTCTCCTATACCCATACAAAAATGATAGTCTTGTCACATAACAAGCTTACCCCAATGAGAGTAAGCGCAAGAAAATTAGCGCCTAACACCGCGCCCCTGAACCCCAATAAACCATATCGGCCCTGAATGGACACACTAAATGAGCCAGAGTAACGCGTCTGCCCACAGAACACTGAATGCACAGAGATCAGATCAAGAAATCCGCTTAACACCACAAGATGAACTCATTTCCACCACCGACACTCGCGGTATCATTACTTACGTTAATGCCCGTTTTGCTGAAGTCTCTGGCTATAGCGCCCAAGAGTTAATTGGCAGTGCCCACAATATGGTTCGCCATCCCGATATGCCGAGCGCCGCCTTTAAAGAAATGTGGGAAAAGCTTAAGTCGGGCCAATCTTGGCGCGGCATAGTGAAGAACCGCTGTAAGAATGGTGGCTTCTATTGGGTCGATGCCTTTGTCTCACCATTATTTGAAAACGGCACTATCGTTGGTTATCAGTCGGTGCGTATTCAGCCTCAAGCCGCCTACGTCAGCAAAGCAAATGAGATATACCAAAGACTTAAACTGGATAAATCCATTTCTAAGCCCTTAAGCTTAATGCAGAAACGTATCCTCTCGGCGGTTGTCGCCTCGACCGGCTTACTGATCGCGGGCTACTTTTGGGGCTGGGGCGTGATTATCGCGGGGGCGGTTTTGATGAGTTTAAACTTGGCTATATTCTACGATGAGGCCTTTCGCATTCCCGCTAAACTGATTGAAATGCAAACTAAATACGACTCTATCAGTCGCTACATCTACTCGGGTGCCGATACGTCTTCTATCCTCGATTTCCAGCTCATCATGCTGCAGGCCAAAATGAGTGGCGTACTGGGGCGCACACAAGATCAAGCCAATCAATTGCATGCGATTGCCGATCAATTAGTGGTCGCGACCGAGCAAACCTATGTCAGCCTAGATCAAGAGAAAAGTCAGCTAGAACAGCTCTCTAGTGCGATGGAAGAAATGAGTTCAACCATCACTGAAGTCGCGCAGAATACCCATCTCACATCCACCAGCATCAATACCGCCTACGATCTTTGCCTTAAAAGTAGCGCCAATATGAAGGCCAACACTCAAAAAGTGGAACAACTGGCCAAGTCTGTTGCCGATGCAGCTAACAATGCCCATCAATTGAATAAAGAAGCCGAGCAAGTTGCTAATGCGATGGGCGAAATTGACTCCATCGCCGAGCAAACTAATCTTCTCGCCCTCAATGCGGCCATTGAAGCTGCCCGTGCAGGTGAACAAGGCCGTGGGTTTGCCGTGGTCGCCGATGAAGTGCGCGCGCTGTCGAGTCGAACCCAACTGTCGACCAACAGTATTTCAAAGAGTGTCGATAAGATGTTCTCTATGCTCAACGCATGGGCCAAAGAAATGGAACAAAGCCGCCAACACGCGGAACGCTGCGCTAGCGACATCCAACTGTCCGCCGACAATGTGAATACCATTTACCAAGAAGTGAGTGATATCCACACCTTTGCCCAGCAAAATGCGGTCGCAGCGGATCAACAGCGTCAAGTGGTCAACGAGATTGCCAGCAACATACACTCCATCACCCATTCAAGCGCAGAGAACTTGGCCGCAACCCATCTGATTGGTGATGCCGCCCATCTGCTTAAGCATAATGCCGAGAAAGCCCTCGGCTTGAGACGCACCTTCGGTTAGTCATAAGCAAGATATAAAATGCCGCAGCCAAAACTGCGGCATTTTTCTATCGCGTTTATTTAGCCCATTCTTTGCGCCAGCCGTCACTCAACCTTAAATCATACTCAGCTAAGAGCATACTCAATCCAGTACTGATCCAACCCAGTGCTTGCAGAATTGGCCCTATCCCGCCTGAGCCGTCGCTAAGGCTTTTATCTCTTGGCGATAAAATGATGCAGATAAAATGCCAAAACACTAAAAAGTTCAGGTTTTAACCGAAATTTTTGCTATACTCCGCGCCCGCCATTTTTCTTATAAAATCTGTGTGGAAGAATGAGCCAGTCGGCACGCCTCTCTCCTTAGTCGAGTAAATAATAGAGGCTCGCGGTGCTTGAATGTTTGAATAAGTGAACGATAGGAATCCAAAATGAGATTTGAATCTTTTAGTTTTTCCCCCGAGATTTTGCGCGCTATCTCAGATTGCGGTTATCAACAAATGACGCCTATTCAGCAGCAAGCGATACCTGCTATCCGCCGCGGCCAAGATGTCTTAGCCAGTGCCCAAACCGGTACGGGTAAAACCGCCGCCTTCGCGCTGCCGATCCTGCAAAAGATGGTTGAAAATCCAAGCGAAACGTTAAAGTCGAATGCCCGCGTATTAATCCTTACGCCGACCCGTGAGCTTGCGGCTCAAGTCGCTGACAACGTTACGGCTTACTGCAAGTACTTAAACTTCAGCGTGTTAACCATTTATGGTGGCGTAAAGATAGAAACACAAGCGCAAAAGCTGAAACGCGGCGCCGATGTTATTGTTGCCACCCCAGGTCGCTTACTTGAGCACCTTACCGCCTGTAACTTAAGCCTGTCGAACGTCGACTTTTTAGTCCTAGACGAAGCCGACCGTATGTTAGACATGGGCTTTAGCGCCGATATCCAAAAGATCCTTCAAGCGGTAAATAAGAAGCGTCAAAACCTGTTGTTCTCGGCCACTTTCTCAAGTGCGGTGAAAAAACTCGCCAACGATATGATGGTTAAACCGCAAGTGATCAGCGTTGATAAGCAAAACACGACGGCCGATACGGTTAGCCAAGTGGTTTATCCGGTTGAACAACGCCGTAAACGCGAACTGCTGTCTGAGCTAATTGGCAAGAAAAACTGGCAACAGGTATTAGTATTTACCGCGACCCGTGATGCCGCCGATACGCTAGTCAAAGAATTGAATTTAGATGGGATCCCATCTGAAGTGGTCCACGGTGATAAAGGCCAAGGCAGTCGTCGCCGCGCCCTGCGTGAATTTGTGGCAGGTGATGTACGCGTACTGGTTGCCACCGAAGTTGCCGCCCGTGGTCTGGATATCCCAAGCCTTGAATACGTAGTCAACTATGACTTACCTTTCCTCGCCGAAGACTATGTCCACCGTATCGGTCGTACAGGTCGCGCGGGTAAAACTGGCGTAGCCATTTCATTTGTGAGCCGCGAAGAAGAACGTACCTTAGCCGATATCGAAAAACTGATCGGTCAACAAATTCGCCGTGTCACTGTGCCAGGTTATGAAGTGGGCAGCCGCGAATTGCTATTAAAGCAATTGCAAACCCGCCGTAGCTTTGCCAAGAAACAACAAAGAACCGACAACGTCGGCGCTCAAGTTACTGCTGAGAAAAACATGCAAGGCCGCCGCGTAAAAATGAAGGTGGGTCAAGCACCTAGCAAAGCGAAAAAGCTGAAATAAACAACTAACATAGGCAATGCACCTCGCCTATCAGTCTCGTTATTAAAGCAAAAAGCGTCCCAAGGGGCGCTTTTTTATTGAGCCGAAATAATAAGCTACAAGCCATAGGCTATAAGAGTGACTCGCTCTAAAGATGGCTTATCTCAGTCCGAACTCTGTGACGGACTCAATCGGCAAGTTATCCCCTACCTCATTTGCACAATACTTAACCCACGGAACTGTGGCCGATCACTTATTCCAAAAAACCACCAAATAACTGTTTAAGCCTTTGCTCATCAATGGGATTTTCGCCGCGCCAGCCCGCAAGCTGGTAAGATGATGTCAGAGCGAATACTGCCCGGGTATTTGATATTGCAGATCTCCTCAAATGGCGTAAATGCTTCATAAAGCGGCTCAACATAGGAATTTGGCATGATGCCAAGCTCAGCTAACACCATCAGTTGGCCACGGAAACTGTACTTATTAAAATTGGGGATAATCTTGGCTTTCTTCACCCTTTGCTCGAGTTTTCCGGGTGTTTCATCTAAAGGAGCCTGACGGATAGCTTCAATTAATGAACTGAAGATGGCCACATCCTCTGCATTGGGTTTACAAGGCGATAGCGTACAAAATTCTTGTAATTCTATGAGGTTGTGCGCCCAGCGCTCGTTCCACACACTGCCAGCGTAACAGGAAAAGATTTTTTGCCCCTGCTCAATCCAGTTAACGCGCTTGATGGAACACACAGGACAAATGTCATTAGCGGTTGCCATCGAATGTTCTGGTAGCGCCTTCGCAAACAGATAGCTGAGAATGGGTTGACGACCGCGCGGGAAACTTGAAAAACCACATAAATAGGCCGCCAACAGATTTTCCAGTGACAAATTAGGCTCTAGGAGTAGTTTTTTATAGGCAAGAACGGCCTCATCATGGCTTAGCTTAACCCTGTTATTGACCGGATAGCCACTCTGTTCAATCAATGCGATTTCGGTATCAGATAGGCCTTGATAGGAGTAGATATTAGTTCCCGTATCGACATCAAACACATCGCCATTATCGATTCTTTGTTGATAACCATGCTCGTCTTTGCGGTACGACTTTTTATAATAGACTTTCTTTAACGCCTTAAATAATCCCTTATCCATTTACCACTTTCCTATTGAAAAAATTACCAAACATCACTTCAGCCTTTCAAGGCTGTGGCAATATTATCACTTTCGCGTTCGGCGCCCCACCTTAGCTCACTCGATCTGCTGACTCGATTAGCCCACATTATCGGTTCACACCATTGACTTATATGAGACTAAAACGAGCTTTTGGGTGATTGAGCTGCATTGCTTTAAAAACACCACTTAATCTGGATACACACTGCAATAAATTGCAGCATTCGCCGTTCTTATAACAGTCTTCCCCATTCACGCCCCAACAAGCGTACAAACCAGAGCCAATCGCTTGAATTGATAGAATAACCCATAACAAAGAGAGATTACTTATGCCGTCCCTACTACAGCGCTTTTTACTGACCACCAGCCTACTGCTTGGCAGTTTTACCACGCTAGCTCAACCTATCGCTAAGGATGAATATTCGGTTAGCCCACTGCTCAATGGCGAACAAATTCCCGCAATTACCTTACAAGATATGAATGGCCAAAGCGTTGATTTAGCGAAATTAACCGCACAAAAACCAACCATTTTCTTTTTTTACCGTGGCGGCTGGTGCCCCTTTTGCAACAATCAAATGGGACAGCTAAAGGCGATTGAACCTGAATTATTAAAAATGGGCTTTCAATTAGTGGGTATTTCACCCGATACGCCAGCGCAACTTAAGGCTTCGGCGGCAAAAAATGAGCTTAAGTATCTGCTGCTTTCCGATGAAAAAATGCTGGCAGCGCAAGCCTTTGGCTTAGCTTTTTACACAAGCGAAAAGGTCACTGAGATCTATACTTCGCGTCTTCATGTCGATAATCCAATGTGGACGACTCCCGAGGGAGCCAAACGTTTAGTCTTACCTGTACCCGCCATTTATATTAGCGATGATAAAGGTTTGATTCATTTCCAATATGTGAATCCTAACTACAAGGTCAGACCCGCACCTAAGCTGATCTTAACCGCCGCAAGTTTGGTGGGATCGCAAGAATAAATATCGGTTTATCGACCGCTTTGCTAAACTAGCTCCGCCGCAATCAATATCGTCCAAGTTCAAATAGATAACATCACTTCAGCCCGCGGCGGAGTCATAATGAATTCTCAAACCTATAACCAAGCTGTGCTCGAACTCGCCCTTGCGGGTCTTGCCGATTTAACCGCTTCAGCACAGACCAAGAAAGCCCAGCGCACTTCTGCGCAGGAAAGTCATTTTTTGTGTAATTGGATGGTCGAGTCCTTAAAGGAAAAACGCTTTTCTAAACTGGTAGCCGACGATCTGACGGCTTGGATACGTTTGGCTCGCAGCCAAGGTGCGGGCGCCGAACTCAAGCGTTTGCTAGAAAGGATAGTGCATCAATATCAAACAGTTGAGACATCAGAGCAAGCGTTAGGTACGGCATTAAATGCTATGATAGAAACTTTAAAGCAAGCCGAATGGTTAGTCTTTACTGACACTGAAATCAGCGCCAAGCTCAAACTCGATGCTGATGGTCAATCTAGCTTAGTAATTGATGCAAAAGAATTTAATCAACATATTAAAGACAATCAGTTAGTCAAACCAATCAACTTATATGTCCGCGCCGATGAACAGACGCTAACGCGTATCGCCCTATCCCATAGGTTATTACTCAGCCAAGGCAATAAGAAAACCAGCTTGGTTAAGCACCATAAAACCTACCAAATTTTCCCGCATAATCAGCAGCCCGCCCTGTGTCAGCTATTGGCTTAGGTGTCATAGCGTAAAGTGTAATGGCGTAAAGGTGAAAACTGTTTAACTATGGCAGATGTGACTGATTGTGACCCAATAAACAATTTATTCACACAGTTTAGGTAGAATGGCCATCGGATAGGCCTTGGCTAAAGCAGAGATAACAAGGATAAAAGCAATATGGTTAAGCGATGTTTGCAGTATAAACACTTAGTTCGATTTGCCTTGTTTGCCCTTTGCTTTACTCAACCACACGCCTATGCGGAGCAGCTCAAATACAATATCACTGGCTCCTACTCTTGGTATCCGTATTTTATCGGTGATCAAGCCGAGGCGCCGGGGATGATCACTGAGCTTATCCCGATGATTCTATCCTTAGCTAAAATCGACGGTGAAATCCTCACCTTGCCGCCAAAGCGCACTAATAACGCTCTGGAAACCGGTCAACTCGACTTTGATATCGTCAGCCCGAGTTGGTTTGAAAAGCAGGATTTGGGGCCGCTGTTTGTTAAATCCGCCCCCATAATGCAAATCACCGAATATGTGGTCACCCTGCCTGAAAATGTCAGTAAATATAAGGATGTCGACCAGATAAAAGGTAAACAAATCGGGACAGTGCGCGGTTATTTATACCACGACGATAAGGACTTTATCCGTGCCGACTTTACCTCTGAGCAAGAGTTAGTCAAAGCCTTAGATAAACACAGAGTCGATGCGATTATTTCCGGTAATTATCCAGCCTTGTATTGGTCGACTCAGTTGCGGATCCCTGTCGCCCTTGCGGCGGTGCATTCCGATGGGGACTTAGTGTTTAGGTTACGTAAGGAGCATGCCGATTTGCTGCCTGCCATCAATCAAGCGATAGCAACCCTAAAAGCCAACGGTAAAATTGACGAAATTATCAACAAGTACACTCAAACGCTGGCAAGCTGAGCCAATACGGCCAACCTTAGCAACCTGCACGGCTTGTCACACGCTGATCGATGGTTTAGTCGTCCATGCACGCTGCTTTGGCGGGGTTTATCAAAGTGATGCCAGCTGTGGTCGAATTTACCCATCGGGACAGGAGTCCTGCGCAACCTATCATGCCGAAGGTCGCTCATTGGGGGGGGGCGATAAGGTGCGCCAATAGGCTGGTAGATTTTATTGGCCTCAAAATAAAAACGCTCGCAAAAATGCGAGCGTTTTTATTTAATCAAGCAGATTTAATCTCATAAAGCTAACCTCGTAAAGTTAGCTAAGTCGACCTTACGGCTTAGGCACACTTTGACTCTCGACCACCTGCGTTTGGCTGTAATCTTTAAGTCCAGCATGAGACGGCTTCACGCCACTTAACGCCTCGGCGGTTAAGGTGTTATTGCCGTTTAATAAATCATTTAAGGTGCCAGAGTCGCCATTCACTAACCCTAACTCCCTAAGCATAGCATCAACCACCGGCGCATTGGCACGATAGTTTAATGCAGCGCTAGTCACTTGCTCGGCAATGCCACCTTGATGGTGAGCGCCTTCGCCACCCGCTGCCAATTGATTGCCAGCGCCATAGCCTTGAAGGATTTTAATGCCTTCGATGTTTTCCAACGGTTTAACGGCTTGTGCCACGATTTCAGGCAGCGCTTTTAAAATCGCGAGGGATTTTTGCAGGGCAATTTGCTCATCACTCAAGACGTTTTCGGCTTCGTAAAGTGCTTGCTTACCCGCAGCTTCAACGGCGTAGACCTTCTCATCCGCTTCGGCCTGCAGTTTTTTCGCATCGGCACTGGCGCGCGCTTCAATCAAAATCGCACTCGATCTGTCTTCAGCGGCACGTTTCTCAGCTTCGGCTTGTACAGTTACGCCTACCGCATCACGCTCAGCTTCTTTACGGGCATCAATCACTTCAATCTCTTTACGGCGGTTCGCTTCGGCCACTTGGCGCGCTGTGATTACCGCTTCTTCTTTCTCAACTTTCAGCTTTTCGGCTTCAGCAGCACGGGCACGGGCAGCTGATTCTTCTTCAGATTTCGCCGCAACCGCAATGCGTTTTTCCTGCTCAGAAACTTCGATATCTCTTTGCTGTTGAATGCGCGATTGCTCAATCGACTTATACTTTTCAATCTCGCGGGTTTCGATATCTTTCGTCTTTTCGATTTGAGCCGTTTCGATAGCGCGCTCTTTAGCAATTTCGGCTTCGCGTTCTTCACGGGCCTTATTTTCTTTCTGCTTAATGATTTCCGCTTTTTGATCGGCGCGTTTAAATTCCAAAGACTGTTGCTGGATCAGGCGTGCTTCTTCTTCCGACTTTTCAATCTCTAGGGATTCTTTTTCGGCTTCGAGGTTACGTTGCTCGATCTTAATCCGGTTATCCTGTTGGATATCGTTGGTTTCTTTACGTTTCTCTTCAATGATTTTCGCAAGACGTGCACGACCTTCGGCGTCGAATGCGTTGTTTTCATTGAAGAACTGTAGATCAGTTTGATCGAAACCCGTTAACGAAACCGACTCGAGTTCGAGACCATTTTTCTCCAGATCGTTAGCCACGTTATTTTGCACACGTTGCACAAAATCGGCACGCTGCTCATGCATTTCTGTCATGGTCATTTCAGCAGCAACAGCGCGGAGTACATCGACAAACTTAGACTCCATCAGCTTTTTAAGCTCTTCAACGCGGTTTGTGCGCGTACCTAAGGTTTGCGCCGCCATCGAAATACCATCGGAATTTGGGGCAACACGTAAGTAGAAGTCGGCCTTCACATCGACACGCATTCTGTCTTTAGTGATCAACGCATCTTTCTGAGTTTTTTCCACTTCGATACGCAGGGTATTCATGTTGACCGAAATGGTTTCATGCAGCACTGGCAGTACGATAGCGCCGCCATCTTTAATGATTTTCTCACCGCCAAAGCCGGTACGCACAAAGGCCATTTCTTTGGTTGCACGTTTATATAACTTGGCAAAAATTAACCCGATCACGATGAAGCCAAGTAACACCATGCCGGCAACGAGCAAAATAAAACTACCGGATGAACCGATATCAGTTAACACATCCATTTGATTTCCTTTCAATTGATTTATGGCTGGGGACGATTAATTATCAAAACGCGTAGCAGACCAGACACGGCCTTCACGCTTAAGTAGCACTACTTGAGTGCCAGAGGCAAACTCGATGCCCGAGGTTTCAGGCTCGACTAAGACGTAATGTTTTTGTTGGTGTTTATCACGCACAACGGCTTCAGAGGGCATGCCTTTAATGGCGCAGCCTAAGGTAATAGTCGCGACATAGCCGCTCAAATCATCAAGCGAAATTGCGCTCGATTCATTTTTCGGCAGATGATCAGCCAGCACTCGACCGAAATAACGACAAGAAAAGGCACTCGCAACTATGGCTATGGGTAAGGTGAACAGTTGCGGCAGTAAAAGGCCAGCGACATTGAAACTGATAAAATTGACGATATAACCCGCTATCGCAAAACTGGTCAGCGCGAGCACAAACCAAATCAATAACGGCAGTCGATTGAGGCACAGCCAACCGGCAATGCCAGTAAGTCCGCCAGGGCTCACCTCTGCGTCATAATCCGCATCGATAGGCACCCATTGGTCTAGCGCACTCATCATGCTTAAGCCAATGACTAACGCGAAGGCTTCAAACACACCGAGGGCCAGAACACAGGCAAAAGCTATGGTGTAAGGTAAATTAGGCTGCTCAACTAAAAACGCCCACATAGTCATCTCCTTGAACAATACAGCATTCCATTTATTTCACTGTAATTATCGACTTATGCGCCACAGAATAGCAAGCCAAGCCTTATTTCCAAACTAAAAATTTACCCTAAAATGGATTTTCACTGTAACCCTGCTGCGCCAAAATAGCGTGGGCTGTCATCGCCGATAATGCCATATCAACACCAGGTAATAATGAGGCATTGGTTAAATCAAAATAAGCGGCGCTCTGTCCGCAGATATAAAACTTCACGCCGTGATCAACCAGAGCCTTAACCAAAGTGCGATTGGCGTTTACGGCACCTGAATGCTGCTTGGCATAAAAAACATCATCCGCTAAATCGCTAATACCGCCACCGTGCACCACCATAGCCAGCTCGATATCGGTTTCTTTAACGCCTGCCGCCACATGCATGTTGATAAAACGCGCTAAACTTTCGAGCTGACGATTCGTCTTGCCCACATCGGCCGCCTTACTCATATCAAAAGCCACTTTAAACTTCATGTCCTTAGGAATGGGCATCATGCTGTCGACTTTGGCAATCTGACCAAACTCAGGAATAGCAGGCCCTGCCACAAATTTATCGGCACCCGCCTGCGCCGTCGAAGCGATAGCGGCGAGGTTCAGGCACAGCGCGGCCTTTAGCGTTTTAGTGCTATATGATTTTGACTTCATTGTATTATCATCCTGTTATTGTTATTTATTCGCGCAGGTTTTATGCGCCAGAAGGGAAATCCCATGGGCACACCTAAGACTAAAGTACCAACGCCAAGTTACGACAAACTAACGGCACATTTCCAGAAAATTTCTCACTTTGAACATTTCAGCGCTTTGGGTGACTGGGATCAAGCGGCCATGATGCCGATGGGCGGTGGTCAAGATCGCGGCGATGCAATGGCAGAACTGGCGCTGCATATCCACGGTCTCAAAACCTCAGACACCTTAGCCGAGCACTTACACGGCGCGGAGGACGAATCACTCTCAACAGAGCAAGAAGCCAATCTGCGGGAAATACTATACCAGTATCAACAGGCCAACTTAGTGCCCGGCGACCTAGTACAAGCCAAAACCAAGATGGCCTATCAATGTGAGAATGCGTGGCGCGAGCAGCGTAAAAATAATGACTGGCAGGGCTTTAAGCCCAATCTAAAAGCGGTCATCGACCTTGCCAAGGAAGAAGCGCAGATCCGCGGCGAAGCGCAAAATATCACGCCCTATGACGCCCTGCTCAATAAATTTGAACCGGGAATGACCACGGCAAAGCTAGAACAAACCTTTGGCGGCCTGAAAGATTGGCTACCGACACTCATCCAAGAAGTGCTGACTAAGCAGGCAAACGAGCCTAAGCTTGTGCTTAATGGCCCCTTCGATATCAGCGCGCAGCAAGCCCTTGGCCGTGACGTCATGGCGTTTTTGGGGTTTGACTTTAATCACGGCAGGCTGGATATGAGTAGCCATCCATTTTGTGGCGGCGTGCCAAGCGATGTGCGGATAACGACTCGCTACAATGAGGCCGATTTTAGCAGTGCTATCATGGGCATAGTTCATGAAACAGGCCATGCCAGATACGAGCAAGGTTTACCTCAAGCGTGGCGCGGTCAACCCGCTGGGCTTGCACGTTCTATGGGCATCCACGAAAGCCAAAGTCTATTTTGCGAAATGCAGCTTGGGGCAAATCCGGCATTTCTACGCCAGTTGCAGCCTAAAATCGCGCAGCATCTTAATTGTCATTTCAGCGCCCAAGAATTAGCCCAGCATTACACCCGCGTGAATCCCGGACTTATCCGCGTCGATGCCGATGAAGTCACTTACCCCTGCCACATTTTACTGCGGTTTGAGGCAGAAAAAGCCTTTGTCGACGGCAGCTTAACCGTCGATGATTTACCTGATTTTTGGTCGACGCAGATGCAACAATTACTGGGGATCAATACTGATGGCAATTACCGCGACGGTTGCATGCAGGACATCCATTGGGCTGTCGGTGAGCTAGGGTATTTCCCAAGTTACACCTTAGGTGCCATGTATGCCGCTCAATGTCGTTTTGCGATGGAAAAAGCCTTAGGACCGATTGAAGCCCTAATCGATGCAGGCAAGTTGGACTCGGTATTCCAATGGCTGCGCGAGCACATTTGGTCAAAGGGATCCTTGCTCACGACCGATGAACTGATCCGCCAAGCAACGGGCGAAACCTTAAATGGTCAATATCTTGAGCGTCACCTGCGCCAACGATATCTGGGCATTTAACCGCTGCGGACACTTAAAAGCGCTGAAAGCTCAGTTTATACGGGTTTTAAAGCGCTTTATATTGCCGTTGGAGCCTGCATTTTGAAGCCGCTTGAGGTTATAATGCCGAGCTTATTTGAATCAGGACTCTTTCTACGGAGTTCCTTCAACAGAACTCTTGAAACGGGGCTCTTGAAACAGGATAAATGTCTGCCATGTTACTGCGAGCAATCACCCCACAGGATTGGGATGCCATTTTAGCAATCCAAGATGAGTGTTACTCACAACTGGATCCTGAGCCATTGCACGTGCTGCAAAGTAAATGGCAGGTATCTCCACAGTCCTGTTTTGTGTTCGAAGTAAATGGCTCAGTTGTCGGTTATTGCTTGGCTCACCCTTGGACCACCAATATGCCGCCAGCGCTATATCAGCCCATCACCCATTTACCTAAGGCTGATACTTTATACCTGCACGATATTGCGCTTTCAGCCAAAGCCCAAGGTTTAGGCGCAGGTGCTAAAGCACTCACCCGCTTAACACTGTTGGCGGATCGTTATAATCTCAATTCCTTGTCCCTCGTTGCCGTTCAAGGCGCCGACAGTTATTGGCTAAAAATGGGCTTTAAGCCTCAGGCCATAGACAAGTGCCTTGGCAGTTATACCGACGACGCTATGTATATGATTTATAAATTTAATCATAGAGATGAAAGATGAATCCAACCCTGACCACTATTGGTTTACTCTGCCTAAGCAATATCTTTATGACCTTTGCTTGGTATGGGCATTTGAAAACCTTAGGCTCAAAGCCTTGGATTATCGCCGCCTTAGTGAGTTGGGGCATCGCCCTATTTGAATACTTGCTGCAAGTACCCGCTAACCGTATCGGTTACACGGTTATGAACGTCGGCCAGTTAAAAATTTTACAAGAAGTCATCACCTTAAGTCTGTTCGTCCCCTTTGCCTATTTCTATATGAAAGAACCATTGAAGCTCGATTATCTGTGGGCAGGATTGTGCATATTAGGTGCTGTGTATTTTATTTTTAGAAGTGAATTTAATTAATTTCAGACTGATTTCAGGAGAGCTCCCCCATGGCCCGTCAAGTCACTTATACCTTCAAAGGTAAGACTAAAACCATCGCCTTTAGCTACGACAAACACCATGATTTATATGAAGCCGTGGCCGAAGCCGAAGGTATCGATCTGACCAAATTTTTGGCCATGGAGCAACAAGTCGCCATGACGTCGCGCAAGGGTGCTAAGGCTGAAAAAGAATTCAGAAAAGTAGAATTTGCCCGTTTTGGCTTTAGCAATATCCACTTTGTTAGAGACGAAGAACCCGAAGCCTAGGCAGGTTATTCATTTTTGTATTCGCCTTAAGCACTTTAAAAACAGGACTCTGTGATGCTCAATACCGAACATGCTAACTTTCCCCGTGCGGGATTCTTTCGCCGCTTAGGTGCTGCCGTTTACGATTCGCTGTTAGCCGTGGCCGTTTATATGGTTTCTGGCGCTGTGGGCTTTGGCATTTTCTACGGCCTTACCGCTTCAGGATTGGCTGGCATGAATGGCTTTGAGCATGTCTCTGACGCGCTCAATGGCACGCCGATTTACCATGGTATTTATCAACTCTGGCTCGTCTTGTGTGTTGGCACTTTCTACGCCTTGTTCTGGAGTAAGGGCGGTCAAACCTTAGGGATGCGCGCTTGGCGGCTTAAGATCCAACATCCAAACGGCCAAAACTTAAGCATGATCACGGCCTACGCTCGCATCGTTTGGTCACTGCTCGGCATTGGTAATCTGTGGATCCTCATCAATGGCAATAAGCTTGCCCTACAAGATAGTATGACCCGCTCAGAAGTGGTTGTATTGTCTAAAGAAGCCAATCAAATGCGTAACTGGCACGGGGCATAAGTTTATTCTTAAGTAAATCCGAAATACAAAAAACGACGCAAAAGCGTCGTTTTTTATGGGCTATTTTTTAGGAACTGTTCTTATAAACTATTCTTATAAACTAAACGGGGAGTAATAAGATGAGTATCATCGCCGGATAAAGTAGAAGGCAACGCCGGTAAACAGCAAGCTTGGTGCCACAGCCCCCACATAGGCAGGTAACTCATACACTATGCTCATAGGACCAAAAATCTCATTACTGATATAAAAGCTGAAACCCGCCACAACCCCTAGCAATACCCGCGCGCCCATAGTCACAGTTCGCAGCGGCCCAAATACAAACGACAGTGCCACTAACATCATCACAGCAACCGTCACCGGCTGCATCACCTTGCGCCACAGTGCCAATTCATAGCGGCTAGGATCTTGGCTGTTGGTTTTAAGGTAATCGAGATAACCGACCAGACCGCGGATAGATAACGCTTCAGGTTTAATCGAAACCACACTGAGCTTATCCGGCGTTAAACTCGACTGCCATTGGTCTTCTTCCAGATACTCAAGCACAACTTTCTCATAGCTTAAATCGGTACGTTTGACGTCGAATAAACGCCAACGGTCTTGGGAAAACACCGCGCGGTCCGCATGTACAACGTTGGTGAGCTTGAGTTCGCTATTGAACTTATAAAGCGTAATGTTGTTGAGTTTATTGATGTTTTCAATTTCACCAATGTTCACGAACAAATCACCGTCTTTTGCCCAAATACCGCGGTGGGACTTAATTAAACTCCCGCCTGAGAGTTTAATAGCTTGCAACTCATTAGCCTTTTGCTCGGCAATCGGTGCGCCCCATTCCCCTAACACCATCACCAGCAACATCAAGGGCACAGCGGTTTTCATCGCAGACATAGTGATCTGCAAACGTGACATGCCAGAAGCTTGCATTACTACAAGTTCAGAGTTCGATGCCAGCATTCCCATGCCAATCAACGCGCCCAGCAGCACGGCCATAGGGAAAAACATTTCGATATCCCGTGGCACTAAAAACAACACATAGATGCCCGCATCCATCATGCTATAGGTGCCACGACCGACTAAGCGCAGCTGGTCAACCCATTTAATGATGCCCGACAAGCCAGTCAACACCAGCAAACACAGCGCTGAAGTGCTTAACAATACTCTGGCGATATAAAGGTCTAATATCTTCATGCCGCCACCTTCTTATGGGCAAACAGGGTCGAGATACGACTAAATATAGGCCTATCTTTGCCGAGCAAGAACAGCCCCATCAAGAGCGCTGAAATATGGATCCACCACATGCCTAAATACAATGGAATAATCCCATCTTGCAATGCCTTACGTCCGGCGACCATGAGGCCAAAATAGCCAAGGTACAAGAGTACTGCAGGGAACATTTTAGCGAACTTACCTTGACGCACATTCACCCGCGCCAGTGGCACCGCAATCAAGGTCATGATCGGAATCGCCAGCGGAATGGCAAGACGCCAATGGAATTCGGCAACGGCTTCCGCCCCTTCGATTTTGACGAGTTCATCGACAGGCAGCGCAGATAACTTACGCCGACGCTCGTCGACTTGCTGCTCTTTAATTTGCATTTTATAACCACCAAATTCGATCATTTGGTAGTCCTTCGCCTTCGGGCTGCCTTGATAACGCACGCCATCATTCAGGTTCAATTGCTGGGCGCCTGAACTATCTTCCTGCACTCGACCACCCTTGGCCACCACCACATTGGTGACACCGGTTTCGTCATCTGGGTCTGGCAACTGGGCCACAAACACTTTATCTAACTCGTTATCTTTACCGATACGTTCTACAAATAATACCGCGCGACCATTAGGGCTCGCCTGAAAACGCCCTTGTACTAAGGCCGCAAGCCCGGCTTCGGACTGGGCTTTTTCGAGCACTTGGTTTTGCTGCTCTTCTGCCCAAGGGGCGACATAAAGGGATAAATAGCCGGTAAACAACATATTGATCACGGCAAGAATCAGCGTCACGCGGGTGACATACCACTCACTGACCCCAACACCATGGAGAACGACCATTTCATTTTCGGAATACATACGGCCGTGGGCCAGTAAAATCCCCAAGAACAAACTTAACGGCAGGACTAAGATCACTAGATATGGCAAGTTAAGCCCAATCAGAGTCATGATTAAAGAGGCGGGAAAATCGCCGTCGGAGGCATCGGCCAGTATACGCACGAAATGCTGGCTAATAAAAATAGTTAACAGCACTAAAAGTACCGCAATTTGTGCCTTTAAAACTTCTCGAATAAGGTATTTAAATACAATCACAGGCAGGATCCGGTCTCTAAACTTATCTTTTTGCTGGTAACAGACTAACTTTCATGTAAACTGTTTACTTTTGATAGTTTTCTGACCAGCTTCAGGGGTTCTAGGTAAACTTAACGTCACGAAATGCGTGACTCAAGCGCCGAGAATAAATCACCTTTGGAGTAATAACTTAGGCCCTTTTCGGGACAAGCAGACATTATCCAATAAATATAAAAATTTGTCTTTAAGAATCTAGGAGTGCTCATGGAGTTTAGCGTAAAGAGCGGTAGCCCCGAAAAACAACGCTCAGCCTGTATCGTGGTCGGTGTTTATGAACCCCGTCGTCTGTCTGGTATCGCGGAGCAATTAGATAAAATTAGCGAAGGTTATATCAGTAACCTACTGCGTCGCGGCGATCTGGAAGGTAAACCTGGCCAGATGTTGTTGCTGCACCATGTTCCTAACGTATTGAGTGAACGTGTTTTATTAGTGGGTTGTGGCAAAGAACGAGAACTAGACGAACGCCAATACAAACAAATCATCACTAAGACAATCAACACCCTTAACGAAACAGGTTCAATGGAAGCAGTTTGCTTCTTGACTGAACTGCACGTGAAAGGACGCGATACGTATTGGAAAGTGCGCCAAGCGGTTGAAACCACCAATAGCAGTCTTTATAGCTTTGATGCCCTAAAGACCCGCAAAGGTGAAACCCGCCGTCCACTGCGTAAATTAGTGTTCAATGTACCCACTCGCCGTGAATTAACCTTAGGTGAGCGCGCCATCGAGCATGGTATGGCAGTGTCTGCCGGCATGCACTTATGTCGCGATGTGGCCAACATGCCACCTAATATCTGTAATCCAGCCTATTTGGCCTCGCAAGCGCGCCAAATGGCTGAAATGCACGACACTCTGCATGTCACCACTATCGGTGAAGAGCAAATGGCCAAACTGGGCATGAACTCATACCTTGCAGTCGGTCGCGCCAGTGCCAACGAATCCATCATGACAGTGATGGAATACAAGGGCGCTGTCGATAGCACAGAAAAACCCATCGTATTAGTCGGTAAAGGGTTAACCTTCGACTCGGGTGGTATTTCATTGAAACCTGGCGAAGCCATGGACGAAATGAAATATGACATGGGCGGCGCAGCAGGTGTTATCGGCACCATGAAAGCCATCTGTGATATGAAGTTACCTATCAACGTTGTGGGTATTCTGGCTGGCTGTGAAAACATGCCATCGGGTAATGCTTACCGTCCAGGTGACATTCTGACCACTATGTCAGGTCAAACCGTTGAAGTGTTAAATACCGATGCGGAAGGCCGTTTAGTGCTGTGTGACGTATTAACCTACGTTGAGCGTTTCGATCCTGAATTAGTTATCGATACTGCAACCCTGACTGGTGCGTGTGTGATTGCCCTTGGTAAACACGCATCGGGTCTGTTCTCATCGCATAACCCTCTGGCACACGAGCTATTAAGTGCTGGTGAGCAAAGTGGTGACCGCGCATGGCGCATGCCATTGTGGGATGAGTATCAAGATATGCTCGACAGCCCATTTGCTGACATGACCAACTTAGGTGGCCGTCCAGCTGGCGCTATCACAGCAGCATGTTTCCTTTCTCGCTTTGCTAAAAAGTACAACTGGGCTCACTTAGACGTTGCAGGCACGGCTTGGAATAGCGGTGCTAACAAAGGTTCTACGGGTCGTCCAGTGCCACTATTGACTCAGTTCCTGATCAATCGTGCTGGCGTTGAACTCGGCGAATAACCGACTATCCGGCCTTAGTGTGTTAAAGGCTCGATAAATGAAAGGCGAAGATGAAAATCTTCGCCTTTTTTATTTTCTTAATTTAATCAGAAAATCGATTTTCTGAATAAATTAAGAAAATAAAAAAACTGAAAAACTAATGGTTTTAGAATCATTTTTCAAAGAGTTATAGCTCTACCCTCTTCATCTCCAACGGTTTGAAAGCATCCCATTAAGTCCAGCCAGACAGTGATAGATAAAACCTCACCGTAAGGTTTGTCCTAAGCATTAACCCATACTGACTTTTAGTGTAAACTGCTGCTTTCGTTCGCCACTAAAACAAGTGAAGCAAGGCATTGAAATCATGACTCAAGTGCTGTTTTATCTTATGCCGCCAGTGACATCGCCTGCCAAAGCCAAGGCTGATTCACCTGTTGTAACCGCGAATGCGAACCCTGCACTTTGCGAGATGCATCTTCTGGCATGCCAACTGGCGCAGCAGGCTTTTGTGAAGCAACAATGGGTCTATATCCATTGCCAAGATAAACAGCAAGCCCATGCAATTGATGAACTTTTATGGCAATTTGAGCCAAGTGCCTTTGTACCCCATAACCTAAAAGGTGAAGGCCCGATGACAGGATCGCCGGTTGAAATTGGTTTTGATCGCCTCGGCGCCAACAAAAGTCGCCAAGTTCTGATTAATCTTGCAGACCAAGCGCCCCCATTTGCGGTAAACTTTGGCCACATTATCGATTTTGTTGCCAATGACGATCAGCATAAAGCGGTCGCTCGCGAACGTTATCGACAGTATCGCGGCTTAGGGGTCAATTTACAGACCCAAGACTTAGCAACACATCCACTTAATTAGTTTGAGACAGACACGTTCCCATGGAAAAAACATACGATCCGCAGTCCATCGAGCAAACTCTTTACCAAAACTGGGAAGAGCAAGGTTACTTCAAGCCACACGGCGATGAATCCCAAGGCAATTATTGCATCATGATCCCGCCACCAAACGTGACGGGTAGCTTGCACATGGGCCACGCCTTCCAAGACACCATTATGGATACCTTAACCCGTTACCAACGGATGAAAGGCAAAAATACCCTATGGCAAGTCGGTACCGACCACGCGGGTATCGCCACCCAAATGTTGGTTGAGCGCAAGCTTGAAGCCGAAGAAGGCAAAAATCGTCATGACTTAGGTCGCGATACCTTTATGGATAAAGTGTGGGAATGGAAAGCGCAATCGGGCGGCACTATCACTAAGCAGCTACGTCGTATGGGCGCTTCTGTTGATTGGGACCGCGAGCGTTTCACTATGGACGAAGGCTTGTCCAAGGCAGTGCAAGAAGTGTTTGTACGTCTGTACGAAGACGAGTTGATTTATCGCGGTAAGCGTTTGGTCAACTGGGATCCAAAGCTGCACACGGCTATCTCTGATTTAGAAGTGGAAAGCAAAGAAAAACAGGGCCACATGTGGCATCTGCGTTATCCACTGGCCGACGGTGAACTGACAGCCGATGGTAAAGACTATTTAGAAGTCGCTACCACGCGCCCAGAAACCATGCTCGGCGACAGTGCGGTTGCAGTGCATCCCGATGATGAACGCTATCAAGCGCTGGTCGGTAAGTTTATTCTATTGCCGATTGTTAACCGCCGCATTCCTATCGTGGCCGACGATTACGTCGACATGGCCTTCGGTACAGGGTGTGTCAAGATCACCCCTGCCCATGACTTTAACGACTATGAAGTCGGTAAACGTCACAACCTCCCAATGTTCAACGTACTGACCTTAGATGCCGCCATTCGTGCAAGCGCCGAAGTGGTGAACTCTGACGGTACTTTCAACAAAACGCTCGATGGCAGCCTGCCAGAACGTTTTGCCGGACTTGACCGTTTTAAAGCGCGCGATGCTATCGTCGCTGAATTTGACACCTTAGGTCTGCTCGAAAAAATCGCGCCTCACGCCTTGAAAGTGCCTTACGGCGATCGCTCAGGTGTGGTTATCGAGCCTATGCTAACCGACCAATGGTATGTGGCTGTTGCGCCAATGGCGAAAACCGCTATCGAAGCCGTTGAAAATGGCAGCATTAAATTTGTGCCGCAGCAATACGAGAACATGTACTTCTCGTGGATGCGTGACATTCAAGACTGGTGTATTTCGCGCCAATTGTGGTGGGGTCACCGCATCCCTGCATGGTACGACGAAAACGGCAAAGTCTATGTCGGCCGCAACGAAGCCGACGTCCGTGCTAAGCACAATATCGCCGACTCAATGACACTGCGCCAAGACGAAGACGTACTGGACACTTGGTTCAGCTCAGCCCTGTGGACGTTCTCAACCTTAGGTTGGCCTGACAATTTAGAAGATTTAAAAACCTTCCACCCAACCGACGTGTTGGTGACAGGTTTTGACATCATCTTCTTCTGGGTTGCCCGTATGATCATGATGACCATGCACTTCATCAAAGATGAAGACGGCAAGCCACAAGTCCCGTTCAAAACTGTCTATGTAACCGGCCTTATCCGCGATGAAGCGGGTAACAAGATGTCAAAATCTAAGGGTAACGTACTCGATCCATTAGATATGATCGACGGTATCGGACTTGAAGATTTAGTTGAAAAACGTACCGGCAACATGATGCAGCCACAACTGGCCGCCAAGATTGAAAAGAGCACTCGCAAAGAGTTTGCCGACGGTATCGAAGCCCACGGCACTGATGCACTGCGCTTTACGCTTGCGGCAATGGCATCAACGGGTCGTGACATCAACTGGGACATGAAGCGCTTAGACGGTTACCGTAGCTTCTGTAACAAGTTATGGAACGCCTCACGCTACGTGCTGATGAACACAGAAGATCAAGATTGCGGCCCAGGCTCACCAGAGCACAAAGGCGGCGAGATGGAACTGTCGTTGGCCGATCGCTGGATTATTGGCTTGTTCAATCAAACCGTTAAGACCTTTGACGATCACATGACAGCCTACCGTTTCGACTTAGCAGCCAATACCCTGTATGAGTTCACTTGGAACCAGTTCTGTGACTGGTACTTAGAATTAACTAAACCGGTATTGCAAAATGGCAGCGAAGCGCAAATGCGCGGCACCCGTCACACCTTAGTGACAGTGCTCGAAGCGATGCAACGCCTGATGCACCCTATGATGCCGTATATCACTGAAACCATCTGGCAGCGCGTTAAACCGTTAGCTGGTGTCGCTGGTGATACCATCATGCTGGCACCGTTCCCAACATTTGATGCAGCTAAAGTCGATAGCGCAGCAATGGCCGATTTAGAATGGGTTAAGCAAGTGATCGTCGCTGTGCGTAACATTCGCGCCGAACTGAACATTGCCCCATCTAAACCGCTAAATGCCCTACTTCGTGGTGTTAGCGCGCAGGATAAAGCCCGTGTTGAAGCCAACCAAACCTTCTTCACCACACTTGCCCGCTTAGAAAGCATGACCATTTTAGCCGATGGCGAAACTGCGCCTATGTCGACCACAGGTTTGATTGGCGAAATGGAGCTGCTGATCCCTATGGCAGGCTTAATCGATGTCGCCGCCGAAATGGCCCGTATCGACAAACAGCTTGAAAAACTCGGCCAAGAGATCGCTCGTATCGAAGGCAAATTGTCGAACCAAGGTTTTGTGGCAAAAGCTCCAGCCGAGGTTATCGACAAAGAGCGCGCTAAGATGACCGATCTCAAGCGTGACATGGACAAGCTCAACGAACAAAAATCAGAGTTCGCTAAGTTAGAAGCTTAAGCTTCTCATTTACTCTGATTCACTTGTTATAATTGGTTCTAACTGAATGAAGGGCAGCCACTAGGCTGCCCTTCTTGTATCTATGTTAAATACAAAAATTAGTCGCTTACAGTTAAATTCATATAAGCCAGATCTTTCTTAGGCAATGACTGGCTTAACACTAAAACCATCTAGAGTAGCGTTGTTGTTAAACCGACATCAATTTTCATACAAATAACTTGTTACGTTTAGTCATCTTATCCAGACAAAAACTGACAAAAATGCTTCTAGTACATCAAGTTAATTTGTGTACAATAGAAGCGCAATGTCACACTTCGACGCTAATTTGTGAGAATACGATGAAAAAATTACTACTTACTCTCGTTGCCAGTACTCTATTGGCTTCAGCTGCACAGGCACACAATTTCGAAGATTCTAAAGATGCGATTGAATACCGCCAATCTGCATTTGGTCTTATTGCTTATAACTTCGGCGATATGGCTGCCATGATGAAAGGCAAAAAACCTTTCGAAGCGGAAACCTTCGCAATGCGCGCAACGAATGTTGCTGCATTATCAAAAATTCCTTTCGAAGGTTTTATTGATGGCTCAGACAAAGGCGACACTGAAGCCTTAGCCAAAGTTTGGCAAGACAGAGCTGATTTCGATGCAAAAATGAAAACTTTCCAAGAGAATGCCGCCATTCTTGCTACTATTGCTCAAAAAGGTGATCAAGCTGAAATCAAGCAAGCCTTTATGAATACAGGAAAAAGCTGTAAAGGTTGTCACGACGTTTATAAGAAAGACTAGTTCTATTTAGTTTTTCGTCCATCAAAAAGCCTGCTAATTAGCAGGCTTTTTGTTACTCAAACACTCTGCGTAAAACTATAGCACTTGCACTATCGGCCACATTAAATACACAAAGACCACAGCCGCTAATACAGCCAGCAGCACTAAGGCAAGCCACTCTGACTTGAATGTAAGATCACGATTCACGCTTGATGACAGTGCCACCTTAGAGACCTTCTTGTAACCACTGAGCATAGCACCAACTAACTTATCGCCCTTGATGGCATGGATAACCACTGCCAGTACATGAATGGCACTCAGCGCTAGGATAAGGTTAAAGTTCATCTTATGTAGCCAAGTCAAAAATCCACTGGTATCTGAACTGACATAGTTATAGAGCGGACCTTCGGTAAAAATATCATCGGTCGCAAAAAGGCCTGTGACTAATTGCAGGCTAATGATCCCAATCAGTGCGACAACCATGTAGCCACCAATAGGATTGTGCCCCAGCACAACGGACATTCCCTTAGTTTTGATTGCTTTCAAGTAGTCGAGCACAACCTTAGGGTGATGAACAAAATGGCTAAACCTTGCCGTATCGCTACCAATGATCCCCCAGAAGATCCTAAATCCAATGAGGATCAGCAAACTATAAGCAAAAATTTGATGCCACTGCATTTCGCCAGCGTCAGCACTCCACCATAAAAGTGCCAACAGACACACCATGCCCCAATGGAAAATTCGCGTGGGTAAATCCCAGACCTTAATCTTAACGTATTCAGTATTCATAAAATGGGCAAACTCAAAGTGAACGAATGAAATAAGTTGAGGTATTTTATCGGGATTTGGGATGAAACTTAAAGTAAATATAAGCAAATAAGGGCAAAGACTACGGAATTATCCCATCGAATATGACCCGATTTAGCAGGCAATACAAGGCTTTTTGGCCAGGAATTATTGATATTTGTCTAAGTGATCAAATATCCAACGAACAGTAACGAACTGGTACAAAAATGTGATCTAGATCTCGTTTTATAGTGCAGACCTTGGTAATCTGAAATCCAAGGAAACAACAGAAGGTTCGAAATATGCTAAAGATTACTAGCAAGCAACTTGAAGTCACATCTCCTATTCGCGAACGTATTGAAAGCCGTTTCGAAAAACTTTCAAGGCATGATGTGCAAATGATAAATCCCCATGTAATCATTACGGAGGAGAAACCTGGTTTCAAAATTGAAGCATCGGTTGGCATCCCAAATGGAGAACTCTTCGCTCAAGCAAAACATGAAAATTTATATACTGCGATTAACGCTATGGGCCAAAAATTAGAGAAGCAGCTCAATCGCATAACACACAAACCGGAAGCACAACGTTCCACATCATTAACACCGACTAATAATATTGTTGAAGTTGACGACGAGTACGAGGAGGAAGATGCGGCATAATTTACGTTTAGTGAGTGCGAGAAACGCACCACTTTGAGAGCAATAAAGTAGAAATATTTAATCAGATCACAGTTTTTACAAAAGGTTAGTGCAATCATTTTAATGATGAAAAAACAGTTCGTTTGACTAAATACCTACTACACTTTACAAAGTGACAGCAAGAATCGAAGTGGTGCGAATTTAAATCGTTTCAAATGTTGATTTACTTTAATTTTTGATTTACATATATTGATTAACAGATATTAAGTTATAAATAACGTTACTGGATATAACTAAGGAGCACGACCAATCTAAGCTATATAGTTTTAAGTATTAAGGGTTTTAAGTTCTAAGATTTACTGTTAATGATTAATTTTACTTATAATTTTCACGTTCAAAAGCTCAATGTTATACCTTCAACTAGGTTCCACTTTCAATAGTAAGTTTAGAAAGGAGGCAACACAAAAGCGAACAATTTGATAATATTGATATTGTTGATATTAGTTACAATCAAGTATGTTGGCATTCACTAAAAGTAGTGCTCAATTTTGACCGAATAACAGGATGACCACCAGAAACAGGCGGCATTGCTGAATACCAGAGTAAACATAAGGAGCCGAGTACAGCGCAACGAGTACATTAGCGAAACCTTTAACTATCCAATTTTTTATATCCACAATGGAGGCCTAGGTAAACATAAACAAAAGTCACATTAACAAAAGCTAAATTGGCAAAAGTGCTTATTGCAAAACGGGTCGGCACCAATGCGTGCTAAACACGGAGATAAATGAGCTAACAACTGTCACGCTTAGTTAGATGTAGATTAGTCATATGAAGTGAGTCATATTTACACTGATATGTAAGTTAGCGTTTTTAGCGTGAGATTTAATGTAAGCGTTTAATGTAAGTGCAATACATTGGTTTTATTAAAAGTTATTAGTTTACTTAGTGTTATTTGCATAGTAAAAACTGTAAATCGTATAAATATTTATTTATGTAATGTGTTAACTTTTACCGTTAGTTGAGTTTTGATACTTTATAGACACCTTAAATAATGTTTAATTATCAACTAAAAAGGAGGACATCTAGACTTGACGAAAAATGTAATAACAGTAAATGAGAGTTTGTTATACGCTCCATGTATTAACACGTTAGGTTTTAAAGTAAAAAGTAATAACGTAAGTAGCAAGACCTAAACGCATGACAAGGCTAAGCTGTTTTTACAGTAATATGTACCTAGTACAACTGATGAGCCGTAAATCGTTTATTTTAAATGTTTTTTTGTTAGTGTTAGTTTTTAATGTTATAGATCCATGTAAGTGTTAATTGTTAAAATATAAGTGCAAGACATGTCAACGTAAGTTCGCTGGTACTCAAAAAGCATAGTTTCAATGTTATACGCTATGCCGCATAAAGTACTTGTTAATGTTCATTGTAAATGCAAGTCGTTATCTAGTGAGTTGTTAACGTTTTACTGTTACACGTAAATGTAAGATAAACGAGTGTTTTACCTTGTCCCACACTGACCATAAGGAGGATAAACTCGCTTGACCATATATTCATACTCAAACCAGCGCACCCTCGGGTGCGCTTTCTTTTTAGGCTGTCTGTGAGAAAGTTTTGATTGACAGCTAAGCCCTAGCCCTTTAGTTTTAAGACCATGAAAATGATAACAGCAGCTTTTTTTACTTTCTTTTTTACACCCCCACTCTAGGAGGCGGATTTACTGTGTAAAAACGAAAGTAAAAATCCAAAGCCTCCCAACTGGGAGGCTTTTTTGTCTTAAACGATTGATAAAATACATGGCGGCAATTGAGGTCAGAATGCATACACCACAGCCTTTAAATCAAACCCGAGAGCAGATCACCAATCTGGATAATGAACTGCTGGCATTACTCGCAGAGCGCCGTCGCTTAAGTCTAGAAGTGGCACGTAGCAAAGAAGTGGATGTCAGACCCATCAGAGATACTCAAAGGGAAAAGGAACTGCTCGCTAGACTAGTGAAAGAAGGCAGAGAAAAGGGATTAGATGCCCACTATGTTATCTCCCTTTACCAAAGCATCATTGAAGATTCTGTATTGAATCAACAAGCTTACCTTCACGGCCGTGCCAACCCAGAAACACAAAAACAGCAGTATTGTATCGCCTACCTCGGTGCACGAGGCTCTTACTCTTATCTCGCAGCGACCCGCTATTGCCAACGCCGCCAAGTTGAAATGCTAGACTTAGGTTGCCAAAGTTTCGATGAAATAGTGCAAGCCGTTGAGTCTGGGCATGCTGATTATGGTTTCCTGCCGATTGAGAACACTTCCTCGGGTTCAATCAACGAAGTCTACGATGTACTGCAGCACACCAGTCTATCGATCGTTGGTGAAACGACGATTGAAGTCAGCCATTGCCTACTAGGAAAAGCTGGCAGTAAATTAGCCGACATCAAAACTGTCTATGCCCACCCTCAGCCTATTAGCCAATGCAGCAGATATTTAAGTCAGCACAAAGACTTGAGACTGGAGTACTGCTCAAGCAGCGCAGAAGCCATGGACAAGGTGAATCAAAGCCCAGATAACAGCGCTGCAGCAATTGGTAGCGCCGAAGGTGGTGCACTCTATCAGCTAGAGTCGATAGAAGCAGGCTTAGCGAATCAGAAGATCAACCAGAGCCGTTTTATCGTTGTTGCCCGCAAAGCCGTTGCCGTGCCAGAGCAGTTACCCGCTAAGACTACATTGATCATGGCAACAGGCCAAAAAGCAGGTGCTTTAGTGGAAGCTCTGCTGGTTCTGAAGGCGCATCAGTTAAACATGAGCAAATTAGAGTCACGCCCGATCCCAGGAACACCTTGGGAAGAGATGTTCTATTTGGATATCGATGCGAATATCTCCAGTGAATCTATGCAGGCGGGTTTAAAGCAACTCGAGCGGATCACCCGTTTTATCAAAGTATTAGGCTGTTATCCTTGCGAAACAGTTAAGCCCACGCAGCTGAGCAACAGCCAGTTACTGATTGAACCTAGCACCTCTAAGGATCAAGTTATCAGCGAGAATGATGCAAATACCAGCCCTGTTCGATATAGCAAAGCCTATAAAGAGCAAGCCAGTGAGATCAACTGCGGTGCAATGACAATCGGTGCAGGGCATGTCGGTGCCATAGCGCAAATCACGCTGAATAATGACATTTCACACTTAGCGTTATCGGCTTTCGAGCAGCAAGTGAAACAGCTTAAAGAAGCGGGATTCCAAGCGGTTCTACTTAATGCTGTTAATCAAGTGGCTATGGCGGAAGTGACCCTAGCTAAACTGCGTCAAATCCTGCACCAATATGGTCTAGTGTGCATTATTGCCATAGAGCAAGAAGCCGATATGCCATTAGCCGTTCAGCACGCCGATATGCTGTTCTTGGCGGGTAAGCAGATGTTTAATCAAACCTTACTCATCCAAGCGGGCACCTTACCTGTACCTTTAATACTTGAACGTAACGATATGGCAAGTTTTGAAGAATTACTCACGGCAACAGAAATTATCTTAAGCCAAGGCAATCAGCAACTTATTCTGTGTGACTCTGGCATTAGAACCTTAAATAACGCCAATCTACCCTCACTCGATTTGGCGAGCCTGATCCAGATTAAAGCCACGAGTCATTTGCCCATTTTGATCAACCCTAGCTATGCCGTTTCGGATGATGCCCTGCTGGTTCAAACCCAAGGTATTAAGCAGCTTAAAGTGGATGGATTGATACTCAATTGCCCACTCGACAGCAATAATGACTCTGAGTCGCTTAACTTAATTAGCGCTGTAGTGCGGGAATTATATCGGGCGGTCTAAAACTTTGATCTTGAGTGATTTAATTTAAAGTGAAATGGGGTTAGTTCGAAGTGTATTCAGGGATAAATGAGACTTCTTTTATCCCTGATTGACTGAAATAAGCCTGCAAGTCAGCGTGATGACTAACAGGCTTAATATTGTTTACTATCGCTGCCCAGTCATCCTTTATGCATTTTCAGAAGAGCCGACAGCCCTCGATGGTTCGGTAACCGCATTACTCCTGCGGATAAGCCCTGTCATAGTAGAGCCCTGCACTAAAATCGAAAATACGACGATGGCATAGGTCATCACTAACAATAATTCCCTCAGCTCCACACCACCAATAGCATCGATGACAATCCCCTCAGGTAAACTCATCGCCATCGCGAGTGCTAATCCTCCCCTTAAACCACCCCAAATCAGAATCGTCTCTGCATAGGGGTTGTAAGACTTAAACAACCTAAAGCCCAAATAAGGTAATAACACGCTCACGGCACGCGCCAATAATACCAATGGAATCGCCACAAACATAAACCACCACAACGGCGCTTTAAAAGTGACTAACAAAAGCAGTAAGCCGAGCAGTAGGAAGAGTAATGCATTAAAGAAGGATTCAATCAGCGACCAAAATGTCAGTAACTTCACTCGCTCGTGGCGGGCAAAGAACTTAGGCACACTGAAATTACCTATGATGATCCCCGCACTCACCATAGCTAAAGGTCCAGAAACTCCAAACACTTCCGCCATCACATAGCCCGCGGTTGGGATCAGCAGTGTAACCAGCATCAATTGCGTTTCTTCCTCACAGTAGCGGAAAAAATGATGCAATAAAAAGCCAAGTATGCCGCCATAAATGACCCCACCGACTGCTTCACGAATAAATAACTCAGAGATATGGATAAACGTCAGCGGTTCAGTGGAGAAGGCTAATTGCGATATCGCCACAAAAATAACTAACCCTATGCCATCGTTAAATAAAGATTCACCTTCCACTTGGATAGCAATATCTTCCGGTGCGCCCATTTTCTTTAAAATAGCCAAAACGGCGATGGGGTCGGTTGGCGAGATCAAGGCGCCAAACAGCAAGCAGTGGCTGAGTTGTAGCGGTAGACCCAACATAGGTGCGCCCCAAAATAACAGTCCTCCTATGATAAAGGTCGATAATAAAGTGCTGACAAAGGCGAGGATTAAAATCTCCCACTTCTGATGTCTCAGTATTTTTAAACGGATCTGCAATGCGCCGGCAAAGAGTAAAAAACCTAACATGCCATTGAGCAGCAAGGCTTGAAAATCGAGCTTCTCTAAGCCTGAGACAAAATACAAATAGACATGCCCGCCTAAGGCCTTTCCCCCTAGGAGTAATAACAAACTCATGCCTAGGGCGATAGCCGTAATGGCCACAGTTTCCTGCAGTTTATGGACGCGTGAAGAGACAACTGAAGTGACTAGCGCCAAGGCGCAGAGGATACACAGAATTTGGTAACTGGACATAAGAGCCTCTAAATATCATCAATTTAGAGACTCTAGCACAAGTTTAGATTTCTAAACCATCCAATAGACTTAACCACCCTTTAATGATCCTGTGGCAAAACCAAATGATCCCAAAAAGATAAATCGAAAGACTGAGCCAAGTTAACGGCACGCAATAGCCGAGCACTAACAAGCCAAGAAAGGCGACATTAGAATGCCGTTGCCAACGCAAATGCGACGCCAATAATGGGTTTCCATGAGATTGACGTTGGGAAACATTAATGAACAAACTTAGCAGCACGGGAAGTAATAATAAGGGAAAGCCCGACATCAAGGCGTACAACAAATGCCCAAGAGAACGGTCTTCAATTTTTGCGGCATAAGTGGTTGTCATTGTCATTGAGAGACTCCAGCCAGACTAATGGACTGGGCGCCAACATCATACGCCCTTGTCATTAACCTTACGTTCTCACTGAGATAAGCGCAACTAAGGATTAGAAATATTTCCATCCATTTAAGAATAAGCCTGATAAGCCCTGTATAACTATCACTAATCAGCGCGCTAGAGTTTTAGTCTCACATCGGACGTTAACGTTGTAGAGCACGCCAGCACAAACCCCGCGTCAATTTCCGCAGGACTCAGTGTCATCACACTCGTTGATGTGGTTTCTCCCTCCAAGACTTGGCATTTACAAGCGCCGCACACGCCCGAACGACAAGCCGCAATAATCGGTAATCCTTCAGACTCGATTCCCTCAAGTAAACTCAGCCCTTGTGTTAGCTTTGTGCTGCGATCCCCAATAGCTAAGTTAAAAATAGGCAAGGTAAAAGCCTCTGCTTGTGGATTATCATGCGTTTCAGTAGGTGAATTTGCTTGCATAAGCTGATGACGTGCGGCTTTCTCCGCGGTGGCAAAACTCTCATGGTGTAACTGACTCATATCAAAATTGAGTTCGGCCAATAACACTTTTACGGCCTGCATATAAGGCTCAGGCCCGCAGAGATAAACTGTTCGCTCAGTAACATCAGGCACTAAGGTTTGCAGCATCTGCGCAGTTAATCGCCCTATATCAAAGCTTATCTTTGGAGAGAATAAAAGTGATTCGGTCGCCGACTCCAGCGCATAACTGAGTTTGAATGCGTTAAAGCGGTTTGCCATCGTCTCCAATGATGATTTAAAGATAATATCGGCGTCTGAGCGCGCGCTGTGCACAAAGGCAATATCGGCATCAATTTGAGTATCAGTTAGATAACGTGACATCGAATACATGGGCGTAATGCCGCAACCTGCACTCAAAAACAAGTATTTCGCCGCAGGGATATCAACTAAGTTAAATTGCCCCGTCGGTTGCAGTACGCGCACTTGCTGGCCTGGCTGCAAGTGATCAATAAGATAATTAGACACCAGTCCACCCGCCACACGCTTAATTGTCACCATCAAGGAATAGGGTCTCGATGGTGATGACGACAAAGTATAACTGCGGCACACTTGCTCACCGTTAATGTCGAGCACAAAGGCCATAAACTGGCCGGGCTTATAGTCAAACTTCATCGGCTCGCCCGCCTGAAAACGAAAACTCACCACATCGATAGTTTCATTCCAGCGTTCAACGCACACCAGCTCACTTAGCCCTGCTCCGATTTGCGCTGGCCCACCGTCTACTGGGTTAACACTTTTGGGTTTATGGAGCGCTTTCGCCCCTGCCATCACACTCAAATTTATCGCATTCATTACATTTTACCTGCAACACACTGCGGTTTTAACCCTCGGCAAAATCGAAATTAAAACCGCAGTTAAGCAACCACTCATTGCTGATTTAAGCCACAATATTCAGCGGACTTCAGCAATGAGCACCGACTGATTTACGCCACGTTCAACATGGTCTTTAAATCGGCCTCAACTGTGGTGGTATTGCGTAAGCCAAACTTCTCCTCCAAAATTTTGGCGAGATTGGCGGTTAAAAATGCAGGTGGTGTCGGGCCTGTGCGAATGTTTTTCACACCGAGTGACAACAGTGTCAGTAACACCACAATGGCTTTTTGTTCGAACCAAGAGAGCACTAAACTCAATGGTAATTCATTGATATCACATTCGAATACTTCAGCTAACGCAATCGCTAACTGAATCGCAGAATAGGCATCGTTACACTGGCCCACATCGAGCAAGCGTGGGATACCGTTAATATCACCAAATTCGAGCTTATTGAATTTGTACTTACCGCAGCCTAGCGTCAGGATTATTGAATCCTTAGGTGTGGATTTAGCAAGTTCAGTAAAGTAGCTTCTGTCGGCCTTGTCACCATCGCAGCCGCCAACGAGGAAGAAGTGTTTAATCGCGCCACTTTTTACATTTTCAACCACAGCTGGCGCTGCCGCCATCAAGGCATTATGGGCAAAACCAATGGTGATAGTGTGGGGGATTTCATCGTAGATAAAGCCTTCTAATGCTAACGCTTTATCAATCACAGCCGAGAAATCATCGCCTTCGATATGCACCACACCAGGCCAACCCACTATGCTACGAGTAAAGATACGATCGCTATAACTGCCAACATTGGGGTCGATAATACAATTGGACGTCATCACCACAGCGCCAGGGAAATTGGCAAATTCTTGCTGTTGATTCTGCCAAGCACTGCCGTAATTACCGACAAGCTGTGGGTATTTTTTAAAGGCAGGATACGCCAGTGCGGGCAACATTTCGCCGTGGGTAAACACATTGATGCCCTTACCGACTGTCTGCTCAAGGATAAGCTCTAAATCCTTCATATCATGACCAGAGACTAAAATTGCCTTGCCCTTAACGGGCTTAGTATTCACCACCGTTGGCTCTGGATGACCAAAGGCCTGAGTTTCACCCGCATCCAACATGGCCATTATGCGGTAGTTCAACTGACCAATATCCATCGCAGTGGTAAATAGTTTATCGCCATCGACACTCGGCTCACCTAAGAAAGACATGATTTCATGGAAGCGCCCTGAAACATTGGCATCAGTCTGTCCCAGCACGCGAGCATGTTCCATATAAGCAGCCGCGCCCTTAAGGCCATACAAACACAATAGTCTTAACCCCATGATGTCTTCATGAACGTCATGCTTATCTTTATTCAGCAGTGCAATTGGTGCCTGCGCTAGCATTTCAATCTTACTGGTCCCCAGCACTAACTGAGCGACTTGCGGCACTTGCTCAACGGCAATACCCGCTTGTTCACAAGCCGCTTCGTAAGAAGCTTTTAACTGAGTACGATAATGAGCCGCCTGCTGGGTATAGGCCATAATGCGCTCGTCATCGAAATTTACGTTGGTGAGGGTCGCGAAAAAGGCTTTAGGCACAAAACTATCAATTTCAGCATCGATAATGCCCAGCTCGCGGGCTTTAACCGCATACACAGACACGCCTTGCAGCATATAAATCAACAAATCTTGCAGATCAGACGTTGCCGCCAACTTGCCACACATACCTTGGGAATAACTACAACCATTGCCAGCGGGTGTACGAATGGTTTGCTCACATTGAATACAGAACATGGATAGACTCCTAATTTAAATTCATGCTTTATTTTTGCATGTTTAAAACTAGTCTACCTAAACACGCCATAAGCGACAGTCATTTCTAGAATGGAATGCTAAATGTTAGAGAACGATCACCTTAAGCAATCACTAATAAAGGCAATAAGACCTGCCAAAAATCCATAAAAAAACGCCCGTCAATGATGGGCGTTTTTAAGAGTAACTTACTCTTTATTAATTGGTTTTCATATCATTGACCGATTGCAGCATAATACGGCTTTCACGCTGGAATTGAGGGGCAAAATCCCCAAACCATTTAGCGACGGTTTGGAACTGCTTAATAAACTCGTTCCTGTCGCCGCGTTTTAGCAGCTCTAACGCTTCACGGTAGTTATCTAAGTAATCACCAATAGCATGCTGGCTATCTTGCTGGGCAAAAATAATATCGGCGTAAAGCTCTGGGCTTTGGGCGAATAAGCGCCCTACCATAGCCAATTCTAAGCGATAAATCGGCGAGCTAAATTGCAGTAAAGTATCAATATCTGCCTCTTCCTTGCACAGATTCAAACCATACACAAAGGTCGAAAAGTGACGCATTGCCTGCACTAACTGCATCGCACTGTCGTGACGTTCAGGCTCTGCTTCGACAATCCGCGCGCCCCATATTGCGATCTGCTCGAGTAACCATTGGTATTTATCAGGCTCACGACCGTGGCACACCACCACGACTTGTTTCGCCAGACTGCCCACATCGGGACCAAACATAGGATGGAAACCGACGACAGGACCAGAATGCGCCTCAAGCATGGCTTTAACCGGCTCTGTCTTGATGGAGGTCAAATCCGCCAGAATACAGTCGGCTGGTAATTGGGTCAGCTTTTCGCGAATAAGCTCGCAAGTAATCGCAATCGGCACAGTCACTAACACCATGCCCGCATCGGCAAATAGGCTATCTGCTTGCTGCCAATCATCTTTATCGAGCAGATTCACTTGGTAGCCAGATAAGGTCAGCATTTGTGAAAACAGTCCACCGAGTTGCCCTTTACCGCCGACAATCACCACTGAGCCGAGATCTTTTTTAACTTGCTTAAAGCCTACATCTTTTTCATTGAGATAAGACTCGCGCATCAAGCGGCGTAAAATATCCTCAATTAATTGCGGTGCAATCCCCATGCTTTTCGCTTCTTCGCGGCGTTTAGCGAGCATGGCGGCTTCACGCTGCGGTGCATAAATCGGTAAACCGGCGCCGTGTTTCACTGTGCCCACTTGCGCCACGAGATCTAAGCGCTTACGCAGTAAATGCAATAATTGCTGATCGACACCATCAATCAGGCCGCGAAGATGTTCTAATTCGGCCGTTGTTTTTTCATTCATACCTGAGTCCATTAAGCTGTCGCCAATTTAAGCGTTAGCAACTTTAAGCATATCGAAGCGTGCCGGGAGTATTGAAGATAACTTCACCGCGCCGTCACGTAAAATGGTTTCTGTTTTTTCCCAGTTAATACAGGAATCTGTCACAGATACACCGTAAGCTAGCTCGCTTAATGGCTTATCGCAGCTTTGATTGCCTTCATTTAAGTGGCTTTCAAGCATAACGCCGATGATCGATTTATTGCCGTTATAAATCTGCTCGAACACATCTTCACACACAGGCTTTTGGCGGCTGTAGTCTTTGGATGAATTGCCATGGCTGCAATCGATGATCAAACGTGCATTGAGTTTGGCTTTGTGAAGCTGTGCCTCACATTCTGCCACGCTTGCGGCATCGTAGTTTGGTGATGCACCGCCACGTAAAATCACATGACCATCGGGATTGCCCGCAGTTTGTAATAAGGCGACTTGGCCCTGTTGGTTAATGCCCATAAATCTGTGACTGCTGGCCGCTGACTTTAGCGCATTAATCGCCACATCGAGCTTACCATCGGTGCCATTTTTAAAGCCAACTGGCATAGAAAGACCCGATGCCATTTCCCTATGGGTTTGCGATTCAGTGGTGCGGGCACCGATGGCCGACCAAGTCACTAGCTCAGAAATGTACTGAGGGCTGATAGGATCAAGCGCTTCAGTGGCGACTGGTAGCCCTAATTCGGCCAACCAAATCATCAGCTCACGGGCCATTTTCAGACCTTTTTCGACATCGAAGGATTCATCCATATCGGGATCGTTGATCATGCCTTTCCAACCGACCGTAGTACGCGGCTTTTCAAAGTACACTCGCATTAAGATGTAAAACTCATCACTGAGTTCATCGTGCAAGGTTTTAAGCCTTAAAGCGTATTCCTTAGCGGCGGCGATATCATGGATGGAGCAAGGCCCGGTGACGATCAATACTCGATTGTCGCGCTTATGGACAATATCAGCCACGGTTTTGCGGGCATTGAGGATATAACGATAAGCATGCTCAGAGAGTGGCAAGGCATTTTTAAGCTCTTGCGGTGTGATTAAGACTTTTTCTGAACTGATGTGTACGTTGTTAATCGTATCTTGTTGCATGCTTACCACCTAAGACTTAGTGTTTAACCCAGTTGTCGAAGCAGGACTTCAAGTCAGCTTGGGCATTCATTTCGGAAGAAAAATAGCGTAAATCCATCGCAATGCACTTTTGTAATGCTACACCATTACAATCAGGCGACCACTATGCCTGTTCATTCTCTTTAGATCAAGTATAAATACTCAAAAAACAGCAACAAAAAACCGCCACTAGGGCGGTTTTCTGTGCGAACACTACGTCTTGTTTTCTGTAGCGGTAACTATTACTTAGTTGCCAGCTTCTCACGGATACGTGCAGATTTACCTGAACGATCACGCAGATAGTACAGTTTGGCGCGACGAACGCGACCACGACGCTTAACTTCAATGCTAGCGATCAGTGGGCTGTGCGTTTGGAAAGCACGCTCAACACCTTCGCCATTAGAGATTTTACGTACTGTGAATGCAGAGTGCAGACCACGGTTACGCTTAGCAATTACAACGCCTTCAAAAGCCTGTAAACGCTCTTTATCGCCTTCTTTAACACGAACCTGAACTACTACTGTATCACCAGCACCAAACGCAGGTACGTCTTGTTTCATTTGCTCATCGTTGAGCATTTTAATGATGTTGTTCATAACTTACTCCGTTCTAGAATTAACTGAGCTACGACTAAGCATGCTTGTTCATTGCTTCAACGAACTGCGCTAATAGAGTCGTTTGTTCGTCAGTCAGAGCTAGATTTTGCAATAATTCTGGCCGTCTCAGTAAAGTCCTACCAAGGCTTTGCTGTAAACGCCAGAGTCTAATTTGTTCGTGGTTGCCACTTAGCAGCACTGCCGGTACGTCAACACCATCAAGGCTTTCAGGGCGAGTGTAATGTGGACAATCCAGTAAACCGTCGGAGAAAGAATCTTGCTCCGCCGAAGCTTGTTTTCCTAGCACGCCAGGAACCAATCTCGATACTGAATCTATCAGAGTCATCGCCGGTAATTCGCCGCCCGAAAGCACGTAATCCCCTATCGACCACTCTTCATCCACTTCCGTTTGAATGATGCGTTCATCAATACCTTCGTATCGACCACAGACCAAAATCAAACGTGATGATTGAGCCAACTCAGTGACGCCTTGCTGATCCAGCTTGCGTCCTTGAGGTGACAAGTAAATCACCTTCGCACCTTCACCCGCTGCGGCTTTCGCTGCATGAATGGCATCGCGCAAGGGTTGCACCATCATCAACATTCCGGGACCACCGCCGTAAGGCCTGTCATCTACCGTATTATGTCTATCATGGGTGAAATCACGGGGATTCCACGTGTGCAACTCGAGCAGGCCGTTTTTCACGGCTCGACCCGTAACTCCAAAGTCTGTCACGGCACGGAACATCTCTGGGAACAGGGTTATTACCCCTAACCACATCTGTTGTACCTCGACTTAGAAGTCAGGATCCCAATCCACTAAAATCTGTTTACCTTGCAGGTCCACCGTTTTGATGAACTGCTCAGGGACAAAGGGGATCATACGTTCCACTTTGCCGAAACTATCTTTAGCGTTGGCTTTAACGAGTAATACGTCGTTCGATCCTGTTTCCACGATCTGATCGACAATCCCCATGTTATAGCCAGTTGTATTGACCACTTCGCAACCGATGAGATCACGCCAGTAGAATTCATCTGCTGGCAAATCGTTCATCTGTTCCGGCAAAATCGCAATCTCACAATTTGTGAGCATTTGCGCTTGCTCCCGTGTTTCTACGCCATCAAGTAAGGCAACAACGGCCTTGCCTTGATAACGCCACTGGGTGACCTTTATTTCGCGCCACTCACCATTTTCTTTAATAAGCCAAGGCGAGTAGTCAAAGATACCTTCAACAGAATCGGTATAGGCGGTGATTTTCAGCCAACCTTTAATGCCATGACAGGAGCCTAATTTCCCCAGTACGACTGGCTGTTGGTTACTGCTCATCAATCTATACCTTAACGCTATTAAGCAGTTGCTTTACGAGCGTCTTTGATCAATTTTGCTACGCGTTCTGTAGCAGCTGCACCGTTAGAAACCCAGTGCTCAACGCGAGCAAGGTCTAAACGTAATGTTTCTTCTTGGCCACGGGCCAATGGGTTGAAGAAACCTACACGCTCAATGAAACGACCGTCACGAGCGTTACGGCTATCAGCAACAACGATGTTGTAAAATGGACGCTTTTTTGCGCCGCCACGAGCTAAACGAATGGTAACCATGCGTTTTCAATCCTCTAATGATTTGCTTTGAAGCAAAAATAAAAACTGGAACCCCGTGTTCGCGAAGAGTCCCAGATAGAAAGCCGGAAGATTTTACCTGAGTTTCCAACTAATGCAACCAAAGATGGCGATTATTACGCCTGCGTCCTTCGTTAGCGGTTCATTGTTACCAGAGTCAACCGACTGATAAAGTGCTAGGTTTAACTAAAAATGTCCGATTAACGGCCTGGAAATTTCATTCCAGGCGGCATCATGCCACGCATTCCGCGCATCATTTTTTGCATGCCGCCCTTAGCAGACATTTTTTTCATCATCTTTTGCATTTGCGTAAACTGTTTCAATAAACGGTTTACGTCTTGGATTTGCGTGCCAGAACCCGCAGCAATACGACGCTTGCGTGAGCCCTTGATTAAATCAGGGTTCTTACGCTCTTTGGACGTCATCGAATTAATGATGGCTTCCATTTGGCCTGTCATCTTGCCGTCTTGGATTTGCGCTAAGGCTTCTGGGGGCAATTGACCCACACCGGGCAGTTTTTCCAGCATGTTCATCATGCCGCCCATGTTTTTCATTTGCTGTAACTGCTCACGGAAATCTTCTAAATCGAAACTGCCACCCTGCTTCACTTTCGAAGCCAGTTTCATGGCCTTTTCTTTATCGACGCCGCGCTCAACTTCTTCGATCAGCGATAACACATCGCCCATACCCAAAATACGCGAGGCAATACGATCGGGATGGAACGGTTCTAACGCGTCGGTCTTTTCACCGACACCGAGGAATTTAATCGGCTTGCCGGTAATATGGCGAATCGATAACGCTGCACCACCACGTGCATCACCATCGACTTTGGTTAAGATAACCCCTGTCAGTGGCAAAGCTTCGTTAAACGCCTTAGCCGTATTCGCCGCATCTTGACCTGTCATAGCATCCACAACGAACAAGGTCTCAATAGGCTTGACCGCAGCGTGTAAGCCTTTGATCTCGTCCATCATGGCTTCGTCGACGTGCAGACGACCTGCGGTATCGAGGATCACCACATCGATGAACTTTAATTTAGCGTGGGCAATCGCCGCTTTCGCAATGTCGATTGGCTTTTGGCTGACGTCCGATGGGAAAAACTCCACCGCGACTTCTTGCGCTAACGTCTCAAGCTGTTTAATCGCCGCTGGGCGGTAAACGTCAGCACTGACCACTAATACCGATTTTTTATGGCGTTCACGTAAAAATTTACCCAGTTTGGCCACACTGGTGGTTTTACCCGCACCTTGCAAACCCGCCATCATGATCACGGCTGGCGGCTGAGTGGCTAAATCTAAGGCCTCATTCGCCTCACCCATGGATTTTTCAAGTTCACTTTGAACTATCTTAATGAAGGCTTGACCAGGGCTTAAGCTTTTAGAGACTTCTTGGCCAACGGCACGTTCTTTTACATTATTAACGAATTCGCGCACCACAGGCAGGGCAACATCGGCCTCCAGCAGTGCCATACGCACTTCGCGCAGGGTTTCCTTAACGTTTTCTTCAGTTAAGCGACCACGGCCACTGATATTTTTCAGTGTGCGTGACAGTCTGTCGGTTAGGTTCTCAAACATCGTCCTGTTCTATACCTTTAAGAATCTCGATTGATGGGCTGTATTATAACGATGCATGCGCATTATGCTACTGCTGCACCCATCTTGATTGTGGTTAAGTGTTTTACTTGCGCTGAGTCATGTTTTATTGTCGTTAACACACTATTTAACCCTAACAATAAGAATCTGCTAAATTTTGCAACTCATGTCACTGCCCATTTGCCGACGGCTCATGTTATTCTAGGGAAAATATTGATCTGTATGCCCCGTTTATAAGGCACCTTTAACTACACAAATAGGTTAATTACCCATGGTCATCTTTTCTGCCTCAGCCATGTTTTTTTATTGCATTGCATTGGTACTAGTGACGAGTCGATTGTTCCACCCCGACGGTCCGAATCGCCGCGCCGTCGCAGGTATAGCAGCTATTGCGGTCATTCTGCATGCTGCAGCATTATCCCAAGTGATTTTCACCACCGATGGGCAAAACTTTAGCCTGACGAACGTGATTTCCTTAGTAAACTGGATTATCGCTTTCACTTTTACAATATTAATGTTCAGGCTGAAGGTGATTGTCGTAGTGCCCGTGGTTTACGCCTGCTCTGTGCTCTCGGTCGCCCTACTCTGGTTATTGCCGCCTAAGTTCATCACGCATTTTGAGCTTTATCCTGAAGTATTAGCCCACGTCGTATTGTCACTCATGGCCTACAGTGCTCTGATGATTGCCGCCCTGTATGCGATACAACTGGCGATGATCCAAAATAAGCTGAAGAAAAAGCAATTTATGCTGAGCCCTGGCATTCCGCCACTGATGACAGTTGAGAAGCAACTTTATCATTTAGTGATTATCGGCGTTATCTTGCTCAGTTTATCACTCGCAACCGGCTTTATCTTCCTTGAAGACATGTTCGCCGATGGCAAAGGTCATAAGGCAATCCTGTCGATAATGGCTTGGTTTGTATACATAACTATGTTGTGGCAACAGTATTGGGTCGGCTGTAAAATTCGTACCGCAGTCATTTACACTTTGACTGGCGCCACCTTACTTTCGCTCGCTTATTTTGGCGCGCGCATTGTCAAAGAGTTAATCCTCAACTAAACATTTAAGTCGGCAAAGGCAGTTAATGCCGCTGCCGACTTGACACTTTTTTTAAATGTCGGTATTTACTTAAGTTTACTGGCCATATTGGAGCCTTTTTTGGACGCTATATCGACAAGCGCACTCCTGATCGTTTTACTAGTGCTTATCCTATTCTCTGCCTATTTCTCAGGCTCAGAAACCGCCATGATGACACTCAACCGCTACCGTCTACGCCACTTAGCCAGTAATGGCCATAAAGGGGCGATTAGAGCTTTGAAGTTGCTTGAGCGTCCTGACCGTTTGATTGGTTTGATCTTAATCGGCAACAACTTAGTCAATATTTTAGCATCGGCTATCGCCACTATTATTGGTATGCGCCTCTGGGGGGACTTAGGTGTCGCCATCGCTACCGGTGTGCTGACACTCGTTGTATTGGTATTTGCTGAAGTCACCCCCAAAACCATCGCCGCACTCAATCCCGAACGTATCGCCTTCCCCTCCAGCATACTGCTGCGTTGGTTGTTGATCCTATTAGCGCCCTTAGTGAAAGGCGTTAACCTCATCACGTCAGGTTTTTTACGTTTGATGGGGATAAAAACCGTCAATAGTAGCGATGCGTTGAGCCAAGAAGAGTTACGCACTGTCGTACATGAAGCTGGGGCACTTATCCCCCAACGTCACCAAGAAATGCTGTTATCTATCCTAGATTTAGAGAAAGTCACTGTTGAAGATATTATGGTGCCGCGCTCGGATATCTACGGGATTAACGTCAATGACGAATTTAAAGTCATCAATCGTCAGGTGATCCAAAGCCCGCACACCCGAGTGCTAGTGTATCGCGACACAGTTGACGATGCGGTGGGCTTTATTCATTTGCGCGATGCCCTGCGACTACAATCGAAAGAACAATTCAGCAAGTCATCTCTGCTGCGCGCAGTGAAAGAACTCTATTTTGTGCCAGAAGGTACGCCGCTCAATGTACAGCTGGCTAACTTCCAACAGAACAAAGAGCGTATCGGCTTAGTGGTTGATGAATATGGTGATATTCAAGGTCTGGTAACGCTCGAAGATATTCTCGAAGAGATTGTCGGCGACTTTACCACCTCAATGTTAACCACGCCGAGTGAAGATATTAAAGTGCAGCAAGATGGCAGTTACTTAGTCGATGCCAGCATTACCATTCGTGATTTGAATAAAGAAATGAAGTGGAACTTCCCGACCGACGGCCCTAAAACCCTCAACGGTCTGATCCTAGAATACCTAGAGGAAATCCCCTCAGCGAATACCAGTTTACGTTTAGCTGGGTATCCCTTAGAGATCATCGATGTGGCTGAAAATATGATTAAAACCGTGCGTATTATACCGCTGCATTATCACCCGCCTAGAGCTTAGCTTTCGATTTTCCCCATAAAAAATCGGCCGAACCACATACTAATATGTCGTTCGGCCGACTGCTCCCCCGAGCAATACTTTTCCCAAGTGATGTAACGAGTTAAATCTTTTTCGCCTCAAGTGCGCGGCGCTTTTCAATCGCCATCGGCGTTATCTGGGCATTGAGCGCCTTTTCTAGGCCCAACATAAAATACACTTCCGCCATCAAGAAGAATGGCCCAATTAATAACTGATTCAAATCATCTACAAAGGCAGGCTTGGCTTTTTCATATTGATGGCCGATTAGCTGAAACACCCAGCCCACCACAAATACCCCTAGGGCAAGCCAAGTGGCACCGGCGATATGTGCCGCCCATTCAGTCGTGAGCAGCACAGGAACCATAAATAAGATCAGCCCCATTGAAAGCCTTAAGTGCAAACGGACATAGTAGGCCGACACTAACACGCCGACAATCACGGCTAAACTGGTCTCACCCAGACTGCCAAGCGGAATACGTACAGTGGCCAGCAACAGGAAAGCAGACCAAATAATCAGTGGGATACCAATAAAATGGGTCTGAATATTACGCTGATTTAAGTGCACACTTTTGTAGGTCGATAACTGCTCTGCGGCGGATTTCATTCTGGGTTCCTCTTCATTTTCCCCTGCTCTTGCCTGCGCCAAATTGCGAGGTGCGCAAGCCATAAACTAACGTAAAACAATTAAGCTGAACAGCAAAAGTAAATAAATTGTTGCATTAACTGATTTGGCACTTATTTTGATACCCATCCATAAATGAAAAAAGGAACCCTGAGGTTCCTTCTTGATAGACGACAAACACAAAACTCGGGTTTATTGAGACTCTATGATTACCGTCGCAATCGCATAGGATTTTTCATCGGCAATAGAGATATGCCCAACCGTCGCTTTAAGCTGCTGTAAGCGCGTAAGCGCCCCTTCAGTAAAGTGAATCGTCGGCGCACCATCCTCATTGTTGCCAATGTGAATATGCTGAAACGACACGCCGCGGCCAATACCCGTACCGAGCGCTTTGGCTGCAGCTTCTTTGGCGGCAAAACGCTTGGCAAGATAACGGCTTGGCTGACTATGGGCAATATAAATGGCCAACTCAGCCTCGGTCAGCACACGTTTCGCCAGCTTGTCACCTGCGCGCGCCACATGCGCCTGAATACGCTCAATCTCGACGATATCTGTGCCTAGGCCGACAATCGCCATTACTCGCCTCGACGACCTTCAAGCATTAACACTTTCATGTCCTTCACTGCTGTCGCTAAACCGTCAATCGCGGCACGGGCGACAATCGCATGACCGATATTGAGTTCATATAACTCAGGAATCGCCGCAATCGGTTTCACGTTGTGATAATGCAAACCATGACCCGCGTTAACCACTAAACCTTTGCCATGGGCGTATTTGGCCATTTCGCTAATACGCGCTAACTCAGTGGCTTCTTCTGCTTCCGTTTTCGCATCGGCATAACAGCCAGTATGGATTTCGATAAGCGGTGCGCCAGCGGCAACAGCGGCATCGATTTGGGTTTTATCGGCATCAATAAATAAGGAAACTTGAATGCCCTCAGCGGCTAAACGAGTGACCGCAGCAGTGATTTTATCTAACTGCCCCGCCACATCTAAACCGCCTTCAGTCGTGACTTCTTGGCGCTTTTCTGGCACTAAACAAACATAGGTCGGCTTAATGTCACAGGCGATGTTAAGCATTTCCTCAGTCACTGCACATTCAAAATTCATGCGGGTTTTCAAGGTTTTTGCCAGCAAATATACATCGCGGTCTATGATGTGGCGTCTGTCTTCACGCAAATGGATAGTGATGCCATCGGCGCCAGCATGTTCAGCAACGGCGGCGGCATGCACAGGATCAGGATAACTGGTGCCACGGGCTTGGCGCAGAGTAGCAATATGGTCGATATTCACGCCCAATAAGATACGGCTCATCGGGAACTCCTTAATGTTTAACGCTGATATTGCGGCCTATTGTACTTAGGCTCACGCTAAAAAACAGGAGCTAGGGCGAATTATTCCCATCTATCTTAGTTGGTACGGCAGTGCTGACGAACAATTGTCGACTCAGTAGAGGTTTCGTACCAAGTAATGGTGTTAACAGGGAGCGCATCAGCAACTTAGCGCTTAAAAAATGTGCGTCGGTGAGTTGATTATCGTTAAGCGCCGTCAACATTGCGCCTTGATAGGCGTTACGCGCACGGGAGTTGAGCACAAATTGAAAGCCTAACTCAGGCACGAGCTGGTAATAATCTTCAGCAACCAGTGGTTCGCCCTGAGTATCGCGGCTAAGCGAAGGCATAAAACCTAATTCCCGCAGCAAGGCGAGCTCAATATAACGCAGTTGGGATTGGCAAAACTTCGCGGCAAGGCCGACTAAGGCTTGATGATAAATGAGGAATAACTCTTCAGCGTTGTGCTGCACAGACAAAGTGCGAACCAATAACTCATTGATATACATGCCAGCAAACAAACTTTGGCCCGATAGAGGCACAGCAGGTGCAGCGGCTTCGACTTGGGTTAAGGTTTTTAATTCAGACTTACCGCTAAATTCGAAGATCAGCGGTTGAAAGGGCTGGAGAATACTCTTGATAGAGCGCTTACCGCTGCCGGTTCGGGCAACCACATCGACCCGTCCAATGCCGTCAACTAAGAGGTTAACTAAGACACTGGACTCTCGATACGGACGATGATGCAGAACATAGCCACGTTTCATCGGTAAGCGCGCTCGCTGGAATTAATGCTTAATCGTCGCCGTAACCTAAGCTACGCAGGGCGCGTTCATCATCGGCCCAACCAGATTTCACTTTCACCCACACTTCAAGGAAGACTTTATTATCAAACAAGGTTTCCATGTCTAAGCGGGCTTGAGTCGCAATAGTGCGAATACGTTCGCCCTTGCTACCGATCACCATACGTTTTTGACCTTCACGCTCGACGAGGATCAGGGCATTGATTTGATAAACGCCATTTTCCATCATCTTAAACTGTTCGATCTCAACCGTGGCATCATAGGGTAATTCATCACCTAGGAAGCGCATCAGTTTTTCACGCACAATTTCCGACGCCATAAAACGTTGCGAACGGTCAGTAACATAATCTTCAGGGAAGAAGAAAGGTCCTTCAGGAATCGATGCCGCTGCCAGCTCTAAAATTCGCTGGACGTTAGTACCCTTGCTGGCTGAAATTGGCAAAATTTCATCGAAAGGATATTTTTTGGCGACTTCTTCCAAATACGGGAACAGTGATTCTTTGTCTTTGATATTATCGACTTTGTTGATCGCCAGAATCGTCTGACGCTCTTCGCCGCCACGGCGTAACTTGCTGAGCACCATCTCATCATCGGCGGTCCACGTCATGCCATCGACCACGAAAATGACCATAGCGACATCGGCAAGTGAACTGGCCGCCGCGCGGTTCATCAGGCGGTTAATCGCCCGCTGCTCTTCAATGTGCAAACCCGGTGTATCGATAAACACGATTTGCTTAGGACCATCGGTATGAATACCCATGATACGGTGGCGCGTCGTTTGCGGTTTTTTAGAAGTAATACTCACCTTCTGGCCAAGCAAACGATTGATTAACGTCGATTTACCGACGTTAGGGCGACCAATGATCGCCACCATGCCGCAATAAGTGACATCGTAATGGGCCGACGGCGTTGGCGCGGCCGCATTCATCCTTGCCAGTAACTCATCTAAACTCGGCTCAGTTGCCGCTTTTGCAGCATCGATACCTGACAAGTCTGTTTTTTTGGTCATTTCTTTAGTAACTCCAATACTTGAGCGGCCGCGATTTGCTCGGCTTTACGGCGTGAACTCGCCACACCAATGACGCTTTGGCTCAAGTCTTCAATACGACATTCAACGGTAAATGTCTGATCGTGGGCATCGCCTTCTATGTTGATTACTTGGTAATCAGGCAGCGGCTTTTTAAACCCTTGTAAATGTTCTTGCAGTAAGGTTTTTGCGTCTTTCTGGCTGATCCCGGGTTGAATTTCGGCCAAACGCTCGGCATACCATTTCAGCAGTAATGCACGACAAACTTCGAGATCGGAATCAAGGTAAACGGCGCCAATAATGGCTTCAACCGCATCGGCAAGAATCGACTCGCGTCTAAATCCACCACTTTTTAATTCACCAGGACCTAGATACAAATAATCGCCGAGCTTAAATTCTTGGGCGATGATCGTTAAGGTATCACCGCGCACTAAGGTAGCGCGCATCCGGCTTAAATCGCCTTCGGTCGCCTTCGGAAACTGATGATATAAAGCATCAGAAATCACAATAGATAAAATTGAATCACCTAAAAACTCTAAGCGTTCATTGTGTTTATTTGCCGCACTTCTGTGGGTCAACGCTTGAGTCAACAGCTCAATATTCTTGAACTCATAACTTAAAGTACGACACAAACGTGGCAAATTTTTAATCGGTTCCATGCTATTTAATTCCACCTACACGCTCAAAACGCACGCCGCTCGGTACCCAAGTTGGGAGGAAGTCGGCTTTTGAACGGTCAAATTCAAAACTAATCCAAATCGCTACCGCTTTACCAACAAGGTTTTCTTCTGGCACAAAGCCCCAGAAACGACTGTCGGTGCTGTTATCGCGGTTATCACCCATGGCAAAGTAATGGCCTTCAGGCACTAAAAACTCACCCGCGGGTAAATTACCTTCGCGCTTAAAATATCCCAGCATGTCGGGACGACTTGGGTTGATCAAAATATCGTGGGCGACTTCGCCCAGTTGCTCCGTGTAACGCAGTAATGGCACGCCATCTTGGCTGTAATCACCACGACTGATTTCAGTGCGGGCGATAACTTGTGGTTCTGGGCAATCTGTTTGCTCAACGCCACAGGCCTTCTGGATCATCAACTGCTTGTTACGGTAAATAATTCTATCACCCGGTAAACCGACAACACGTTTGATGTAGTCAATTTGCGGATTTTCAGGGTATTTAAACACGATCACATCACCGCGTTTTGGCTCGCCGGTTTCAACCAGTTTAGTGCGCCATACAGGATCTTTAAGCCCATAACTGAATTTTTCCACCAGAATGAAGTCACCTACTAAGAGGGTTGGCATCATAGAACCCGATGGGATTTGAAATGGCTCATATATGAATGAACGCAGAATCAACACAAAGGCAATCACAGGGAAAATAGAGTGCGCGGTTTCGACTATGGTCGACTCACGGATGATTTGGTACTCAGCTTCTTCGGTTAACGTCGCTTGCGAGGCCTTGGCTAACGCTAAACTCTCACGACGCTTAGGGGCGAATGCGAGCACGTCGACTAACCAAATAAGTCCCGAGATCAGGGTGATTAGCACTAGAATAATGGAAAAATACGCTGCCATTGCTTATTGAACTCCTGCTTTAAAATCATTTAAAGGTGCCTAACTCAGCGAATATCATACTTTAGTTAACTTACCGTATTCGACCTTGGTAAACCAAAGTGATAAACCAATACGATAACCTAACTAAAGCGCCGCAAACAGCGGCGCAATAGTCAACTAAATGGTCATTTCTTATGCTAACGATTACTCGTTTAGCTTAAGTACCGCTAAGAATGCCTCCTGTGGCACCTCAACGTTACCCACTTGCTTCATCCGTTTCTTACCCTCTTTTTGTTTATTTAAGAGTTTTTTCTTACGAGAAACGTCGCCGCCATAACATTTAGCCGTTACGTCTTTACGCAAGGCTTTCACGGTTGAACGAGCAATAATTTGACTGCCCACAGCCGCTTGAATCGCGATATCAAACATCTGACGCGGGATCAGCTCTTTCATCTTATCGACTAAGGCTAAACCACGGTGACGAATGTTAGATCTATGGATAACCATAGCCAAGGCATCGACTCTGTCGCCGTTGATGAGAATATCTAAACGCACCATGTCAGCGGGATCGAAACGAATAAAGTTATATTCGAGTGATGCATAGCCACGGCTAGTGGATTTCAAACGGTCGAAGAAGTCCATGACCACTTCCGCCATTGGCAGATGATACGTCACAGCCACTTGGTTACCGTGGTAAACCATGTTCACTTGCGTGCCACGTTTTTCAATACACAAGGTAATCACGTTACCTAAGTATTCTTTTGGCACTAAAATGTTGGCCTCAACAATCGGCTCACGCATTTCTTCGATGTTGTTAATCGCTGGTAAATCAGACGGGTTATCGACGTAAATCGTTTCACCGTTGGTCATCACCACTTCGTACACTACGGTTGGCGCAGTAGTGATCAACTCTAGGTTGTATTCACGCTCTAAACGCTCTTGGACGATTTCCATGTGCAGCAGGCCTAAATAGCCAATGCGGAAACCAAAACCGAGTGCCGATGAACTTTCAGGTTCAAAGAATAATGACGCATCGTTCAGGCTGAGTTTGTTCAGCGCATCACGGAAGTTTTCATATTCGTCGGTAGAAATAGGGAATACGCCAGCGTATACCTGAGGCTTCACTTTCTTAAAACCAGGTAACGGCTTTTCTGCACCGTTTTTGGCCAAAGTTAATGTATCGCCCACAGGCGCGCCGTGAATTTCTTTCAGACCCGCAATCACAAAGCCTACTTCACCGGTTTTAAGCTCGGTTTTATCAGTTTGTTTTGGGGTGAAAATACCGACGCGATCCGCAGTGTGGTTTTGTCCAGTAGACATTACCTTAAACTTGTCACCTTTTTTCAGGCTACCGTGTTTAATTCGCACTAACGACACTACGCCTAGGTAGTTATCAAACCAAGAATCGATGATCAAGGCTTGCAATGGTGCGTTAGGATCGCCTTCTGGCGGTGGAATTTTGGCAACAATGACTTCTAAAACCTCGTCGACACCGACACCGGTTTTAGCCGAACAACGCACAGCATCCATGGCATCGATACCGACGATATCTTCAATCTCGGCAGCAACACGTTCTGGATCGGCTTGTGGTAAGTCAATCTTGTTTAAAATAGGTACCACATCTAGATTCATATCCAGCGCGGTGTAACAGTTTGCCAGTGTCTGAGCTTCAACGCCCTGACCCGCATCAACCACCAGCAAAGCGCCTTCACAGGCTGCTAATGAGCGCGAGACCTCGTAGGAGAAGTCAACGTGACCTGGGGTATCAATAAAGTTGAGTTGATAGACTAGGCCATCTTTGGCTTTGTAATCCAAAGTGACACTTTGTGCCTTAATCGTAATACCACGCTCACGTTCTAGATCCATCGAATCTAAAACTTGAGCATCCATTTCACGGTCGGTTAAACCGCCACAAACCTGAATAAGACGATCTGATAGCGTCGATTTACCATGGTCGATATGGGCAATAATTGAGAAGTTTCTAATTTGTTTCATTATGCTGCAATGACTAATACTGAAAATGGATACGGTTCAAAGGAGCGAAATTGTACCTGATTGCGGTTTCAATACCAATCACATTCACTCCGACTTAAGACAGACAGATAAAACAACGCCCAAAACCGCAGTTAGCTGTTTTTTAATTAAAAATAAGGCACTGAAATTATTAAGTTAATTCTTGCAAATTGATGCTCATACCCAAATAGGCCAAAATCACAGGTTGAGCATCGACTTCTAAGCGTTTGGCCTGTTGCTTACCAAAAGACCATGCAAGCAAGGCACCAACGGCCGCAAAGCCCATGGCACCTAGGTTAGGATTAAACTCAAGTAACTGGCCTAAAAATTGTCCTAATGCTGCGCCAACAAACAAACCAAACAGCGGCATTAAATAGATTAATGCCGCCGCTTTGAGGATCACGCTCTCGGGAAGTCCTAATTTTAGTAACTCACCCGCCTCGCAGCGGCGGTCACTCTGGATCGAAAATTGCTGAGTTTTCGAGGAAAAAGCCTGAGCCACAGCAGAGGTCCCGCAAGACTCGCTGTTACTGCAGCTCTTGCAGGTACTCTTAAGTTCGACTTCAACCGTCAACCAGCCTTGGCTATCACTGGCGACGACTCTGGCAATTTCTTCCATCATAATCGGCGTCCTACTCTAGCGTCAGACTTTTAGCAATGCGTGCTAGGGTTTGTGTCGGCACTTTACCGACTGCAACCACTTCGGCATTACCGACTTTTTCTGAAACTAGCGACAAGCCGTTACGAGTAATTAATTCTTCGGGCAATGGACTCGCCCCAGCTCGCGCAACATAAACTGAAATATTTGCCAGTCCATCGGTCAGTGCTATGTATTCCACCGCTTCGTGACTGCCAATTAATCTATGGTGGTCGCGCACTACCACAGTAAAGCCCGCGGGTAACCAAGCAAATTGCCAATTTTGGCCGTCTTGGCGCTCGGCCTGATCGATTACCGCTGGCCACTCTTGCTTATAGGCCTCTTGCAAAATGGCTGGCGGCTCGCTGAATTCGATAAGTTCAATCACCATGATCTGCTCAAGTAATTGCTTATCTTGAGTCAGCATGTCGTATCGCAGCGGCAGAAAGGTTTCCATATCGAGCCAAATTTGAAAGCCATAACGGAATTCATCATTGGGCAACAGGCGGATCATTTGCCCCGGGCGCCCAGCAATACGGGTGCGACCACCAAGCACAAACTGATAACCCACTTCTAAATCCGCCATATTGGCAGAAAAAGCGGCAGGCCAAACACCTTGAATATGATTAGAAACAATACTGTATGCAGGCTCGTCGTGCTCAATAAAGGTAACACGATTGCCAACACGCACAGCATTTTTGGGTGGACCGTTAAGGTATTCTAGAAAGGCAACTTCTTGATTATTCACCTTACCGTGCAGGTAAACCAAAGGCCGAATATGATCGGCCTGAAGTTGAATAATCGATGCTTTAAACTCTTTCTCTCGTAAGGCCTGACTCATTTTCTCGAGCCAAACTTTGGCAGGCATATCTTCCTGCGCCATAGCAGGAAAGACCAAGGCTAATAAAGCCAACAGGATTAGACGCAAGCTAACTCCTCGTTATTGATTGACCGGAACGGGTACGACCTCGGTATTGTCCTCTACAACCGCACCGGTATTCAATCGTTGTTGCAACATATGATCTTGGATATAAGTATTAATTCGGCGACGCTGCTCGTTCACCTGATCATTGGTATAGCCTTGGTTCTGTTGAACTGGCCCCGTTTGTAAGCTCACAGGTGATGCGCTACCAATCAACGGCCTGGTTATCAAAACGGGCGATGGTGACGCGGCATCATCGGCGCTCTGATTGTAATTCTGCACACCCACAATCGCAAACATGGCAACTGTCGCAGCAATGGCATATTGACCAAATTGCTTAAACAAAGGTACGACGCGGCTTTGCTGCGCATTGGCGGCAATTTGCGGCGTAACAGGTGACGCCTGATGCTTAGGTGCAACTATCGCAGGCTCAAGCTCAATGGCGGCAGCAATGCTAGCAGAAAGATCTAACACAATATTCTGTGGCAATTCGCCACGCATGGCATCGCCTATCATATGATAGTTATGCCATTTATCATGTGAATGTGTATCAGCAGATAACTCTGCCATGGTCTGCGCATCAGTCTCTCCATCGACTGCGGCAGATACCCATTCTTGACCTAATTTATCCATTTTTCACCTGTCTAAATATAAGGGGTTCTTAAAATAAGAATTTAGGCTTCCAGCAACGGCTGGAGCTTTTTATCGATTGCTTCTCGAGCTCGGAAGATACGCGATCTTACGGTCCCTACGGGGCAATCCATGACTATGGCGATATCTTCGTAACTCATACCATCGAGTTCACGCAACGAGATAGCCATTCGTAATTCTTCAGGCAGTGTCTCTAAGGTATCGAAAATCACTTTTTTGATTTCATCCGATAACATGAGCCGTTCTGGGGAGGCGAACTCCTTCAGCGCATCACTACCTTCATAATATTCGGCATCTTCAGCATCAACATCATTCGCGGGCGCTCTACGCCCCTGTGATACGAGATAATTCTTCGCAGTGTTTACTGCGATGCGGTACAACCAAGTATAAAATGCACTTTCACCGCGAAAGTTTGGCAAAGCTCGATAAGCTTTGATAAACGCTTCCTGTGCGACATCGGCAACGTCCGCTTGGTTCCGTACATAACGGGATATCAAGCTAATGACTTTACTTTGATATTTAAGCACTAACAGGTTAAAAGCGTTTTTATCACCTTGTTGTACGCGCTCAACTAATTGTTGATCACTTAATTGTCCACTCATCCGAGCCGACTTCTCCTAAATCTAAAATGCTGATTTCTCAGTCGCTCGAATCATATTCACTTAAGTAGACTCGCGTACTTTGAAAAAGTTCTGAAATTATATAAAAAAAGTAAGGTTAAAAGGAAAGTACCCATAATCCGTGAGTTGGTTTACCATAGATGGCACTCTCAAGTCACATCATGATACCCGATGAAACAAGTAGTTGAACACCAATCTGACATATTAGTCATAGGTAGCGGTGCCGCAGGTCTGACACTAGCTTTGCATCTTGCTGAAAAAGCAAAAGTAATTCTGCTTTCAAAAGGCCCACTCTCGGAAGGGTCGACTTACTACGCCCAAGGCGGTATCGCCTCCGTCTTCGACGAAAGTGACACTATCGAATCCCATGTTGCAGACACATTAATTGCAGGTGCGGGTTTATGCGACAAAGACGTCGTCACCTTTACCGCTGAAAATGCTAAGAGTGCAATGCAATGGCTGATCGAATGTGGCGTCGCCTTCGATAAAGAAGAAACCACAGACGGCAATGCAAAAGATGCACCTTACCATTTAACCCGTGAAGGCGGCCATAGCCACAGACGTATTTTGCACGCTGCCGATGCCACAGGCAAAGAAGTGCAAACCACGCTACAAGAGCGTGCACTCGCCCACCCCAATATCCAAGTTTTAGAACGCTATAACGCCATCGACCTTATCACCACCCGTAAGTTAAATCGCCCAGGAAATCGAGTGTTGGGCGCTTATGTGTGGAATCGCAACGAAGAACACGTCGAAACCGTTAAGGCCAAGTTTGTTGCGTTAGCGACCGGCGGTAGTTCTAAAGTTTATCAATATACCTCTAACCCCGATGTCGCTAGCGGCGATGGTATTGCCATGGCGTGGCGTGCAGGTTGCCGAGTGGCGAATATGGAGTTCAACCAATTCCATCCGACGTGTTTGTACCATGCCGATGCGCGCAACTTCTTACTCACCGAAGCCCTGCGTGGTGAAGGGGCGTATCTGCGTCGTCCTGACGGCAGCCGTTTTATGCCGGACTTTGATGAACGTGCTGAACTCGCCCCACGTGACATTGTTGCTCGCGCTATCGACTATGAGATGAAACGTCTGGGTGCCGATTGTGTGTATCTGGATATCAGCCATAAAGATGCTGACTTTGTGATGAAGCATTTCCCGACCATCTATAGCCGCTGCTTAGAGCTGGGGATTGATATCACTAAAGATGCTATCCCTGTCGTGCCTGCGGCTCACTACACCTGCGGTGGCGTGATGACAGATATGCACGGTCAAACGGATCTCAACGGCCTCTATGCCATTGGTGAAGTCGCCTATACCGGTTTACATGGCGCCAATCGTCTTGCGAGTAACTCGCTACTCGAATGTTTAGTGTTTGCCCGTGCGGCATCACAGGACATAGAAAGCCAACTGCATAAAATTCAAATCCCGGGACAAATTCCCGCATGGGATGAAAGTAAAGTCTCTAACTCGGACGAAGAAGTGGTCATCGCCCATAACTGGCACGAACTGCGGTTATTCATGTGGGACTACGTTGGGATTGTGCGCTCGGATAAACGTCTGGAACGAGCACTACGCCGCTGCCTGATGTTACAGCAAGAAATTCAAGAGTATTACAGTAACTTCAGAGTCAGCAATAACTTGCTCGAATTACGTAACTTAGTGCAAGTGGCCGAGTTGATTATTCGCTGTGCCATGGAGCGTAAAGAAAGCCGTGGTTTGCATTTTAATATCGATCACCCTGAGAAATTAGACGCGCCGCGCCCAACAATTTTACTACCAGAAAAGTAACTGCTTATGTGTTTATAGGCTTAGGTTCTTATTTGGCTTGCTGAAAACAGACTAAACCTCGTTATGAGGTTTAGTATGTTTTATTTTAGCCCGCAGTAACAGCCGACATAAATGCCGATAGTCAGTATCGTCTAACATATCCGCCCAAACCATCAAGAGCCGCAACTGAGTATCCACTTCGATATACATCAAACATACAAAGGGTGTCACCCAAGTGCGCTTTAATACCTGAAAGTGCTCCCCCGTTGATAAACGTCCCTCACCTTTATCACTCAGCACAAAATCTAAACGCCACTGCTGCAGTCGCCACAACTGCGACAGCAAGAAGATACAAACCAGCGCGATAAACAGATATTTAAGCAGGGATAAGGCGAAATTATCACTTTGAGGCCAGAACAAAAATGAGCTAGAACAGACACAAATAAAAACGACCAACGAAAGTCGCTGGTCGAAGGAGGCTTTTACACTGAAACTATGGTGCCGGTCTTCCACGGACTTTTACTATCATACGAGCCAGTTCAGTGTCAGGACACACTTCATGGCCCATAAACCAAGCAAACAATTCAGGATCTTCACATTCTAACAAACGGATAAACACGGTTTTATCTTCATCAGACATTTCTTGATAGAAGTTTTCAACAAAAGGTTGAAACAAGACATCTAATTCCAGCATCCCGCGGCGGCATGCCCAGCGAACCCTTGCGATGTTCATTAATTCCAAGGTATTTCTCCCAACACAGATTTGGCATTAGTCTATCAGTTCAGTGACTAAAGTGTCGATTAACCCTTAACATTGGCTCACAAAATTAGCATTGTTTTACTTGCATATCGCGTCCCGCAAAGAGATCGCTGAAATCTGTGTCCAACAAACGCTTTACCGCAGGGTGTTGGATCATACGCTCGGCAAACATCACATGGTATTCCTCTTTCACATCGGTGGTTTCACCGAGCAAATTCATCCCATGGGAAATCACTTCTTGGCGATAAATCGACGGCGTGACAAAAATCCCCCGTTTAAGGTAACCAAAGGCCTTCATCATGGCCGCATCGTCGAACTCACCCAAGATACTGACTTTAAGATTTTGCTCATCAAACCAGCGATATAATTGCTGTCCAAGCGAAGTTCTGCGGCCGGGGATCAATAGCTGGCCTTGCTCTAAACAAGCAGGAAAATCAGCGCTATAAGTATCAGCGGAGAAAAAACTCACACCACACTCGCCCAATTTTTTAGATAAGATTTCAGGATACTTAAGTGATTCTCCGGCGCAATCGGAGAGGATCATATCCAATTTATGCTCGCGCAAACGTGCCATTAAGCTTTCGTGAGTCGCCTCATAGCAAGCTAAATGCATAGAGCTGTCATTGGGGACGACGGATAATAAGACACGACTGACTAAGGCTTTAGACAAAGCATCGGCGATCCCTACTTCAAAAAGCATGGCATCATCTTTTTGATAGTTAAGTAAATCGAGCATTTCATAGCTAAGACTAAACATCTTATCTGCGTAGCGAAATACTAACTCACCTAACTCAGTGGCTTCCAGTGTCCGCCCTACTCGCTTGAATAAACGACCGTTCAACCTGTCTTCTAGGGCACGAATTTGCCCCGTTATCGTTTGCGGCGTTAAACAGAGGGCTTCGGCCGCCTTAGCAACCGAACCCTTTTTCTTAATCATCCAAAAATAATACAGGTGGTTGTAATTCAAATGCAGCATGCTCATCCAGTGTGAATCGTCCCTCATACGCCCAAGGCGCTGAGGGATAAAAACCTATTGTTATAAATCAGTTTATTGCAAACGCTGGCAATCAAGCAAGTTAGTGACTATGCCTTGTAATTGCTCCAAATCAGTCGCATTACCCAGACTTACCGCTTCAGTGACACCTGAGACTAAAACATGACGTTCAGGAATACGTTCAGCGCAATAGGTCCGATTTGCCTCTTGGAAACGTTTACCACCACGGTATTTAAGCGCCCTCGATTCATAACCATTGGTTTCTAATCTCGCCCCTAAGGAATCAGATTTAAACATCAGAGCGCCATCCACTATCCCTTCAAGATAGCTTTGGCAAGTCTGAGAGTTCGCATCCTGATTACAGGCCGCTATTTGTGATGCCATTGCGGCTGTCGATAGACATAAGAGTGTTGCCATTCCCATTAATTTCAACTTTATCATAGTTATACTCCTTTATTAGGTAACACTTTTGATAACCAGAAATACCCGACTAACGCCGCCATAATCGAACCGATTAAGGTTCCGAGGCGCGCTAAGTCACCGTACATAGGATCTGCATGTTCAAAGGCTAACGACGCAATAAACATGGACATAGTAAAACCAATACCGCACATGGCCGCGACAGGGGCAATTTGCTTCCAACTTACGCCATCGGGTAACTGAGCCAGTTTGAGTTTCACCGCAATATAGCTAAACACCATCACACCAATAGGCTTGCCTAACATCAGGCCCAGTGCAATACCAACGGGGACAGGAGAAATTAACGTCTCCAAATTCATATTACCGACATAAACCCCCGCATTGGCAAAAGCGAACACTGGCAGAATGAAGAAGGTGCTCCAAGGGTGCAAACTGTGCTCTAAGCCTTCCGAAGGTGAGCTGCCATCCTTTGCCCGTAATGGAATACAGAAAGCGATGATGACGCCAGCCAGAGTCGCATGCACTCCAGACTTAAGTACGGCGACCCAAAGGATTAATCCTAAAATGCCATAAGGTAAAAGTGAGGTGACCCCTTTGCGGTTTAACCCAACCAAGCCCGCAATCGCTAAACTGGCAATCACTAAACTGATGGTTGACAGGTCGGTGCTGTAGAACAGCGCGATAATCACTATGACACCTAAGTCATCGATAATCGCTAAAGCAAGTAAGAAGACTTTCAGCGAAACGGGAACGCGGCTCCCAAGCAGCGCCATAATACCTAAAGCAAACGCAATATCCGTCGCGGCAGGAATCGCCCAGCCCGCTTGCGTGACAGGATCGCCATAGTTAAACAGTAAGTACACCCCAGCAGGGACTAACATGCCGCCAATGGCTGCAAAGGTAGGCAGAGAGGCTTGAGCAACACTCGATAAGGCACCTTCGAGTAACTCACGTTTAACTTCTAAACCAATAAGTAAAAAGAATACAGCCATCAGGCCATCGTTGATCCACAGAATTAGCGGCTTATGAATATCGAGCTCGCCAATTTTAACTTGTACGTCAGTGCCTAAAAAGCCTTGATAAAGTCCAGATAAAGGGGAATTGGCCATCAGCATAGCTAAGGCAACAGCAACCAATAATAGGATACCGCCAGCCGATTCTTGGCTCAGAAAATTTCTAATTGCTTTTTCCATCGTGCACTCCTAAAAATCATAATGAATTGAGTGTAGACGAATTGTAACAACAAATATAATCGTAAGTTTCGACCTAACACCTCGGTTATTCCGAGGTATTGGTCGAAAAAATGCACGTTACACGGCGACAGGTGCTTTGATATGGGGATGTGGAGCGTAGTTTGTTAGCTCGAAATCGTCGAATTGATAATCAAAAATTGATTCAGGTTTACGTAAAATCGTCATGGTTGGCAATGGCATTGGCTCACGACTTAACTGCAATGCCGTTTGTTCCATATGGTTTGAATATAAATGGGTATCACCACCGGTCCACACGAAATCACCTAAGGCCAAGTCACATTGCTGGGCCACCATCATAGTCAACAAAGCATAACTGGCAATGTTAAATGGTAAACCTAGAAACACATCACAGCTGCGCTGATACAGCTGACAAGATAATTTACCATCAGCCACATAAAACTGGAAAAACGCATGGCACGGCGCCAAGGCCATTTTATCCAGCTCGCCCACGTTCCACGCAGAAACGATAAGGCGGCGAGAATCAGGCTGAGATTTTATCTGGGCAATAACTTGTGAAATCTGATCGATAGCATCGCCACTCTGGGTTGGCCAGCTGCGCCACTGGGCACCATAAACCGGCCCTAAATCGCCATTTTCATCGGCCCATTCATCCCAAATACTGACCTTGTTTTCGCGTAAATAGGCAACGTTAGTTTCACCCTTCAGGAACCACAGCAATTCGTGGATGATAGAGCGCATGTGGCATTTCTTGGTGCTTACCAAAGGAAAACCTTTGCTCAAATCGAAGCGCATTTGATAGCCAAATACAGAGCGAGTCCCCGTACCTGTGCGATCCGATTTATCCACACCTTCGGCTAAGATGTGCTTCATTAAGTCTAAATACTGTTTCATTGCTGCTTACCTTGCTTACGAAAAATCAAGTACAAACCGATTAACACCATAGGGATAGACAGTATCTGCCCCATAGTCATCAATCCCCAGTAGAGTCCCAACTGTGCATCGGGTTGTCTCACCGTTTCAACCATAATACGGAAAATACCGTAACCAACTAAGAACATACCAGAGACGGCACCGACTTTATCGGTACGTTTACTAAACCAGTAAAGTAATAGGAATAGCGCCACACCTTCAAGTGCAAATTGGTACAACTGGGAAGGATGACGCGGTTCGGGTCCTCCTGTTGGAAATACCATTCCCCATGGCACGTCTGTGGTTCTGCCCCAGAGTTCACCATTAATAAAGTTACCAATACGTCCTGCGCCTAAACCGATAGGCACCACAGGTGCCACCATATCGGCGACCGCAAAGAAGGTGCGCTTTTGTTTCAACGCGATATAAATCATCGCCGCTATCACGCCCATCAAACCTCCATGGAAGGACATGCCGCCTTCGGAGATTTTAAACAAATACATAGGGCTGGCGAGGAAATAATCGAAATGATAAAAAAGCACATAACCGACACGCCCGCCCAATATCACCCCAAGAAAACCATAAAAGAGTAAATCTGACACTTGCTCCCGCGACCATACGCCACAGGAGCGGTCAGCTTGTCGATTGAGCAACCACATAGCCGCAACAAATCCGACTAAATAGGTAAAACCATACCAACGCAGTGCAGGTTCAAAGGTTTGTCCAAACAGATTAAAGGGTCCAAATGATACGATCACGGGATCGATATTGGGGAAACTCAACGCCATAACACATCCATTAGCAGCCTCAAATAGAGGTAAACATAAAAACTAGGTCAGAATTAATTTAAGGCCGACACACAGCAATAACAGTGCAAATATCTTTTTAAGTACCGATGTTGGCCAAGTGCTTGCCGCTTTCACGCCAACGGGCGCCATCAGGACAGAAGTGATCACTAAACCAAACAAGGCGGGTAAATAGATAAAACCTAAGGTGCCGTAGGGCAACTCGGGCGCATTAAAGCCCGCGATGATATAGCCTAAACTGCCCGAGAGGGAGATCAACAAGCCCGTCGCCGCCGAAAAACCAACGGCGTAACGCATCTGCAAGCCAAAGAAGGTTAAAAACGGCACTAACAATACCCCGCCGCCTATGCCCATCAGTCCTGCGATCATCGCAACTAACGCGGCCACAACAAATAATATCGGCGCGCTGGGTAGCTCACGATTCGATTCAGCTTTAAAGGGATACGCCATCTGAATCGACATCAACACCACAAATATCGCAAAGCCCTGCTGCAAAGCGGCAGCGGAGATACGTTCGGCAATAAAACCTGAGGTTAATGCTCCAAGAATAATCCCAGGCAACATAGTCTTGAATAAATCCCAAGGAATATTTCCACGCTTATGGTGCGCTCGCGTCGATGAGATAGAAGTGAGAATAATGGCCGCCAGCGAAGTGGCAATCGCAATATGGGGTAATTGGGCAGAAGTAATCCCAACGGAAGGCAGAATATAAAGCAGCGCAGGCACTACAATCAAGCCGCCACCGATACCTAATAACCCTGCCATAAAGCCGACAAATGCGCCTAAAGCTAAGCAAATAAAAAACACCGACAACAAACTATCCACACGAGTACCTACAGCGTGATAAATTGAGGGCCTTAGCTTAAAGCAAAAGACGACATTAGTTAATTAAGAATTGTTGAGAGACCTTGCTGGTTTAAATATTCTTTAACCAGCTCCCGCACTTGAAAGCCGTTTGATAGGCTCAAGGCTTGAGCGAGCAATTGATCTAAATCGGCCCGTGCGACACGGCGCAATAGATAATTGATCCGCGCTAAACTGCCCTGATTCATACTCAATTGATCGTATCCCATGGCCACCAACAAAATGGCGCCCATAGGCTCGCCCGCTAACTCGCCACAAATACTGATATCAAGCTTATGATATCGACAATCTAAGTGAGCCTGATGCAAAGCCCGCAGTATTCCCGGATGATAACTGTCGAATAATGAGCTCACCCGCGGATTGTTACGGTCAACCGCAAGCAAATACTGGGTTAAGTCATTACTGCCAACGGAGACAAAATCCACCCGTTTTGCCACATCATCCAATTGATACAACATAGCCGGCACTTCGAGCATAATGCCGATGCGTGGCATCACTATGTTGCTGTTTACATCGTTCTTAAGTTCAACATAGGCTTGCTGCAGATATTCTAAGGATTGATCGATTTCATCTAAGTTACTGACCATGGGCAGTAAAATACTTAATTGCTTACCATCGCCACCTGCCTGCAACATGGCCCGTAACTGCACCAAAAATAACTCAGGATGATCCAGCGACAAACGGATCCCACGCCAACCAAGGAAAGGATTGTCTTCTTTAATCGGGAAATACGGCAAAGGTTTATCACCGCCAACATCCAAAGTGCGCATCACCACAGGTCGACCAGAGGCCGCCGACAAGACCTGTTGATACACTTTCACTTGCTCAGATTCACTCGGAAAACGTTGTTGCAGCATAAAAGGGATTTCGGTGCGATATAGTCCAATCCCGTCGGCACCTTCGGCAATTTCCGAAGCCACGCCGCTGAGTAAGCCCGCATTTAAATACAAACGAATACGTGAGCCGTCGAGGGTAACAGAAGGCAGTGCTAATTCTTGAGCATACTGGCGTTGCAGCGCTTTTTGCGCCGAAATTAAGCTGCGATACTCGCCGACAATAGCAGGGGATGGCGATACCAATAGCTGGCCACGACTTGCGTTTACCACTAAGAGCTTTTGGTCAATATTGGCGGATAACAGTTGTTCTACACCAGTAATGGCCGGCACACCTAAGGCGCGGGCTAAAATAGCGGCATGGGAGTTTACCCCGCCAAGCTCAGTGACAATCCCCGCGAGTTTCTGTCTTGGAAACTCAGCCAACATAGTCGCATCGGCTTCGCGGGTAATTAAAATAACAGGTTTATCGGGTTCAAGCTCTAAACGCTCTGGCTCAATCAGCTGGCGTAATACTTTTTGGCCTAAGTCGCGGATATCGCTTGCTCGCTCCTTAAGATAAGGATCTTCCATCGCCAAAAATTGCTGAATGTAACGCAAGGACACTCGGCTCACCGCCGTTTCAGCAGCCCAACCTAATTGCACCTCACGGGCGTATTCCCCCCCTAAACTGGCGTCATCAAGTAATAGCTGTAATGCATTGAAAATAGAGACTACTTCGTCATCTTGCTCACGATCAAACCGCTGAGATAAAGCGCCAATCGCTTCTTTACAGCGCACCATAGCCGTTGTTAAACGGCTCGATTCATAGGCAATATCGTCAGAGCGCACGTCGGGCTGCTCAAGGGGAATTTCTCCACCAAGCACAAAAGCATAGGCAATGGCGATACCATTCGACGCCGACGTACCTTGAAATAGAATTTGTTGGTGGTGGGAACTGACTTGAGCTTTTTGTTTTAAACCGCGCACCGCCATCGCTAACTGGGCGGCGAGCGTCATCAGGAAGGCCTCTTCGCCTTCACTGAATTGACGGGCACTCGCCTGCTGTACCACTATCACCCCGACCACGGCTTTCTGGTAGATGATAGGTACAGCTAAAAAGGCACGGTATTCTTCTTCGGCAACTTCAGGGAAAAGTTTAAATCTGGGGTGAAGCCTCGCATCCGCTAGGTTAACGGCCTCTTCTCGCTGGGCAGCAAGTCCCACTAAACCTTCGGTCAGCGGCATACGTACCCGACCAACGGCGCTTTTTTCAAGACCGTCGGTTGCAGATAACACCAGTTCTTGCTCTTCTAGGATATAGATGGAGCAACATTGGGTTTCCATCGCCGCTTTAGTCGATGAGACTAAGACTTCTAGTGCGGTTTCCAAACTGTGGGCAGATGCCACAGCCTGAGTAATATCCCTAAGCGTATTTAACACTGTTTTCAATCCTCTTTTGAAAATCAGCCCGTTGTTTTTTGCCTTCCCCGTTTCCTAGGTATTTCTAGGGTCTGGAATGACAATGCCGTTACCGCAAACTCTTTCATCACCTTACGATAAACATCACGCTTAAATGACACGACTTGCCGCACAGGATACCAATAACTTACCCAGCGCCAATCGTCAAATTCAGGATGCCCAGAGGAACTTAAATTAATCGCACTATCTTGGCTTTTCAGTTGTAACAGAAACCACTTTTGTTTTTGCCCAATACACACAGGTTTACTGTCTTGCCTGACTAAACGCTTTGGCAAACGATAGCGTAACCAAGAACGGGTCGAGGTTAGGATATGCACGTGTTCGGGTCTTAGGCCCACTTCTTCATATAACTCACGGTACATTGCCTCTTCTGCTGTCTCGCCATCATCGACACCACCTTGAGGAAATTGCCATGAGTGTTGACCGAAGCGTCTGGCCCACATGACTTGGCCATATCTGTTACAAATTATAATGCCCACATTTGCGCGAAAGCCGTCGCTATCAATCACATGGACTCCAAATCACATTAAATTTTAATAAACTGATTGTTTCATAAAGCTAGTCTCTCAGCAAACCTCTATTTCACCCTAGACATTGGATAAAATCACACTTAAAAGACATTTATCAACAAAGCTAGGGGATGAAATGCGGGGATATCCACATTTTCTGTGGATATCTCTGTTTGAAACTCAGGTGAACTTGTTATAACGCTCAAAAAACATCTGTTTACCGCCATTTAAATAATTTAGAGTTAAAACTTAATTAAAATTAAATTCAACAACTTAAATAGATACCTTCATTTTAAAATGGCAAAAAAAACAATAAAGCTCATTATTTAACCAGCCAGAGGTATTTCTATAGTTCTCACAACACTACACAACTTTATACACAAATAGTGTCCACAACTGTCCACAAAAGCCAGAATAAATGCCCTTTATTCGCATTGACTTGGGGTTTTTATTAGGTTAAGGGACGCATTTTACTGAGTTATCCATAATATCTGTGGATAAGTGTGTGGGGAACGCAAGGGAAAGCAGAGAGTAACTTTGAACACTTTTTTGCAAAACGGGGAGTAACTCGGATATGAAATTTAAAATCAGATACTTAGAATAAAAACATTCGGTACAAGTTTACTCAAATTGCGGAGTTCATTTTTTGACCGCCATTGCTAAGCGGTTATTTTTAAGTAAAATCCAGCCATGAATCGAATTATTCCCCCCGAAAATCTCCCTGAGCTACTCGAACGCGCCCATATGATGGCTGGCGTGAGTTTGGCGCAAATTGCAGCCCAAAGAGGCCTAAGTGTCCCCAAGGATCTTAAGCGGGATAAAGGCTGGGTCGGCCAGTTAATCGAAATGGAACTGGGCGCGACGGCAGGCTCTAAACCCGAGCAAGATTTTCTGCATTTAGGTGTCGAGCTTAAAACTATCCCCATCGATTCACAGGGACGACCATTGGAGACCACTTATGTCTGCGTGGCGCCGCTGTCGAATATCCAAGGGTTAACCTGGCAAAATAGCTTAGTCTGCCATAAGTTACAGCGAGTCCTTTGGGTACCCGTTGAAGGTGAGAGGCATATTCCTGTGGGTGAGCGCCGTATTGGCACCCCAATATTGTGGGAGCCTGATCCACAGGAGTTGCAATTGCTGCAACAGGATTGGGAAGAGATCATGGAGCTTATCGCCCTCGGCAAAGTCGAAAAACTCACCGCACGCCACGGCGAAGTACTGCAATTACGTCCCAAAGCCGCCAACAGTAAAGCATTAACGCAAAGCATTGCCGAAGATGGCAGCCTCAAAATGACCAACCCTAGGGGTTTTTATTTAAAGACCAGTTTCACCGCCATGATACTTAATAAGGTTTTTGGTTAATATTTAGTGACGATATAGACTTAGATTGATCCAGATCACAAATTTCACTGGCACTAAGGTGACTCTTTTCTATAAACTACGGCATTCTGAAATCACAGCCGTATTCGGATACCCATCACGCAGTGAGAGCACGTAGACAAGCGAAAAAACTCCTTTTTGCGATTTTAGCTTGGGCGATTGCCATGGCTGCATTCGTGTTTTTTCGATATGCCCAATCACCAGAACTGCCCCAATGGGCGGTAGGTTCGGCTGATCTCGCGACACTTGCTATCTATATGGGGATAATTTTTGGCAGCCTGCATTGGATGTCGAACGTTATTGCTGATTTCAGTGCTATCAATCGCCTCCCCTATGTGTTTTCTGTCATCTTTAAAGGCTTGTTTTTATTACTGGGAGCGACAACATTAGCTTACATGACCCAATTTTTGAATATGTGGGCCATCGAAAATCACATGTCGACCCTAAGACAAATGCTGACGGCGCACATTCTCTACAGTCCTTCATTCCAAGCATTGATCGTCTATCTGGTGGTCGTGCGAGTCAGTTTAGCCTTCGTCGAGCAAATGGCGCTGTTAGTCGGCCCACGTATTCTGCTCAACATTGGCCTCGGTAAATACCATAAGCCAAGGTACGAGCAGCGATTATTCCTTTACTTAGACATGGTCGCCTCGACCACACACGCCGAATCACTTGGGGATTACCGTTTTAGTCGCTTGATCCAAGATAGCTTTAGTTTGCTGTCGGATACTGTGACCAACAACGAAGCCGAGATTTATCGCTATATGGGCGATGCCGTGTTGATCCACTGGCCTTTAGAAGAAGGGATTGTCCACGACCGCTGCATGAATATCTATTTTGAATTTAGTCAGCAGCTTAATTGGCAAAGACGTTACTTTGAAGAACACTATGGCTTTGTGCCTAAGTTTAAAGCTGCGGCCCATTGTGGCCAAGTCGTAGCAGCGGTTGTTGGCGTGCAGAAACAGGAGATTAGTTTCTTTAGCGATGTACTCAATACCCTAGCGAGACTGCAAGATCAGTGTAATCCCTTGGGGCAACGCATGTTGATCTCGGGCGCACTCGCGGGACGTTTAGATAATCCCAACACGCAATATCACCTATCGAATCTAGGTCCAGTTAAACTCAAAGGGAAACAACACTCCATCGAAGTGTTTGGCGTTTCCCCACTTTAATTTCTCATCATATTTAAGCGTTGAGTTGGATTAACACTTTTTTGCAGTGACACTTTGTGCTGTTGCAGCCAGCTTATTGTTCTTCTTTGGTTAATAACTTTTGGATCATTAAACCTAAGGTGCGGAAGGTTAAGATCCGACTGGTCGTTTGACGCCAGACAAGGCCGATATCACGGTATGGCGCTTCACCCGGCGGCGTCATCACCACCAAATCTGTGTCATTCAAAATACCCGCATCGATTGCCATTTGCGGCAGGAATGTGGTGCCCAGCTTACTGTTCACCATCTGCACTAAGGTATGCAAACTGGTGGCGGCAAACGGATTGACTTTTGCGCTATCCCCAAGCTGACAGGCTGTGATGGCATGCCCTGTAATGCAATGCTCGCTTTGCAGCAGGAAAATACTCTCGTCTGGCAAGGCTTGGTAATCGATCGGCTGATGGATTTCTCCGGCTAAATCCTTATGGATCACCATTTTGAATGGATCTTTACCCACTTTCATACTGTGATAACCGCTGGTATCTACAGGCAAAGCAAGGATCAATAAATCCAGCTCACCCTTACCTAAGGCATCCAACAAACGCTCAGTGGTATCTTCTTTCAGTAATAAACTCATTGCAGGATAAGATTGCTGGCATTGGCGAATAACACGGCTCAATAGGAAAGGCGCAATCGTAGGAATACACCCTAAACGAATATCGCCTGTCATCGGCTCGCCTTGGTTTTTCACCAATTCAACCAAATCATCCACATCGGTGAGAATTTTACGGGCGCGCTGCACCACTTCTTCACCAATAGCGGTAAACATAAACGACTTATGGTCTCGCTCAATCAACTGATGCCCTAACTGCTCTTCTAAGTTTTGGATCCCACTCGAAAGCGTCGATTGGCTGACAAAACACACCTTAGCCGCGCGGTTAAAATTCTGCTCTTGATGGAGATTCACCAGATAGAATAAGTTTTTTAAGCTAGGTAAACTTTTCATTTTCTCGATTGCCATTAAGGTTATGAATTAAGAAATTAAATCTACTCTAGCATAACTGAAAGCCAATAACGCGGCATTAGATTTCAAGAGTGTGAGCCGAATCGACATTCAACCGATTAGCTGTAAAACTTAAGTGGGAGTAACAAACAAAGAGGAGAAAAGCACTCGCGGGGAAACGTAAAAGGCAACAAACTCAGCCGTAAACTAACGCAACAATCTAACGCAATCATTCACTCAATTGGGCGCAACAACAGACGTTATTGCTGCGCCTTAGCGTATCAATATCTTATGCTTTAGCTTGGAGGAACAACTTTAACTGTTGTAGATCCGCACTCGCATGTTCGACGATCTCAGCAACCCAAGCGCCGTGTTCAGCATCCCATCTTGGCTCTTCACCATGTTGTAATAACTGGGCGATTTGCTGAATGCGTTTTAAACCTACCGAACCTGCGGCACCTTTAAATTTATGCGCTTCTGAACATAAGGTATCTCTGTCTGCAGCGTCGTTAGCCTTCACTAGATTTCCTACATATTCAGGCATTAACTGCTCAAATAACACCACACTCTTAAGTAAAGTACCGGCACCAATGGCGCTACAGTACTGTTCGAGAGTATTGAGATCTAGGATTACTTCTAATTCAACTGTGGCCATGAGGCCTCCCTTAAGTGGTCCAATGCTTAAAACGAATTTATCACATGATACCCACTAAAATTGTCTGTGCAACTTATAGCGATATCCATGGTCAAATTCAGATTAAAATTAACAAAAAACAAACTAATAGTCGTAAGTAAACACTTACAAAATAATAGCGACGACATAGCATTTAAGGAGGAAATGTATCCCACTAACTTACCTTTATCGTTGCGCTAATACGTGCCCTTGTCCACCATAAAGCTGTAAATTATCCACAATTGCCACCAATCCATCCCATCGATAGGCACACCAATCTGGTGCTAATAGCATAGGTTTTTTCGCATAAGCGGTGACGCGGTGGAAAATCACTTCCGCGGGTGTATGGCGGATCATCTCACCAACACTGCGAGCATAATCTTCAAGACTCAGTAAAGGTAAGCGCCCACTTCGCCACGCCTTGGCCATAGTGCTACCTTCGACGACATGCAAAGGATGCAGCTTCAAGCCATCAACGCCCTGCTGCAATACCGCCGCTAAGGTCGCCATATAATCGCTATGGATTTCATCGGGCAAGCCAAGAATAAGATGAGTGCACACCTTAAGACCGCGAGCTCTCGCCCTCGACACTGTGTCGCAATAACAACCGAAATCATGGCCACGATTGATCTTGCGCAGCGTTTCATCTTTAGCGGTTTGCAACCCAAGTTCTAACCACACATCAACGCCGTTTGCCTGATAACTTGCCAGTAAATCCAGTACATTATCTGGCACACAATCGGGACGAGTTCCTACACACAGACCCACTATCTCGCCATCTTTAACGGCTTCATCGTACTTAGCCATTAACACCTGATACTCATCATAAGTGCTAGTGTAAGCCTGAAAATACGCTATAAATTTATCGGCTTGCACCTGAGGTTTCGCCTCACGATAACGACTCTTACCCTGTTCGAGCTGCTCGGTAATACTCAGCACATCAGCAGTTTGGTGGCTAAATGACGCCACATTGCAGAAAGTACAACCTCCACGCCCCAAGGTGCCATCACGGTTAGGGCAGGTAAACTTGGCATCTATGGTGAGTTTTCTTAGTCGGGTACCATATCGCGCCTTGCAAACGGCACCAAAGGTGTTCACATATGCATCAAGCCCCATCAGAGCACCCACCAAATTTCATATCGCTTCATTGAGAATAACCAAGATAAAATCACAAATAGAAAAGAAAATACGTGAACAAATAGAAGAAAAAGCTTAGTGTAAACAAGGTAGCGAGTGGTTTCTTGGCGCTACATCAAATTCCCGCCTGACTCATACCCTTATTGTCATAAATGTGCGCATCCTCAAATTAACACACTAACCACTGAGATCTTGCTCACACTGATAATGAATAATAATTCAACAATTATAATTTTTTATTTAATTACTGTGTTTGCAATAAAAATCACTATTTCTAAATCAAAAACAATCCCACCCGAATGTTACATTTTGGTAAATCCACAGTTTCCTCATTTTTAAAATTCTTTTTATTCATAATGTTATACAGCACTTTTTGCTGTTGACGTTAACGTAAAGCAATTGTGATTTGTGTATAAAACATGAATTAATACCCATGTTTTATGCAAATTTTTGGTTTGACCTTTATTGAATCTCAGGCTAATTTGGGTGGTTCGGGTGCATATCTATAGAAAGTCTTTACATTTTCTCCCCGAGTAGTAATCAGTTGAGGTCTAGGGAGGTTTTTGTATGAGCTTATATCATCCCAGTTTTGAGCGGGACAATTGTGGTTTTGGGTTGATAGCACAGATGGATGGCGAAGCCAGTCATCGTATAGTGCGCACGGCAATCCATGGTCTAGATCGTATGAAGCACCGCGGTGGCATTGCCTCCGACGGTCGCACTGGCGACGGCTGTGGCTTATTAATGCAATTGCCAGTGCAATTTTTTGAAGCGATTGCCGCGGAAAATGATTGGCATTTGAGCCGTAAATTTGCAGTAGGTATGCTGTTTTTAAGTCAAGATGATGAACTGGCTGACCAAGCTAAGTTTATTCTTGAGCGCGAACTCGAGCGTGAAACCTTAAGTATTGCAGGCTGGCGCAAAGTGCCGGTCAATCCAGATGTATTAGGTGAAATCGGCAAGGCTAGCCTGCCACAAATCTACCAAGTGCTGATCAACGCCCCTATTGGCTGGCGTGAAAAAGACTTGGAACGCCGCCTTTATATGGCGCGTCGCCGTTTAGAGCAGCAGATCACCGATGACAAAGACTTCTATGTCGCGAGTTTGTCTGGCCAAGTTATCGTCTATAAAGGCTTAATGATGCCTGTAGACTTGCCCGCGTTTTATCCCGATCTCGCGGACATTCGCTTAAAAAGCTCTATCTGCCTATTCCATCAACGTTTCTCAACGAATACTTCTCCTAAATGGCCATTAGCTCAGCCGTTTAGATATTTAGCCCATAACGGCGAAATCAATACGATTACGGGTAACCGTCAATGGGCCCGCGCCCGCGCCTATAAGTTTAATTCACCACTACTGCCAGATTTGCAGCAGGCCGCTCCCTTTGTGAATGAAACAGGCTCAGATTCTTCTTCCTTAGATAACATGCTGGAAATGCTGTTATCCGGTGGCATGGACTTATACCGTGCCATGCGTCTATTGATCCCGCCTGCTTGGCAAAGTAATCCAGAAATGGATGACGAGTTAAAAGCCTTCTACGACTTTAACTCCATGCACATGGAGCCTTGGGATGGTCCGGCAGGTATTGTGATGACCAACGGTCGCCATGCCGCCTGCGCAGTTGACCGTAATGGTCTGCGTCCATCGCGTTATGTGATCACAAAAGATCGTATTTTGACCTTGGCCTCCGAAGTCGGCATTTGGGATTACGCCGCCGATGAAGTGATTGAAAAAGGCCGAGTTGGGCCTGGTGAGCTGCTGGTACTCGATACCTTGAACGGCCGCCTGTACCAATCCTTTGAAATTGATAACGACTTGAAACGTCGCCACCCTTACAAAGAGTGGATGGCGAAGAACAGCCGTACTTTAACGCCAGCGGAAGATTTAGCCTCTGAACAACATGGTGCCAGCGAGTTAAGCCCTGAGCTTTTGCTGCAATACCAAAAACAATTTGGCTATACCCGTGAAGAATTAGAGCAAGTCATTTGGGTACTGGCAAAACAAGGCGAAGAAGCCACAGGTTCTATGGGCGACGATACGCCTATGGCGGTATTGTCGAAAAAGTCACGTTCACTGTATGACTATTTTAGGCAAAAATTCGCTCAAGTGACTAACCCACCCATAGACCCATTACGTGAAAAACACGTTATGTCCTTGACCACTTGTATTGGCCGTGAGCAGAACCTCTTTAATGAAACGACGGGTAATGCCTACCGCGTCATGTTCAACTCACCTATCTTATTATTCAGTGATTTTAATCAGTTACTGGGATTAGATAGTACTTACTACCGCGCCAACATTGTCGATTTGAATTACGAACCACAGGAAGGATTAGAAAGTGCCATTCGCCGCATCACAGCCGAAGCCGAGCGTTTAGCCCGCAGCGGCACGACTTTGTTGATCCTTTCGGATAGAGCCATAGGTAAAACGGCACAAGTGATCCCTGCGGCCATGGCGGTCGGTTCTGTGCAACAAATGCTGGTAAATAAGAGCCTGCGCTGTGACACCAACATTATTGTTGAAACCGCATCGGCGCGAGATCCACATCACTTTGCCGTATTACTTGGCTTTGGTGCCACCGCGATTTATCCGTACTTAGTGTATGAATCAATCTCTGAACTGGCGAAACGTCACCAGTTAACCGACACCACAGCATTGATGTTGAACTTCCGCTACGGCATCGAAAAAGGCTTGCGTAAGATCATGTCCAAAATGGGCATCAGCACTGTCGGCTCTTATCGTTGCAGTCAACAATTTGAAGCCATAGGCATTGCCAGCGAAGTGATCGACCTGTGTTTTAAAGGTGTGATCAGCCGCATCGAGGGTGCAGGCTTTGCTGAAATCGCCCAAGACCAAGCGATTCTGCACAAAGCGGCCTACCGAGCCCATGTGCCATTACCACAAGGCGGCCTACTAAAATACGTTGAAGGGGGTGAGTATCACTGCTTCAACCCTGATGTAGTCAACACCTTGCAAGCGTCATTGATTGACAAAGACTTCGCGAGCTATAAAAAATTCGCCGAGCTCGTCGACAATCGTCCCGTGGCGACACTGCGTGACTTAATCGGTATTAAGGGCGCGCAAGCATCGCTTGATGTCGCCGATGTGGAAGCTGCATCAGGTCTATATTCACGCTTTGACAGCGCGGCCATGAGTATCGGCGCCCTCAGCCCCGAAGCCCATGAAGCGCTGGCTATTGCAATGAACCGCTTAGGCGGCCGCTCGAACTCAGGTGAAGGTGGTGAGGATGCTCGCCGCTTTAATACTGAACGCAACTCTGCGATTAAACAGATAGCCTCGGCGCGCTTTGGCGTTACGGCGCACTACTTAGTCAATGCCGATGTGTTGCAGATTAAAGTCGCCCAAGGGGCAAAACCCGGTGAAGGTGGCCAGTTACCCGGCCATAAAGTCAGCGTTGAAATCGCCGGACTGCGTCATGCTCGCCCTGGTGTAACCTTGATTTCACCGCCGCCGCACCACGATATTTACTCTATCGAAGATTTAGCCCAGCTGATTTTCGACTTGAAGCAAATCAACACGAAAGCGCTGATTTCAGTCAAACTTGTGTCTGAACCCGGCGTGGGCACGATCGCCACCGGCGTAGCTAAAGCCTATGCGGATATGATCACCATTTCAGGGTATGACGGCGGCACAGGCGCCAGCCCAATCACCTCAGTAAAGTATGCGGGGAGTCCGTGGGAGCTAGGTTTAGCCGAAGTGCATCAATCGCTCGTGGAAAACGGTCTACGCCATAAAATTCGCCTGCAAGTCGATGGTGGTTTAAAAACCGGTACCGATGTAATTAAAGCCGCGTTGTTAGGCGCTGAGAGCTTTGGTTTTGGTACTGTGCCTATGATCGCCCTAGGTTGTAAATACCTGCGTATTTGCCACTTGAACAACTGCGCGACAGGCGTGGCGACGCAAGATAAAAACCTGCGTGACAACCATTACCATGGTCTGCCAGAGCGAGTAATGACTTACTTTGAGTTTGTCGCCGAGGAAGTCCGTGAATGGATGGCAACCTTAGGGGTGAGCAAGTTTGAAGATTTAGTCGGTCGCAGCGAATGGTTATATGCCCTCGAAGGCCAAACCGCTAAGCAACAAGGCTTAGATCTGTCACCGATTTTGTATCAACCTAAGGTGCCAGCAACCTCGTCACGCACTTGGCAAGAAACCAATCCACCAGCGGATTTAGGACTGCTTAACCAACATTTATTAAACGAGTGCCAAAGCGCTGTCGATAAGGGCGAGTGTTTCGATGCCGCTTATAGCATCAACAACACCGACCGCTCCGTTGGCGCGACCTTGTCAGGCTATATCGCGAGCACGCTCGGCGTGAAAGGCACCAAAGCGCCGGTCAAACTGAGCTTTAACGGCAGTGCCGGCCAAAGCTTTGGCGTGTGGAACAGCCCAGGCCTTGAGTTAAAACTCTGCGGCGATGCCAACGACTATGTCGGTAAAGGTATGTCTGGCGGCCAAATAGTGATTTATCCGCCTATTGGCAGCCCGTTCCAGAGTGAACGCAGCGCCATTGTCGGTAACACCTGCCTTTACGGCGCGACAGGCGGCAAGTTCTTCGCCGCAGGTCAAGCGGGCGAGCGTTTTGCTGTCCGTAACTCAGGAGCAATTGCTGTGGTCGAAGGGCTCGGTGATAACGGCTGTGAATACATGACCAGCGGTATTGTGGTTGTCCTTGGTAAAACAGGGGTGAACTTCGGCGCAGGTATGACAGGTGGTTTTGCCTATGTATTCGATCAATTCGGCCGCTTCAATCGCCGTGTGAACACTGAGCTTGTCGATACTCAAAAACTCGAATCACCTATTCATCAACAACATTTGAAAGGTCTGATTGAAGCCCACGTGGCCGAAACGGGCAGTGAACATGCCAAGATGATCTTAAGTGATTTTGGTAACTGGTTAGATTGCTTCGTATTAGTAAAACCTAAAAATATTGCCGTGGCCGATCTACTCAAGTTAGAGAAATCGAGCCCAGAATTAGTTGTAAAAGCGGGGTAATGGCGCATGAGTAACGATTTTCAATTTATTGAAGTGGGTCGCAAAGACCCCTCCAAACACCCTGCGGCTAAACGTGCGACTCAGTTTATTGAGATTTATCAGCCTTTTGCTCAGCCTGAAGTGGCACAGCAAGCGGATCGCTGTTTAGATTGCGGCAATCCTTATTGTGAGTGGAAATGTCCGCTACACAATTATATTCCTAACTGGCTCAAGCTAGCGGAGCAAGGTCGCATCATGGAAGCGGCGGATTTAGTGCATGAGACCAACACTCTGCCCGAAATCTGCGGCCGTGTTTGTCCACAGGACAGACTCTGTGAAGGCGCTTGTACCCTTAACGACGACTTTGGCGCTGTCACTATCGGTAATGTCGAAAAATACATTACCGATACAGCAATCGCCCAAGGCTGGCGCCCCGATATGAGCAAGGTCACGCCGCGCGCTGAACGAGTAGCGATTGTCGGCGCAGGTCCTGCAGGTTTGGGCTGCGCGGATATTTTGTCTCGCAACGGTGTTAAAGCCGTGGTCTTTGATAAATATCCACAAATTGGTGGCCTACTCACCTACGGTATTCCGTCTTTTAAACTCGACAAGGCCGTCATGGCGACCCGTCGTAGTGTATTAGAAGGCATGGGCATTGAGTTCAAACTCGGGGTTACTGTCGGTAAAGATATCCCATTTACTAAACTGCTCGAAGAATACGATGCCGTATTCCTTGGTATGGGCACCTATACCGCGATGAAAGCCGGCCTTGAGGGTGAAGATGCCCAAGGCGTATACCAAGCCCTGCCCTATTTGATTGGTAACACCCATCATTTAATGGGCACGCAAGATGCGCAAACGCCCTACCTGAACCTTGAAGGTAAACGTGTCGTGGTATTAGGCGGTGGTGATACCGCGATGGATTGCGTGCGCACAGCCGTCAGACAAGGTGCCAGCAGCGTAGTCTGTGCTTACCGCCGTGATGAGGCCAACATGCCGGGCTCACGTCGCGAAGTGCAAAATGCGCGGGAGGAAGGCGTTAACTTCCTGTTTAACCGTCAACCTGTGGCGATTAAGACCCAAGATGGCAAAGTGATCGGCATTGAATGCGTTGAAACCGCCATGGGCAAGGCCGATGCAAGCGGGCGTCAACGCGCCGAAGCGATTGCGGGGAGCGAACAGTTGCTCGAAGCCGATGCGATTATTATTGCCTTTGGTTTCCAACCTAGCCCAGCACCTTGGTTTGCCGAGCATGGTATCGAGCTCGATCAATGGGGCCGTGTTAAAGCGAGTAAGTTAGACGAAAATCCTTTCCAAACCACCAACCCGAAAGTGTTTGCCGGTGGTGATATGGTGCGCGGTTCTGATTTAGTCGTGACAGCCATTGCCGAAGGTCGCGATGCCGCCCAAGGTATTCTTAATTACTTGGACTAAGCGCTATAGATTAAACGCCAATGTGTTAGTTTTATCGCTGAAAAACTGTTTTTCCGCTGTCATTTAACAAGCTTTGCAATGGCTGGACTTAGTCAAACAAGTCCAGCCATTTGTTTGTGATTTGTCGCCATCGGTTGATGGATAAATAGATAAGTAAAATAGACAGATGAAATAAATAAAAGCGCGCATCTTATGAGCGTACTTTTCAGTTAACCCTCCCGCGTTTTACCGCGCCATTATCAAGCAATCCCAATCTCACCATAACGACTGCATAAAACTGTGTGGTATAGTTAGCCAGCATTCCCTTGTCCCACTCTTAAGTGTTGAATCAAAAAGGTCTCCCATGAAAATTGGAATTATTGGCGCAATGGAGCCAGAAGTCGCTCACCTGATCGCCGCCATGACAAATGCGACATCGCAAACCATTGCTGGTATTGAATTTATTGCAGGTACTCTCGCAGGTAAAGACGTAGTCGTGACTCGTTCAGGCATAGGTAAAGTCGCCGCAAGTATTGCGACCACACTGCTCATCGAAAAATATGCGCCGGATGCGGTGATCAACACAGGTTCTGCCGGTGGTTTTGTCGATACGTTGGCCATTGGTGATATCGTGATTTCTTCTGAAGTGCGTCACCATGATGTGGATGTCACCGCCTTTGGTTATGAAATTGGCCAAATGGCACAGCAACCCGCTGCGTTTATCCCAGCCGCACATTTAGTTGAAGCTGCCAACAAGGCCATTGCTCAGCTGGGTGAAGTCAAAGCGATTGAAGGGTTGATCTGTACTGGCGACAGCTTTATTTGCGATCCTGTTCGCACCCAAGCCATGCTCAAAAACTTCCCGACTATGGCCGCCTGTGAGATGGAAGGCGCGGCAATTGCTCAAGTTTGTCATCAGTTTGGTGTGCCATTTGTGGTTATCCGCTCTTTATCGGATAACGCCAACAATGACTCGCCAGTGGATTTTGATTCTTATATTGTCAAAGCGGGTTACCACTCGGCGTTGATGGTGATGCTGCTACTTGAGCAACTGAATCCTGACTCAGTAAAATAATCACTTAAGCGGAAAGTACCGAATGCACACCTCTTTTTATCAACAACTTGTCGAGATAGATGGCGCTTTGTTTGAAGGCTTTTTGGTACTTTTTTTTGCTTTGTTATTGGCGCGCTTAGCACCATTGCCACGGGAAATGCAGCCGCTTATTTGGTTTAGCCATTTAGCCAAGCAACTCGCAGCCAAAGTGAATCGCCCTGAACGATCTCCAAGCCAACAAGCCACAGCAGGCTTTTTAGCTATGTTGCTGTTACTGTTCCCGTTTTGGGCCATTATCACCTTTTTGCTCGAACTGGCCGCCTTTCCATGGTTTTTCGAATTTTTAGTGCTTTATCTGTGTTTAACCGATGCAGGGTTTAGCCAAGTTGCCGATGAAATCGCTAAGGCCTTAAAACGTGGAGACAATGCCAGCGCAAAAAAGCTGTTACAGCCTTGGGTGCTGCGCGATACCGATAGTTTGTCGGAAATCGGCCTAGCCAAAGCCACCATAGAAAAACTCGCCACAGCGCCTATTTACGGCACAGCATCGACCATTTTCTTTTTCGCTATTGCTGGAGCACCGCTAGTGTTGGCGGTGCGCATGCTCAAACAACTCGAATTAAGCTGGCCGCCCATTCAACCAAAGTATCAACATTTTTGCAGTACTGTGAATGGTGTATCCATTATCTTGCTGGCGATTCCGGCTTGGTTGTGGAGCCTGTCGCTCGCCATTCAAGGCGGGCCTAAGGCGTTTGCAAAACTTTTTAGAGCCCCTAAAAATCATCACGCTATTCGAGGTTATGTTCTCAGTGTGAATCTCGTGGCCAGTATTTTGAGAATCGAACTCGGTGGACCACAGAAGTTTGCTGGCGTGCGTATTAATGTGGACAAACTAGGTTATGGTCCGCAGCCAACCAGTGATGACATCACGCCTGCAATCAAGCTGACCTCACGTGCCTGTGCTATCTGGTTTAGCTTTATCATTATACTGCCCTTGTTATGGGCAAGTTTACGTTGGTTACAAAGCCTGTGATATGATGCCGCATTATCTCAACGTGAAGTTAAAGGCTGACTATCTTGCTCGAAAACATGCATGTTTCATTAACAACACCTGCGTTGTTATTTCCTGCTATCTCATTGTTACTATTAGCTTATACTAATCGTTTTTTTGCCCTCGCGGCATTAATACGGAGCTTAAGCAGTGGTGAGAAACCCGTTCATAAAGATCAAATCAAAAACCTGAGTCAACGCATTTCCATTATTCGTCGTATGCAAGAAGCGGGCGTATCGAGCTTTGCCCTGTGCGTACTGTGCATGATTTTCATTTATATCGGCTTTAATAAAACCGGCTCAGTGATCTTCGGCGCTAGCCTGCTACTGCTGCTCTATTCACTGATTTTATCTGTAATTGAAATTCGCATCTCTGTTGACGCATTAAATATCCATATCAAAGAGATGAGTAAATGAGCCAGTGGATCTACTTTTTTGATTTATGGGGTACCGCTGTATTTGCGCTATCTGGCGCACTCGCCGCAGGGCGTCATAGAATGGACCCCTTTGGTGTCATAGTGCTCGCCTCGGTCACCGCTGTGGGCGGTGGCAGTATTCGGGATGCCTTGATTGGCGCAACGCCTGTGTTTTGGATCCGCGATCCCAATTACATCATAGTGATCCTCGCAACTGTGCTCGCCTGTTTGCTGTTAGTGCGTCGACCTCGTAAGGTGCCCGAATACATTTTGCCGGTCGCCGATGCCTTTGGATTAGCCTTGTTTACTGTGATTGGTGCCGAAAAAGCCCTCAATATGGGCTTAAGTGGCATGATTGCCGTGGTTATGGGCTTGATCACAGGCGTGGGAGGAGGCATTATTCGAGACTTACTGTGCAGACAAGTTCCTATGGTGTTACGTACAGAAGTCTATGCCACAGCTTCAATCATTGGTGGTATCGGCTATACCGTGAGTTTAGCCTACGGTATGGGCGAGAAAACGGCGCTGTTTCTGGCGATGACCAGTGCCCTATTTATCCGCTTAAGCGCCATCAAGTGGCATCTGTCGTTACCGGCCTTTGATCTCAAAACCAAGAGGGAATAGTTTGCGAATATTGTGTCTTATTTTGTGCCTCATTTTTGTTCCAGCCCTCAATCCTGCAGCGGCGCAAGCCAACTCAGGTGAAATGCCACAAGAACAGCAGTTAGCCGTCAAGTACATGAATGCGCTAACCGAACACGACTACAAGACACTCAGAAAATTCTATAACCGTGAAAGCGTCTTCTTCGACAAAACCGCCAACCGTAAATACACTGGCGGCCGCTTTATCATCGACTTTCTCGAGCGCGCCCATGAGGGCGTACTCGAGTACGACTTCAACATAGAACATATGTATAACGCCGGCTCTTTGGTAGTCATGATAGGTAACTATCACTTCAAAGGGCCGGGCGAGCAATTCGGCAAACCTGGTAAAATCATCGATATCGCCATTCCTGGCGTCACGAGTCTTAAACTCGATATGCTCAACCATAGGGTGACTGAGCATGTGGATCTTATCGATTACCAGACCATGTCTGACCAATTAGCGATGCAGTAGTCACAAAATTTAGCTGTCTTTGAAACTTGATCCCTAAAAACGGGTCGAAACTAACAATGAGTCAATACCACTGAGTGTTTCGCCTTCGATAGGTTGACTGAGTCGTTTCGTTTCAATGAGGTTTGTATGAAGTTTTTTGGATTGATAGCCCTACTCGCCCTTAATGGCTTAATGCTGGCTCCCAAAGCACAGGCCTTACAGCCCATAATTGTGTCCTACGCCGTTCAGCCAGTCAGTCATTTTAATCAGCAACTGCGTGTCGCTCAGGCACAACATCAACCCTGGTCGGAAGACCCAAGTCAGATCAGCAGCCAATACGCAGGCAACAAATTTACCTTAGTGCGAACCCAAACCAATAAAGACAGCATTTTGACCTACCAGGTGAGCGAGCTCTCCAAGCAACATCCACAAATGCTGTTGATTATTTCCTTGAAGCAGAATGCTAAACAATGGCAGGTGAGTTCGGCGCAACTGGCGTGGAAATGCAGTGGTGGGCAACACTTTGGCACCGACAGATGTAATATCGCCGAGCACGAGGCCAACACAGCGCCTTAATCTGCTGGGGTGAAACAGACTTAAAAACAAAGAGCGCCCTAAGGCGCTCTTTTTGTTCGTTTAACGACTTTTTCATTTAACAGACAATGGCTTAAACCAAAGTCACTTTGGCAAACTTACGTTTACCGACTTGGAATACCGCAACAGTACCAGCAGACAAAGTCATACGGCTATCGTCTAGCTTTTCGCCGTCCATCTTCACCGCGCCTTGCTTGATCATTCGCATGGCTTCTGAAGTCGATGCCACTAAATCAGCGTCTTTCAACAGATTAGCAATCGCCAGACCTTCACCCGCCACTAACTCGACAGCGTCGATATCGTCAGGGATCATGCCCTTAGCGCGATCAACAAAGGCTTGGTGTGCGCTTTCTGCAGACGCTTCATCGTGGAAACGTGTGATGATTTCCTTCGCCAAGGCGATTTTAATGTCGCGTGGGTTAGACCCATTGGCCACATCTTGCTTAAACTGCTCAATTTCAGCCAGTGGACGGAATGACAACAGCTCAAAGTAGCGCCACATTAAGTCGTCCGAAATCGACATCAGCTTGCCAAACATTTCGTTGGCAGGTTCGCTCACGCCAATATAGTTGTGTGCCGACTTAGACATTTTCTTCACGCCGTCTAAACCTTCGAGCAGCGGCATCATGATCACAGCTTGTGGCTTTTGGCCTTCCGCTTTTTGCAGTTCACGGCCCATTAACAGGTTGAACTTTTGATCTGTACCACCCAGCTCAACATCGGCCTGCAGCGCAACTGAGTCATAACCTTGCAGTAAAGGATACATAAACTCATGGATAGCAATAGATTGGCCCGAGGCATAACGCTTCTTAAAGTCATCGCGCTCCATCATACGAGCCACAGTTTGCTTAGAAGCAAGGCGGATCATCCCCGCCGCACCCAATGGCTCTAACCAGCTTGAGTTAAATTCGATACGGGTTTTAATCGGATCAAGTATCTTATAAACCTGTTCTTTATAGGTTTCTGCGTTCGCTAATACTTGCTCACGGGTTAGCGGTGGACGCGTACTGTTTTTTCCGCTTGGATCACCCACCATACCGGTAAAGTCACCGATCAAGAAAATGACTTCATGACCTAACTCTTGGAATAACCTTAGTTTATTTAAGATTACTGTGTGTCCAAGATGGATGTCCGGAGCGGTAGGATCGGCGCCTAACTTAATACGGAGTGGACGTCCTTCTTTGAGTTTTTCCAGCAGATCCGCTTCGAGTAAAATCTCATCGGTACCACGTCTAATTTCTGCTAATACTTGGTCTAAATCAGCCATCTCGGCAGGGACTCCTAAGGCCATGATCATAAAATGAAGAGACTTATGTTACTTGTTAGCCACCACAATTGAAAGTGTGTACACTAACAGGATTATTTAAGTCTCTGGTTATCGGTATCGGCGTCAATGGGAAAGGTTATAACGTTATTTAAATTGTTGCCTAAAAAGCATCAAATTCTCCTCAGCATTCTTTCAGTTATCACTATGATAACCATGCTACTACCTTCTGAAGAAGCGCAAGCTTCAAGACAAACCACCAGCATAGATGACCAAGCTCAAATCAACACCCGTTATGATGTGCCTTTAGCCTTTCGCTCGCCTGAACGTCCTGAGTTATTAGAGGGCCAAACAGACAATGCGGCCACCAATGCTGCGCCATTATCGTCAACCGACGCGCTTGCAGCGGGTGATGCCAATAACCCAGCTACAGAATCCTTAGAGAGTGCCCATCACAGGGATGTCGAGCATTTTAACGTGAAAAATGGTGATACCTTAGCCGCGGTATTTGATCGCGCAGGGTTAACCAGTAAAGACGTGTATGAGATCACCCAACTCCCCTTAGCCAAGCAAAATTTACTTAAGATTATGCCGGGCGAAGAAATCGTGATTTCGAAAGATATAAATGGCGATTTGACCGAAGTACGTTATCGCGTGAATGCGATTTCGACGCTCATCATCACCAAGAATCAAAATCAATACCAAGAAAAAATATCCGAGAAGGATGTGGAAATTCGCAGCCATTTCACCAGCGCTAAGATTAAGAGCAACTTCTGGAACGCTGCCGTCGATGCAGGCATGAGTGCAAATCAGATCATGCAATTATCGACCGTATTTGGCTGGGACATCGACTTTGCCTTAGATTTACGCGAAGGCGACAGCTTTGCCATTATTTATGAGCAAGAATATGCCGATGGCGAATTTTTGCGTAACGGCAATATCTTAGCAGCAGAATTTGTAAACCAAGATGAGCGCTATACTGCCATTCGCTATACCGACGGTAACTATTATTCCGAGAATGGCACTAGCATGCGTAAAGCCTTCTTGCGCTCACCAGTCGATTTTAAATATGTCAGCTCAAATTTCAATCCAAGACGTTTGCATCCAGTAACGGGCCAAGTCAAAGCCCATCGCGGTGTGGACTACGTCGCCGCCATTGGCACACCCATTAAAGCGGCGGGTAGCGGACGCGTCATAGAGGCGGGCTACAATCAATTCAACGGTAACTATGTGTTTATCAAACACAACGATACCTATACCACCAAATATCTTCACCTCACTAAGCGCAACGTCAGCAAAGGAGCCAGCGTTAAGCAAGGGCAAATCATAGGTACTTTAGGTAAAACGGGGCGCGTCACGGGTGCACATTTACATTACGAATTTATCGTCAATGGCGTCCACCGCAACCCAAGAACCATAACGCTACCTAAAGCCGAATCGATTGCGAGAAAAGAAAAAAATCAATTCGATGCACTTAGTCAGCAATTGATGACTACACTTTCGCAAAACAAGCAAACGCAATTGGCAATGCAATAACGACGGACGGATTCCTCCCAATGAAAAACGCTTATTATATTGGACTTATGTCAGGCACCAGCATGGACGGTGTCGATGCCGTATTGGTCGACTTTTCAGGCACGCAGCCGCAGCTTATCGCCAGCCATACCGAAGCCATACCGAGCCATTTGCTCAAAGGCCTACAGCGCCTTTGCTTACCCAGTACAGATGAAATTAACCGCCTCGGCCGTTTAGACCGTAATGTAGGTCAACTGTTTGCCTTAGCAGTCAATAACCTGCTGACCAAATGCGCCATTGCCAAAGAAGAGGTTATCGCCGTTGGAAGCCACGGCCAAACCGTGCGCCACATGCCAAACCTTGAAGTGGGTTTTACCCTGCAAATTGGCGATCCAAACACTATAGCAACTGAAACCGGTATTGATGTGATTGCCGATTTTCGCCGTAAAGATATTGCCCTAGGTGGCCAAGGCGCGCCCTTAGTGCCCGCATTCCACCAGCAGACTTTTGCTGAAGTTGGCAAGAAACGCATCATTTTAAATATTGGCGGCATAGCCAACATTACTTATTTACCGGGCAACAGTGACCAAGTGCTGGGCTTCGACACGGGACCTGGCAATACCTTGATAGATGCTTGGATCCAGCAGGTGAAAAGTGAGCCCTTCGATAGAGATGGCGAATGGGCGGCATCGGGCAAAACCGACCAAGGCCTGTTAACGCAACTGCTTTCGCACCCGTATTTCTCCCTTGCTTACCCTAAAAGCACTGGGCGAGAGCTATTTAACCAAGCTTGGTTAGAACAGCAATTATCGCCTTTTAATCATTTAGATGAAGAAGATATCCAATCGACGTTATTGGATTTAACCTGCCACAGCATAGCCCAAGACATTATTAAACTATCCAATGAAGGGGAATTGTTCGTCTGTGGTGGTGGCGCGTTCAACGGCCAACTGATGCAACGTCTTGCCGCCTTATTACCAGGTTATAAGCTGGATACTACCTCGGCCCTTGGCGTCGACCCTAAGTGGGCCGAAGGCATCGCCTTCGCGTGGCTCGCCATGCGTAACCACTTAGGCTTACCCGCCAACCTCCCAGCTGTCACAGGCGCCTCCCGCGAAGCTGTACTCGGCGGAAGATTTAGCGCTAAGTAATCCTTAAAGCAACTTATTTAAGTAACTTATGCTTAAGCAAGATGATATCCCGTTGTGGGAAGCCATCGAGCGTCATCACTAAGCGGTTTGACTCTGGGATATACGTCATAGAGCCAAAACCGCTTAAGCTCGAACGGGGAACCCTTAGGAGTGATGTCAGCTGTTGATTGCTCGCCTCCCAAAAATTCAGTCGCTGCTCGTTACCATTACTCGATTTAAAATACACCCCGTTTGCCGTAAGCACCCAGTTATTACCTGCACGGAATACTTTGCTAGGGATTAACTCTCGAACCTGCTCAGGCTGCGTTAGATCAATCTGCCAGAGTCCATTCACCCCATAACGGCTAAATACAAATTCGTTAGCCGATTTCGCAAATCCCACAGCCATAGTCAGAGGACTGATCACTTTTGGTGTACTGTTATCTAAATAAAACTCCGTGATGCCATCGCTAGTCGATGCTAATACGGCAGTGCCCTGCCAATTCCAACTGGGGCGACCGTGATTGTGATAACTCGAGGCTAAGGCAGTAATGTTTTTATTGGCTAAATCTAAAATAAAAATGCGATTACCTTCATTGCGATCATCGGGGGCGATAAAAGCTATTTTAGAGCCATCGGGAGACCAACGCGGGTAAGCTACGCGCGACTTGAGATGAGTATGTTGCTCAAGTTTTTTGCCGTTTATATCTGACGCCCAAATCTCGTTATAGCCAGTCTCACTAGAGACAAATACTATCCGTTTCGCCTCGGGGGAATAATCGGGATTTCGGTGGCTGATACTAGAATACAGGAGCGGAAACAAACTGCCAGATACCGACTCCCCAAGGGAAAAATACGCCATTTGGAATTGACGACGATACTGGTGATAAACAAGCTCACCTTCCTCTGATACACTGCTGGGATAACTCATTCCCTCCACATCGAGAGATTGAATATGCGTGGTTGCAATATCGATAGTAAAACCGTTGCGACTGCCGGAATCTTCGGTGGCAAAAACCAGCGACTGGCTATCAGGCGTCCAACTCAAGCCGCGAATATCTTCTAGTCCGTGGGTTAAGCGTTTCTCACTGGCACTGGCTAAATCCCGAATAAAAATATCTTCCGAGATATTACTAAAGCGTCTCGCTATTGCCAGCCAACGACCATCAGGACTGAAGGCTAAATCTCGGTCTTCATAGTTACAGTGCACTTCGCAGGATAATCTTTCAGCCTTAGCGTAAGGTTGCACCAAAGACAAACGGTAGATACCACCCTCCTTACCCGCCTCAAGGGAGGAGACATACGCAAGATATTGGCCGTCAGCAGAAATATCTATTGCCGCCATATCGGTCGAGCAAGGCGCTAAGGCGAGGGTTTCATTGGTTGCAAGGGTTAACTGAGTAATTTGGCACTCTCCAGTTCCCTGAGTTCGGGAGGCAAAAAACAACTTAGTGTCATCTAAACTCCACACTGCGCGAAGCTCTGCCGATGTGGAAGGCGTTAACTGACGGGCGGGGATGTCTTCACGTTTAAAATCTTTAAGATACAGACTAGAAGTAACGCCAGGACGACTCGCACCATACACTAACCAACGCCTATCGTGGGATAACCTAGGATAACGCTCCGATCCCGGATCTCTGGTCAGCACTGTCATTTGGGTCTCTGTCATCCGCTGTTTATCTTGGTACAGGTGCACGCCAATCAATAGACCAACAGTCACGATGACCGCCCCCATCAATATCACCATAAAATGCAGTCGTCGCATCGTATGCTGTAACTTCGCCTCAGTGATTTGGAGTTTATCGATGTCGGTGTCATCAGAAATGTCGTAGACAGGGGGCAATAAGAGGCGGTACCCAGCCTTACGCACGGTTTCAATCACACCACCATCCTGTTCGAGTGGCGACAATTGCTGCCGTAAATGCCAAATCGCATTAGTGAGTGCCTTAGTTCCTACGTAAACATTGCCCTCCCACACTTTTTCGATCAACTCATCACGGGTCACCACATTAGGATGACGCAAGGCAAGATAGCTAAGCACTTCAATAAACTTAGGTTGAAGTGACACCTTAGCGGCTTCATGTTGGGACGTTTCATCCGCCTGCGTTTGAAATGAAATTGAGTTATCGGAAGGGTCAATGCGACAACTTCCTAAGCAAAAACTCAACTTATTCTTATCCTTCATTTTTCTCACACCTGAGTTATTGATCTTTTTATGGTTAGGGTAATGAGTGCATCATTCGGTTAGATACTACCTAAGACTTAGCCCAGTTAGCAAACGAATGAATTAAACTAACTATATAAAATTCAAAATATTAGCTCGTATAAAATCTAAAATAGAGATTTAAACAATATAGAATCGAGTCGAGGCGGGTTGCGACAAAGCAACAGATTGCTTACAACTGTATGACCAATAAAAACTTATGCGTCAACGTCTTACTCCTGTTACAAATTATCTGTGCGGGAGTTATGCACTTTGTTAGGGACCCAAACATGCTTCGTTTAGCCTTGATTTGCATCGGGATGATGTTATGTCCAATTTTTACCCCACAGACCTTAGCACAAGACTACCAAAAACCTTCCTCTGCATTGCAGCAAACCATTAACCACAGTACCAGCCTCACGACACGGCTTTCAAACGATCACCAATGGTTAGCATTGCTCAGCCCTATTTCGGCTCCCAGTATTACTACGTTGGCCATACCAGAGCAGAAACTCGCGGGGTTACGTATCGCAGCAGATCAATATTTACCCAGCCGTATTAGCAAACGCTACCACCAACTCAGGCTAATTAATATTCAAAACAATCAGCAGCGAATGATTAGCTTGCCCGGCGGCCATGATATTACTGAGCTGCAGTTATCCCCCGACAGTCGCTATCTGTCCTATGTGAGCCTAACGCCAGAGGGCGGTTACTTATATGTTTACAACCTCGCTCAAGATAGCCACAAGCGCCTATCAGACAACCGATTGAATGGAACGATTAGCCTTGATTATCAGTGGGCTAACAATAACAGTCTGCTCGCTCGCTTTGTGGTAGCCTCCAATGCCAACGCAAGCATGGCTCAGGCCGTTTACGCACCGAAAACCAAGGAAACCTCGGGCAAACAAAGCCCGCAGCGCACCTATCAGGACTTATTGAAAACCAGCGCTGACAAACAACGCTTTAGCCAACTGACGACCAGTCAATTGGCCCGAGTGGATTTAGATGGCAAGCTGACAACTATCGCCGCGCCGGGTATTTTTGAGGATTTTTCGGTGTCACCCGATGGGCGCTATATTTTAACCCATCAGCTCACCGCGCCCTTCTCAACCCAAGTAAAGTATTATGATTTTCCAACCTTAACAGAGATTTATAATCTTGATGGCCAACGCATAACGCAACTGCACCAAAGCCAGAGTGGAGAATCTAAGCCCCAAGGAAGAGACTCTGTGCTCCCAGGCCCACGCCAGTTCCATTGGGTTCAAGGGCGCAGCGCAACCTTAGCCTTTACCGAGGCTCAAGATCAGGGCGATAGCCAGCAGGAGGCGCCGCTACGGGACAGTCTATGGCAACTCGATGCCCCCTTTACCCAAAAGGCCAAACTCATCGCCAAAACGCCTTGGCGGATCATCGATATCGACTGGGCGGAGAACAACATCGCCTTAGTGACCCAGCGCAATAGCAAAGCACAGTTACTGCGACTGAGTAGCCTAGACACCCGCCTTGGAGAAAGTAGCCTACAAACGTTGAACGAGCGTAATCTGCGCGATAAATATCAAGAGCTTGGAACATTCTCCAGAGAATATACCCAAGGCAAAGGGCATGTGTTCCGCGTGCAGCAGGCGCAAACTACAGGGCTTATTCACTACGGCCAAGGGGCATCGCCACAGGGGGACAAGCCTTTTTTAAAGCGTACTTCATTACTGACGGGTGAATCGTCACTGCTTTGGCAATCAGCAACCCAGCGATTAGAGTCGGTGCGCTATGTGCTCAATCTTGAACCTTTACAACTGATTATCAACCGTGAAAGTCCGACTGAACCACCGAGCCTTGTCTTAATCGATGGTGCAAAAGAAAGTGTGCTCTACCAACAGGCCGATGAACTGAGTGCGTACCGGGGGATGCAGAAGCAGTTGATCACCTACAAAAGAGCCGATGGAGTGCCCTTATCGGGAACGCTCTACCTACCCGCTAATTACAGCAAAAAGCAAGGCACCTTACCCGTGTTGATGTGGGCTTATCCGCGAGAATTTAACGATCCCGATGTTGCCGGCCAAATTAGCTTTAGCGCCAACCAATATCCCACCATCAGCCCAAGAAGCCCAATTCCTTTGGTGGCCGAAGGCTTTGCAGTATTTGATAAAGTCTCTATGCCTATCATCGCCCAAGAAGGTAAAGAGCCCAATGACACCTTTCGCGAGCAACTTATTGCCAACGCACAGGCGGCTGTCGATACCTTAGTCGATTTAGGTATTGCCGATCGCAAGCAAATTGCCGTTGGCGGTCATTCCTACGGGGCCTTTATGGTGGCAAATCTGCTAGCCCATACGGATTTATTCTACGCAGGTATCGCCCGTAGTGGGGCTTATAATCGCAGCCTAACGCCATTCGGTTTTCAAAATGAAGAACGCACCTACTGGCAAGCTAATGATATTTATCAGCAAATGTCACCATTTAATTATGCGGATAAGATCAAATCGCCTTTACTGCTTATGCATGGCGAAATGGATCAAAATTCAGGTACATTCCCGCTGCAATCTGAGCGCCTGTTTGATGCGATTCAAGGGGGGGGCGGCAAAGCGAGATTAGTCGTCCTTCCCTTTGAAGGACACAGTTATACAGCTAAGGAGTCCTTAGAACACTTATTATGGGAACAAAGCCAGTTCTTAAAGGCGAATTTACCCTCCAAGTAACTTGTCATTCAATGCTGTAATGAATCGATAAGTTCGCATTACCGCTTAACATATTGCCAAGATAGCTCCCAACGATACCCTAGCGGCATACATACTCGCCGCTAAGGGTAATATCAGTTCATACCATCAAGCCTGTAAAAACATTAGCTTAAAGTGTATTGTTGAACCTACACCATTTTGCCCCCAGCCCCAACTTAGCTGACCTGCCGAACTCGCTTAGCTAAAACTTTTGCGTAAACTCCCCGTTAAAACCGCTTAATACCAATCGAATTAAATATCTGTTCATTCAGCGGAAATTCAACGCGCTTTAGACAAGGCGAAGGCTTGAAGGCATAGTGGTGCTCTGTCGAAAGCCTTAAACGCAGTATAAATCGCGTTGCCATACAGTGAACATCAGCCGCCCTTTGGGAGCCACACAGGCATCCCACTCCGGTGTTGCATTGACTTAAAAGGGAATAACCATTTCTGCGTCAATGCGCCTTGGGTTGAAATGCCAGTGAGGCTCTGAACTGATTAGAGATTTAATGTGATTGGTATAACTATCTGAAGGAACCATAGCCAACAACTGTTCCTTTCTTGCTTAAGCCATTTAATTGCCAATAAAAAAACCGCATGCAGGGAGCCACATGCGGTTTAACCAACTTAAGTTAACTGACCTTTAGAACTTAAGCTCTGCACCTAGGTAGGCATAACGCCCTACACCACCGCCGTAGGCACTGCTGTAGTTACCATTACCAGTTTCAATTAAGTCGCCACCATCAGCCACCCAAGGTCCTTGGTTGTCGAAAATATTACGTACACCACCATATAAACGTAATTCAGCCTGACTCACGTCCATGGTGTAAGACACTGATAAATCATGGGTAATATACGAGCCATAGAACAGGAAGGCTGGCGTTTCAGGGTTTGCAACTGCACTGGCATCACCTGCATCGAGTTTGGCCTGGTTCTTGGCTTTCTCCACATTCCATTCTTCAACTCTATCGTGACTATCAACCATAGCGCTCTTATACTTCGCGCTCCAACGCACACGCCAATCATCGTTACTCCAGCTTAATGAAAGCGTGCCTCGGTCTTCAAAAATCCCGCTGGAAAGTTCACCAACATAATCATCTTCAACTAAACCATCGACGTTATAGTAGCTTGAACTGTATTCCAATACATGAGTCCAGTTGGTTTTTAAGCTGAGTTCACCGTATCCGTCCAATTGCCACTCGTAGGCCATAGCGAAATCGATACCACGAGTAACGATGTCATTCAGGTTCCGTTCCTGCTGAATAATCTGGGTGATTTGGCCCTCAGTATCGCGAGTGATAGCCTGACAGTACTCATTATCAGCTCCATAGGGATTACTCGAGTTATAACACTCAGCCAGAATATCCTCATTGCTTAATGAACCAATCGCATCAGCAACTTTAATATCGTAGTAATCAACCGCTAGGTTAAAACCTTCAAGGAAGGCTGGCGCCATGGTAAAGCCTAAGGTATAGGTATCCGCGGTTTCTTCGGTCAGGTTTTCATTACCCGCGTTAGGAGAATACTTTGAACCACTTACCGCTTTGAAAATGCCAGTGCTAGCAATGGCCGCTGCAATACCAGGATCGAGACGGCAGCTATCATGCCCAGCGCCTGTTGAGGTTGCCGTTACACCATTACAAATATCGCGAATACTGTCGTAATCACCACGGGGTGGAGAGATAAGTTCAGTGATATTCGGCGCACGTTGTGAACGTGAGTAGTTTGCTCGTAAAGCATAGTTGGCAATGGGTTCCCACAGTATGCCGGTACGGTAGCTCGACATTAAATCAATGTTTTTCTGACTGTAATCCGCAAGACGCAAGGACACATCCACATCCAGCTTATTAGCGAAGCTCATATCCCTTAACAAGGGTAGATTCGCCTCACCAAAGGCTTCCCATACGGTGACATCACCTTCGAAGGGAGGAACGTCGTTAAAGGTGATCGCATCGCCACGCATCGTCTTATCGGTATCCACAGCCTGCGTATCACGGCGATACTCCATACCGAATGCCGATTGCACGCCACCCGCAGGTAGCTCAAACAACTCGCCAGAAATAAATCCTAATGCATTGAATTGAGTGATATCGGTGTTGATGTAGGGATTGGCGCGGATATAGTCCGCCCCTTCTTTGCTGATTGAGCCTTCTCCAAAGATATTGACGGGCACACAGCCTTCAGCTCTGGCTTCTTCGCTGGCACATTGAATAGTCACACCATCGGCTGCATATTCGGCATCGAGCGCATATTTCAGGCGACGAATGCTGATCTCATTGCTACGGCGTTGACGCTGTTCGAACTGACCATAACCTACTGACGCATCCCAGGTCCAAGTTTCAAACAAATCTCCCTGTAAACCCGCCCAAGTACGCAGCGTAGTACGCTCGTTATCACTTTCAACAGGCCCTACTTCTTCGAAACGACGATCCCAACTAATACTCTTACCCGCTGTCGCGGCGATCTCTGCTGGTACATAAGGATTATTCGGTGAAATACTGCCCGCAGAAATTTTCCCTGGTAATCCGGTGATGGGATCGATGTACAACTCAGCATCGTTATAGTCTTGACCTTCAGCATCGGTACGACGAAACGCGGTGTTACGGCTAAATTGCACTTGCGCATTTGCGCGCACACTTTCACTAAGGTCATAGTTTACTTTGACTGCAGCAGCTAAAGTATCCTCAGGAACTTTTAATAAACCCGTGGTAAAGCCGTTATAACCATCACGCCCTTCTTTAAAGCCAGCTTTAAGTTCAGTGCCGTCGTACCACCAAGCATCAGAGTTAAAGCGGCCGCCAACGATGTCGTTGCTGCGTGATCGCCAATCGTCAGGAGTGATATCGCGCATACACTTATCACCATCGACTGTGTTCATGGCATTGCACATTTGCTTTAGATCGTAGGCAAAGTTTGATTCATACAGGGCTCGCTCCCTGTCTGTGGCGAATAACCCATGCTGTTTATCATAGGTAGCACTGGCGTAAATGTAACCTTTATCACTATTAAAATCAGCACCATAGCCAGCATCAACTGTGGTTTCTCGGCCACCACCTTCTGTCGTTTCACCACCACGGGCATTAATCTCAAACCCAGTCTTGTTTTGCTGGGTGATAATATTGACCACACCCGCAATCGCATCGGAACCATACACAGCCGACGCCCCACCGGTAATGATTTCGACCTTATCGACCATCGCCGCCGGAATCGTACTTAAACTGACGTAGTTACCACTGTAACTGTTAGAAACAACCCGACGACCATCAATCAGGGTTAAAGTACGATCCGTACCTAAGTTACGTAGGTCAATGGTTGATAGGCCGGTATTTTGCACACTCGATTGGCTATTGGTGCTGCTAACCCCTTCGGCCAAGGCCGGAATTTGGTCAACTAAAATATCCGCCAATGAGCCAATACCGCTATCGGCAATATCCTTGGCATCTAAGCCCTGTAAAGGCGTACTTAATGAAAAACTATCTCGCTTAATCCGCGACCCCGTTACAGTGACCTTTTCTATGCCATCATTTTTATCTGCGGCTGCGGTTTCAGTTCGAGTCGCATTTTCCTTAACTGCTTTCACTTCTATCGGTTCGGCAGCCCATGCTACCGAAGGAACAATACCAAACATTGATGCTTGTATTGCTAGGGTCAATAGTTTCTTCTTCATCCTTCCCACCTTCACTTTGAGACATCGCAAACCATTTTTGTTGTTGTTTGGCACTGTTACTTGAATTAATCCAAAAGCCTTAGTCAGCGATTTTTCTTCAAGGACTTTGGTCTAATCATGGCTAGCAACACAGAAACACATAATTAACATTCAAGTAACTCAACCCTTTTACTTTGCCTAGTAATGAGCGACAACGAAATACCCCTCGTTTATTTCCCCGTTTTATATCTATTAAATATCTATTTATTTATTTTCAATAACTTATAAGAATAACTCAACGGCTTGATACGCAAGAGGTGAGGGAAAAGCAATCCCTCAATCACCAGGTTGCCATCTATACAATCTATGCAGGTAAAAAAACAAAAATGGCTAATACCCCAGAAAATCCGCTCATTGACGCAATAAGCCATGATCAAAAATGCACAATATGAAAACCCATCTATGCTTGATCACAGTTATGCCATGTAAACGAACTAAAGTGATTGTTAACTAAGCAGTAAAGACACAACACTCTGATTGTGATGGCCAGCTTTGGCATGAACAATCTGGGCGTGCAAAACTTTAATTAAGGGAATGGTTATTTATCTAGCTAAACTTAACCAGCGAGATAAACAAGGGTTTATGTAATGGCGTCAAAAGCCACACAGACATAAATCGACTAAATAGGAAATCAATCAATGAATATGTCACAAAAAATGGCGGCGGAATTTCTTGGCACCTTATGGTTAGTCCTTGGAGGCTGTGGCAGTGCGGTAATTGCCGCTGCATTTCCCGAGGTGGGCATAGGCTTACTCGGTGTCGCGCTCGCATTTGGCTTAACAGTTCTCACTATGGCCTTTGCGATTGGCCATATTTCAGGTTGCCACCTTAACCCAGCGGTGTCATTCGGCCTTTGGGCTGGCGGACGTTTTCCAGCGGCAGAATTATTGCCCTATATCATAGCCCAAGTCGCGGGCGGGATTGCAGGCGCGGGTATCTTGTATCTTATTGCTTCTGGTCAGGAAGGATTTTCACTTGCGGGTGGATTTGCCTCTAACGGTTTTGGTGAACATTCACCGGGTGGCTACAGCATGCTGTCGGTCATGATTTGCGAAATCGTTATGACACTGTTCTTTTTGATCATTATTTTAGGTGCCACCGATGAACGCGCGCCAAAAGGGTTTGCCCCGATTGCCATAGGTCTAGGCTTAACCTTGATCCACCTTATCAGTATTCCAGTGTCCAATACTTCGGTAAATCCTGCTCGCAGTACAGGTCCTGCGTTATTTGTCGGTGACTGGGCGGTATCGCAGCTCTGGTTATTCTGGGTAGCCCCGATTGTCGGCGCCATTTTGGCAGGCTTTATCTATCGCTACTTCCGCGCGGCAGAATAAACATCGAAGATCTAACACAACAGCGCCCTCTTGGCGCTGTTGTTCTTTTTCTAATCCCGCTCTAATGTTACCATTTAGCCAACTGGTGAATTTGCTGTGCCCTAGGTTTTTACATTAGAGACACAACAGGCTTCGCCCTATTCAAGCAAAAGAGATATTTTTCATGAGCAAGACTGTTAAAACCCTCGCTGAGACAGCAGCAATGACACCAGAAGCCCGTTACGATTACCTCGTTGAGCAAGTCAAAGAACATAAAGTTCTTTGGACATTACAAGACCAAGACGGTTGCGTAATGCTGACCACTGAAGAAGAAGATTGCATTCCAATGTGGCCAACCGAAGAAGCGGCTGAATCTTGGGCTGTGGATGAATGGAGCGATTGCCAAACATTAGCGATCCCATTCGATGAATTTCACGAAAGATGGGTGCCAGGCATGGAAGATGACGACCTGTTCGTTGCCGTGTTCCCAGTATTAGATGATTTAGGTGTGGTTATCCCACCTTATGAGTTAGATCAACGATTAGCGCCTAAGCAAAGCCATTAATCTCAATCGCTAAGCGAGAATGTCTATGAGCGAGCAAGAATCGGCGATACCGACACCTAAGGCTGACGCGGCCGTGAGTTCACGTTTACCCAAACGACTGATTGCCCTGCTGCTAGTGTATGTTGTTGCGTCCGTGAGTGGCTTAGTCGCTAAACAAGGCGTGTTATTTTGTCTACTGACACTCTTGATGGTGATTGCCATTATTGGTCGACAAAAGGCGGCGCTTATTATGCTGCGTGGCTACACAGTCGTGCAGCTTGGCTTGATTAGCATGCTGCCAGTGATCATGTACGATCCCGGCAATTTAGTGGTAGGCCCAACGACGGTGCATTTAGGTGAATGGCAGGGTAAACTGCCTGACTATGTGATTTTTATCGCGTTAATCATCTTGTCATTACTGCAAGTCTGGATCGCTTTTGATAAAAAGGTAAAAGCGTGGTTTAAACCTAAGCTTAACCTGAACATCATGAGTTAAGTTCATAGCATACTGAATTTTGCCCAACAAAAAGCCGTCATTGCGACGGCTTTTTTGCTCTCACTTCACACCTTAAAAGCGCTAAGTGAGCAGTCTTTATAGAGAAACTCTTTACACAGAGACAATCTTTATACAGAGAAACTGGCACCACAGCCACAGGTCGTGGTTGCGTTAGGGTTTTTCACGAAGAAGCGAGAACCTTCGAGTCCTGAAGTGTAATCCACTTCACCACCGACTAAATATTGTAGGCTCATAGGATCGACAACCAAGAGAACGCCTTGTTTTTCTATCGTAAAATCGCCGTCATTGACCTTTTCATCAAAGGTAAAGCCGTACTGAAATCCAGAACAACCACCACCAGTCACATAGACTCGTAGCTTAAGTGCAGGATTTTGCTCTTCTTCCAGCAAACCTTTCACCTTAGCGGCTGCCGCATCGGTAAATTGGATTGGCATTGCTGTATCAGCTTGATCAGTCATTACTACCTCTTACATCAGTTTTCTGGGGCAAATTATCCTTTACCTGACTGTTTTGTTCAAGTATTACCCGTGGTTCTTTTTCACCCTGTAATAACTCAGGGGCACTATAGACATGTTCTGTCTGCGAATTCTTGGTCCAGCGGCTCGAAGGCACCAGCACTTTGACTTTCACTTGCTGTAAACTAAAGCCTGCAGGAACAGTGACCTTGGTATCTATGACCTGAAAATAGCGAAAATCAAATTCCAACTTAGAACCCGTGAGTTTGTTCACACTCAAGCTAACGGATTTACCCTCCTGCACGCCAATTAATGTCAATTCGACTCGACCTTGAATCGCTTGCTTGCGCTTTTGCAGCTGAGTTAATACCAGTTTGAGATTATACTCATCAGCTAAAACGCCCGGCGTCATTTCAAGTCCGTGGATGGCGACACCTTCGGCATTATCATCCGGTGTCATAATGCTACGGTAAAACGCCAGCTCATGTTCCAATTCTTTTTGCTTTTTCATCTGCTGGCCAAACATATCTTGCATTTGGGCGTTAGCCTCACGCTCGACGGACAGCTCTAAATTTCGGGTCGCTAGCAATTGGGTCTGTGTTTCTAATTCAGCACTCAAACGTTGGGCTTTGCTGCTGATGTGTTTAACCACGGGCTCATCACTGCTTAGTAGCAGAAAACTTATCCAAGCCCCAAAAAGAATAGAAACTAACACTAAAAGCGATAAATACACTGAAGATGGACGATACTTGAGATCCATCACTTGCAGCCGATCTAGCCAACGATGATAATTTGGCATTAGGTAACAGCCCCTTATATAAAATACAATCAACTCAAGAACGAGTTCGATACAATACAACTCAGGCCAATGCAGTGCAATTAACGATAAATAAAGTCGCTATTCAACATGCCATAGTCACAGCCAAAAAGTATTTAACCAATGAGCTACGTGACCATTTATCCCAAGCGAGGATCAGTGCACAACTGTGCATACTGGCACTGCTGTTTGCCATTTTCGCATCCTGCGTGATCTTGCTGTTTCGACTCTTGCTCGTTTGGGCCAATCATTACACCCAAATACAGGCGCTGGATTTTACGGGGAACGTCGCCGACTGGCGAGCCCTGTTACCACTTTTAGGCGCAATATTAATTTGGATTGTGGCTAAGCTAGGCTCCAAACGTTATAAGCGTATGGGAATAGCCTATGTGTTACATAGAGTTAAACTGCACTACGGTAAAATTCCGCTGCAATCTGCCGTAGGGCAATTTTTTCAAGCACTATTCGCCCTCGGCACCAATTTCTCCGTCGGCCGTGAAGGTCCTGCTATTCATCTGGGCGCTGTCAGTGCCAGTTTTCTCGCCGAAAAATTCAATCTTCCCGATAACAGTGTGCGCATTATGTGCGCCAGTGGCATTGCCGCAGGGATTGCCGCGACCTTTAACGCGCCTTTGGCGGCAGTGATTTTTGTTCTCGAAGTGATTGTCCGCGAATATAAAGTCCATTACTTCTTCCCGATTATGCTCTCCGCGATTTGTGGCGCGGTTTCAAGCCAATTAGTGTTTGGTAATGTGCACGAATTTGACCGTATTCAAGTGATCCACATTCCCTTAGATCACTACCCTATTCTCGCCATCGGCGGCGTAGTATTGGGCTGCGCTGCGGCGCTGTTTAATTACTCACTCTTAAAAGTCACCGCGACGGGGCAAAACTGGCCACTCATCTACCGACTATTATTGGCGGGCAGCGTCACCACACTAATCGGTCTAGTATTACCGCAAGCCCTTGGTACGGGCGATCTCGCCATTAGCGAAGCCATTAGTCAACATCCAAGCCTATTGCTGTTAATCGCCCTATTATTTGCCAAAATCATTGCCACTATTGCGGCGATTGGCTTAGGTATCCCCGGCGGTTTGATTGGTCCACTCTATGGTATCGGCGCGCTGCTCGGCGCGATTTTGGCGCTGATCAGCGCCATCTTATTCCCGTCAATCGCCCCTTATGTAGGGCTTTACACTGTGATCGGCATGACGGCCATGATGGGCGTGTGCTTAAGCGCGCCGCTGGCGGCGTTAGTCGCCCTGCTAGAAATGACCAATGATGCCAGTATTATCCTGCCGGCGATGTTTGTGACTATTCCCGCATTTTTGATTGCCTATCAAGGCTTTAAGACTAACTCTATTTTCTTTAAACAATTAGAAATCATGGGGCTAGGCTATAAAGTTGCACCAGTGAATTTAGCGCTGCAGAAAAAAGGCGTGCGGGCCTTGATGGATAAACGCTTTGTTATCGTCAATAACAACGATGAATTGTTACTCGAAGTGCTTAAACGCGCCGAAGGTCGACCTGTGCTGGTTCGCAATGCCGATGGCGTTATCGAAATGCTCAGCCTTGAAATGCAATCCTACGATGACAGTACCACACTATCGCGCCATCCCATGCAAGGCTTAAGCGACAGCACTACGCTCAATGAAGCCTATTTACTCTTGTCACCCAAGCGCAGCGGTGAGGTGTTTATCTATCAAGATACGCCCGATAACGTGGTCGGAGTGATCAGTTGGTCGAACCTGCAACAGGAAATTCGCTTAGGCCAAGCCTAGTGCCAATTAATAACATCGATTTAAAACCTGATATCAATTTAAAATCTGATAGTGATGCAAAACCTAATATCGATGCCAAACCTTGATACCAAACCTAAGGCGGCAGATTAAAAGCTTTGGGCTTCATCGCAAAAATCTAACACAGTGGCAATGTGGCTATTTCGTTGCCCCTGTGCTTCTGCTACAATCGCGCCTCAGCCACCCTACATAACATCAGGGCAGATAAGCGCGATACCGCAGCTTAAAATGCCCCCTAGCAAATTGGAAAACAGGCTGATGAATCAGTTCGAAGGATCCCATATCCTCTCCGTAAACCAGTTAGATCTTGACTCAATCCAAACTATTTTTAATGTCGCTAGCCGCATGATGCCCTATGCACTTCGAGAGAAGCGCAATAATGTGCTCGATGGCGCCATTTTAGGTAACCTGTTTTTCGAACCCAGTACCCGTACCCGCGTGAGTTTTGGCTGTGCCTTTAACTTGCTCGGCGGCCATGTGCGTGAAACCACAGGTATGGCGTCATCGTCTTTATCTAAGGGTGAGTCCCTGTACGATACGGCGCGGGTGTTATCTACTTATTCTGATGTGATTGCCATGCGCCATCCTGACTCTTATTCAGTAAAAGAGTTTGCTGAAGGTAGCCGCGTCCCTGTGATCAACGGCGGCGATGGTTCGAACGAGCATCCGACCCAAGCTCTACTCGATTTATACACTATCCAAAAAGAACTCAAGTGTGCTGGCCGCGGTATCGATGGCATGCATATCGCTATGGTCGGCGACTTAAAATTTGGCCGTACAGTGCATTCACTGTCACGCTTACTCTGCATGTATAAGAACATCAGTTTCACACTGATTTCACCTGCTGAATTAGCGATGCCTGATTATGTGATCTCCGACATTGAAAATGCTGGCCATAGCATCAAAATAACCGACCAGCTTGAAGGCCATTTAGATAAAGCAGATATTCTGTATCTCACTCGCATTCAGGAAGAACGCTTCCCTTCACAGGAAGAAGCTAATAAGTATCGCGGCAAGTTCCGCTTAAATCGCAGTATTTACACTCAGCATTGCAAATCTAACACAGTCATTATGCATCCGCTTCCAAGGGATTCACGTGCGCAAGCCAATGAGTTAGATAATGATTTAAATAGCCATCCCAATCTTGCTATTTTCAGACAGGCGGATAATGGGCTGTTAATTCGCATGGCTTTGTTTGCATTGACACTCGGCGTTGATAATCAACTCGAAAAATATGAGTGTCCGGTTAATTGGTATTCACGTAAAGCCGATCGCTAATTGGCTACAGACTTTAAGGACTAAACATGACCCGTTCCGAAGCGCTATTTGAACAGGCTAAAAAAACCATCCCCGGCGGCGTTAACTCTCCGGTTCGTGCATTTAATGGTGTAGGCGGTTCGCCCCTGTTTATTGAAAAAGCAAACGGCGCTTATATTTACGATGCCGATGGCAAAGCTTATATCGACTATGTCGGTTCTTGGGGCCCGATGATCCTCGGCCACAACCACCCTAAAATCCGTGCAGCGGTATTAGCGGCTGTAGAGAATGGTTTGTCTTTTGGTGCGCCAACAGAACTTGAAGTGCAAATGGCCGAGAAAGTCATCTCTATGGTGCCTTCTATCGAGCAAGTGCGCATGGTGAGTTCAGGTACTGAAGCCACTATGAGCGCCATTCGTTTAGCACGCGGTTTTACTAATCGTGACAAGATCTTAAAATTCGAAGGTTGTTACCACGGCCATGCGGATTGCCTGTTAGTTAAGGCAGGTTCTGGTGCTCTAACCTTAGGCCAACCTAGCTCACCCGGTATTCCAGAAGATTTCGCCAAGCACACCTTAACGGCTGTGTATAACGACTTAGATTCTGTCAGAACCCTGTTCGAGCAGTATCCAACTGACATTTCTTGCATCATCATCGAGCCCGTTGCTGGCAACATGAACTGTATTCCACCTATCCCAGGTTTCCTTCAAGGTCTGCGTGATATTTGTGATGAGTTTGGTGCGCTGTTGATTATCGATGAAGTGATGACAGGGTTCCGCGTATCACAAAGCGGCGCTCAAGGTTACTACGGCGTCACACCAGACTTAACCACGCTTGGTAAAGTGATTGGTGGCGGTATGCCAGTGGGTGCCTTCGGTGGTCGTAAAGATGTGATGCAGTTTATCGCGCCTACGGGTCCGGTTTACCAAGCGGGCACGTTATCGGGTAACCCCATTGCGATGTCTGCTGGTCTAGCGCAAATGGACGCCCTATGTGAAGCAGGTCTATACGAAGAGTTGAGCGCGAAAACCAAACGTATCGCCGAAGGTTTTAAAGCGGCGGCTGACAAGCACGGTATTCCAATGGCGATCAACTATGTTGGCGGCATGTTCGGTTTCTTCTTCACAGAACAAGCGGAGATCACCCGTTTCGACCAAGTCACAAAATGCAATATCGAGCAGTTCCGTACTTTCTACCACGGCATGTTAGATGAAGGCGTGTACTTGGCACCGAGCGCCTATGAAGCTGGTTTCTTGTCTATGGCCCATGGCGAAGAAGAACTGCGCTTGACCTTAGAAGCGGCTGACCGTGTATTAGCGAGCATGAAAGCGGCAAGCTAAACCTAGATTTTAGGGTTACTGCACCTTAAAAATAACCAAGGGACGCAATAGCGTCCCTTGGTTTTACTGAGATTTAGCTAGCTTTATGATCCAGTTAGCTTTGTTTGTCGTTAGTAGCTATCAGACTTTTTAGAACCTAAAGCCGATTTAAATATGATCACCGCTACAACGAACTGTATGGTCAAATTGATATGCTCAATGGCGAGCTCAGGCTGACTCATCACGCCCAGCGCAATTAGCTGCTTGCCAGAATACGTTAACCAAACCACTGAGCCCAAAAGCAAAAGGCTCCGAATAACAAATGTCATTTACCTCTACTCCAAAAACACAACATCCGGTGTTAACACAACATACTGTGCCTAGATAAGAAAACAGCCACAAGATAGCGCTCACTTTATATCCAGTCAAGATTTTGGCAAAGACATTTTTGTGACACGCTAATCGATTAAGCCATTAGAGGTCAATTACAAAGGAAAGTGTGGAAACGCAACACTACTCAGGCCGCAGCATTCATGAATATCTTGCTGAACAAAAATTAATTGAAGGATCGACAAACTGACTGCTTAGACTTTAATCGTAGATCTCACTTTTAACCTAGTAATCAAATCAAACAATACAGTTAATAAAACTGATAAATATGAATTTTTAGATATATAAAACCAGTTTACTACCAAAAAGCATGAGATCAACATCACAAAGCAGCAGCAAATTGAGTCACAGCTAACAGTTGCGTTCTTTAGCCCATTATGTTCTGATCCGCACGCGCTAACACGGCTGGCTTAATTCAGCCTTGATATGCTCAATCTTTAGGTTGACTCAAGTCGCCCTACGACATTAAAACAGCAGTTGGAATTGCAGTTATGTTAAATACCTTTCTCATCATACTGGCCGTGTTCGCATTGCTCAGTATTATTTTCGAAGAAGTGACCCACCTTAATAAAGCAAAAACCACCTTATTCTTTGGCTGTATTTCTTGGGTAGCGCTGTTTATGGCTGCTGGAGAACCGGCCCACGAGAAACTCGTTGCCCATCAACTCAATGAAAATTTGCTCGAAATTGCCACACTCTGGCTCTTTCTGATGTCGACCATGACCTTCGTCGCGTATTTGAACGCTAAAGGCATGATCCAAATCATGGTGCAAAAGCTGTTCCCGCAGAAAGTGTCGGTGCGCATGTTGATGATCCAAGTTGCCCTGTTTGCACTCGTGCTCTCGGCATTTTGTGATAACGTCACTGCGACGTTAGTGTCATTAGGTTTATTAACCACCTTTAAACTCGACAAACAAATGCGCCGCAGAATGGCAGTGTTGATTATCTTCGCAGTGAACTCAGGCGGTGTCGCTTTGATCACTGGCGATGTGACAACATTGATGATCTTCTTAGGTGGCCATGTGCATATGTCTGAACTGCTGATGTTGTTTATCCCATCGGCCGTGAGCGTGATTTTGTTGGCAACCCTGTTCTCACTTAAAGCCGAAGGCGTGGTGAGCACGACGCCCATCAAGCACACCTATCAAACCGTTGATGTGATGATTGCCCTCGTGTTCTTCTGCACGATTTTGATGACCATGTTACTGAACATATTGTTTGGCATCCCGCCAGTGCTGACCTTCCTAACAGGTCTGTCAATCATGTTCCTGATTGGCCATACCACGCGTAGCGATAAAGAAGAAATTAAAATCCTTGAGTATATTCGCCAAGTTGAATACGACACCCTGTTGTTCTTCTTAGGTATTTTACTGCTCGTGGGTATGCTTAAAGAAATCGGCACCTTAGACATGCTGACCGAAGCTTATACTATGTTTAATCCCAACATCTCTAACTTCGTCACAGGTATGGGTTCAGCCTTGATTGATAACGTGCCATTAACAGCGGCATTGTTAAAAGCAAGCCCAGTGCTAAATACCCCTGAATGGCTTGGCTTGACCTATAGCGTCGGTGTGGGTGGTTCACTGCTGATTATCGGTTCAGCATCGGGTATTGTGGCCATGAGTAAAGTAAAAGAGCTAACGTTTGTGAGTTATTTGAAATACGTTCCAGCACTTTTCCTTTGCTACAGCGTCGGTTACGCATTGACCCTATTCTTAGCCTACAGACTGTATAATTAAGTAGAGATTCAATAAGATCAAAAAAGGCGCCTAGGGCGCCTTTTTCATTTTTACTCTTTAGCTATGGCTAGCACATTTTTAGCTATGGCTAGCACAAATAACCGCAAGCATTGCTCATAGTGCCAGAGTCAATTTCGTATAACCTGGTTAGATTGCAGGTACTTTAAACTGAGTGCCTTGAATATCTAACACTATGTCACGTGGACGAATGGAGATAATTTTCAGCTTACCCGCAATCATATCCCCTTCCTGTAACTCTGCACCGTCCACATTCAGCCACCTTTGGGTCGGATCGCTGGAATAAACATGGGCGACAATATTAAATTCAGGCACTTGCAATTGCAGCCCAGCAGGTAGTTGGCCGTATTTAGGGATATCATCCACAGCTGTCTTAGGGATAGGATCTAATTTTGCTTCAGTGACATTTGTCTCCGCCGCATTGGTGTATTCCACATCCTTTAACGCATTTTGAAAGGAAGCCACTAACTTATCTTCATCGCGACTTTTGTTGGTCTCTAAACCGACATCTTCCGCCGCAGCACTCACTTGCTGACGCAGCGCCTCCAAGCTCGCAAGACCCGACTCATTGGCATTAGCACCTAACATCATAGTTTGCTGTGTTTGCGTGTCCGCAGGCATAGAGGCAACTTCACGACTTGCCGCATCCACTTGGGCAGACGTTGCCATATAGTCTCCGTAGCTGGAATCACTATAGCTAGGGTCACTGTTGTTAGATGTATTGCTGTTAGTCGCATTGCTGTTCCTATTCGCGCTAGAAGCCTGAGGTGAGTTTGCTACCGCCCCACCCTGATATTGCGATGATGCAGTTAACTCGGGCAAAGTCTGTGCCCGAGGCAGCGCCACTTTTCCTGCGAGTCGAACACTTGTATTAGCACTGCCCTCAGATTGCGGCTGAGCAACCGATTCTGTCGAGACAGTCTGAAGCTCACTTTTAGCCACTGTCGAAGCTGGTAATGAAGATGCAGTTGGTGGCAATACCTTTGCCACTGCCACATTATTAGTTGAAGCATGCTCGGTTGAAATATGTCGAGTTTGGTCCCAAACACTTAATCCCCAAGCGACGCCAATTCCGGCGGCGACTGCGACGACAAGTAAGGACAGCTTGCCTATCGGCACGCCAGATTTACGTGGCTGTGGGTAATTCGCCCTTGGCGTCATCACTGCATCGGGTAAAGGCGACTGTTGCTGTTGTTTATTACGGGTCACGGCATCGAGTAAAATGGACATCAGCTGCGCGCCCCATTATCGGTTAAACGTGGACCTTGCTGACTTAAATACAAATTTAATCTCACTAATGTCTGATTTCCGGCAATACCATCGGCTTTTAAGCCATGCTGACTTTGGAAGCTTTTAAGATCATTTTCCAGTTGCACATCGAATTGATTGACCCTGCGAGTATTGCGATTATTCACATGGGCTAAGGCATTCTCTAACCATTGCAGTTGACCTGGACTCGATTTTTGACTGATATCCATCATAGGCAAATTAGGGGCTTGCCATAGGATTTCGAAGGTGCCACTGAAATGTTGATTAAACCAAGCTCTATCAACCCAAAGTTGTTGTTCACCAAGCTGCATCAGCAACTGCTCACCATCAACTGCAATCACAGCGCCATAAAAATCCTGTTGGTTGTCATCAACCAAATACACTACAGCCGGATAATTAAGCCGAGTCAGTGACATCCAGTTACCTTGCTGCTGATAACAAGACAATCCTTGCTCAACCGCGGACTGACAGGCGGTTAAGCCTTTATAGGGTACTTTGCCCCACACGCTAAACAAACCCGCAAAGGCGGTATCGATATCGCGACTCTGATTAATCGCATCATTAAGTAAACGCTGGCTAGGATCTGGAATCGACACCTGACTGCTTTGCTGATCTACGGCTTGCACTAACTTGCTCGTTTCTTCGGTCGCGCTCAAAGTTTGCATGTTTAAAGGAGCAACATTTGCTGACCTTGACTCAAGGACCCTAGTAGACGCTGACGCGGCATTGACAGGCTTGTCGGTAAATAGCCAATAGGAAACACCAAAAGCGACAAATAACGCCGCAGCGGTCGCTGTCGGCCAAAGATATCGATTCTGAGTTGGCTCCTCTTCACCTAATACTTCAGCCGCAGCTTGCCGCACCATATGATGATCTATGGGTACCCGCGATTGCGCATAGCCCGCCATCAAGGAACGTTCACATAAGAGGTTAATTAATCGAGGGATGCCGCCACTGTACTTTTGCAAGACCTTAACGGCTTTGCGGGTAAACAAAGGTTCAAATCGTCCCGCAACTTGCAAACGATGCAACACATAGAGGGCGATTTCATCTTCATTTAGCGGTAATAAGTGGTAGCGAGCGGTGATCCGCTGGGCTAACTGGCGCAGCTCTTGGCGCTTCAATAACAGCTGTAATTCTGGCTGACCGATTAAAATGACCTGCAGTAACTTCTTAGTGTCCGTCTCCAAATTAGTCAGAAGCCGCAATTGCTCCAATACCTCAGGGCGTAAATGCTGCGCTTCATCGATGATGAGCACGGTATTACGACCTTTGCTGTGATTATCCAATAAAAACCGACTCAAGTGATCGGTTAACTGCTTGAGTGTGGGATTGTCGCCGTAGGCAATCTTAAGTTCATCGCAAAGCGTGGCGAGCAACTCGAGCTCTGTAAGCGATGGATTAAGGATAAATGCGGTGTCGGTATTATCGGGCAATTGCCCAAGTAAACAGCGAGATACCGTCGTTTTACCCGTACCAACTTCCCCTGTTAGCAACACAAAGCCGCCCGTTTCCCCTAACCCGTAGGTTAAATGGGCCAACGCCTCTCTGTGCCTATCACTCAAAAACAAATAATGGGGATTGGGTGCAATCGAAAAAGGGTTATCGCTGAGTCCGTAAAAGGCCTTGTACATACCACCAATCATCCTAATTTAAAAATAACGCCCCACGTTAAAGCGTCCCAATGTTATTGTCAAAATATCCGCAACATCAATGTGACACATAAGTGCGCAAATATCTCGCGACGACTTTATCTATCACCTTATTGGGCATGATAAGCTATGTTTATGACACATTAGCCGAATCTTGCCTGTGAAAATATATCTCGTCGGCGGTGCTGTGCGTGACAGCCTGCTCAATCTCCCTATCAAGGACAAAGATTACCTTGTCGTTGGTGCGACTCCAGAACAAATGTTGCAACTGGGATACCGCCAAGTCGGTAAAGATTTCCCAGTATTTCTGCATCCTAAAAACCAACAAGAATATGCGTTAGCCCGAACAGAACGAAAAATTGGACTGGGTTATGGTGGTTTTAGCTGCCATGCCAGTCCCGATGTGACTCTAGAACAAGACTTGTTGCGCCGAGATCTGACCATCAATGCTATCGCCCAAGATGAAAAGGGCAATTTATACGATCCTTTTAATGGCATTGAGGATCTTAACGCGCGCCTATTGCGCCATGTGTCGGATGCTTTCGTTGAAGATCCGCTTCGCGTATTGCGTGTCGCCCGCTTTGCCGCAAGGTTTCATGCCTTAGGATTTCACATTGCCGCAGAAACTCTGGCACTGATGCGCCAAATTAGCGCAAGCGATGAACTTAATGCGTTAACAGCGGAGCGAGTCTGGCAAGAAGTCGATAAAAGTTTAGGCGGACCTCACCCAGAGATCTTTTTTGAGGTCCTGCACCAATGTGGCGCCCTTGAAGTGCTCTTTCCCGAGATATTTGCCTTATTTGGCGTTCCTCAACCAGAAAAATGGCATCCTGAAATTGATACTGGTGTGCATACTTTAATGGTGCTCGCCCAAGCTGCGCTTCTGACAGAGGACAAAAGCGTTCGGTTTGCCGCTCTCGTACATGATTTAGGAAAAGCCCTCAGTCCAAAAGCGCATTTACCTAAACATCACGGTCACGGCCAAAAGGGCTTGCCGCTGATAAAAGCGCTCTGCACCCGCTTACGAGTGCCGAACGAAACCCGCGATCTGGCCTTACTGGTCAGTGACCAACATCAGAACGTTCATCAGGCCTTCGAGCTTAGAGCCGAAACGATCGTAAAAATATTCGATAAAGCTGACTTTTGGCGTAAGCCAGAGCGATTAACGCAGCTTATATTAGCCTGCACCGCCGATATGCGTGGTCGCACAGGATTTGAAAACACCCCCTACCCTCAGGGTGAATATTTAACTCAATGCTTCCTTGCCGCCAATAATGTCGATATTGCCGCCATTATTGCCGCAGGTTTCCAAGGCGCAGAGATAAAGCAGGCGTTAAATTTACGTCGGATAGAAGCGGTCAGTCAGTTTAAACAAAAAATGCAAACTACATTGGGGAAGGATGGACGATAATTTGTAAAGACTTTGTAAGTGCCGCATCACTTTATAGTGAAAAATACCCTCCTTTACGATTAGAAATGTCGATATAACTTATAAAAAAAGCTTTTAAAAAAAATTTATATGCCTATAGTGGTTAAACACATTAATATTCGTAGCAAATTAAAATAGCTATGTCATAATTAGGCAGTTTCGCTTACAAAGTAACGAAACATTCAAATCCAACCTATTTTAAGGGATTTTTTACAATGAACAAAAAAGTACTGATGATTGCTGGTTTAGCAATGACTGCCCTACTAGGTGGTTGCGCGAACACTACTGCTCTGGAAGAAAGCGTTGCAACTCTGGGCAACAAAGTTGATCAATTGTCAGCTGATGTTGGTTCTCTGAAATCAGAGCAAAGCAAACTGTCTGCAGACGTTAAAGATGCAAAAGCAGCATCTATGGACGCACAAGCAGAAGCTAAACGCGCAAACGACCGTTTAGACAACGTTGCTTCTCGTTACAAGAAGTAATGAAAGGTAATTTAGCTTACTATTTAGTAAGTTAAGACAAAAGGCTTAAGAAAGATGAAAGCGTTAAGCACATCAATCTAAGCCTTTTTTTATGCCTGTTATTCAAGGTATTGATACTCAAGATTACCAATCTACTAATACCAAAACGCTAAATTGACTTTAAATCTCCAAACGCATCTTTAAAGATTCCCCCCCCAATCTCCTTAAAAAGTTAACTTTTGTATGCGCCTGTATAAACGGATCCCATTCGTCTTTTAATTAAAACCTTCGTTATTAATCTAAGCTTCTCATTTAAACTTTTAAGTATTCTTAAAAGTCAGTCTCGTTTATCTTAAAAATGGTTTTTTATAAAATAATAATATTTCTCTTTTAAAGAAAAGCTATTGACAAAAACCGAGGCTACATGGGAAACAAAGGCAATAAGAAGGTTGTATTTGTCACAGAACAAATAGGCCTAAAGTTAAAAATAATAACAACTCCGGCCCATACAACATAAAAACAACATAAAAACGTCAAACAGAATCATAGACTTGAGTAATATAGCCTTTTAAAGCATCTAAAAACCATCGAACTAAGCCTATGAATTGGCTTAAAATTAACCGCATCAACTGCAGGTTTTAACCTATACCGATTCAACCACGCGTTTATGTGCTAAGACTAATACATAGTCAATTTCCAACGACTCAAAATGATTAGCTTGAATATCGTGCTTCATCTTGTCATTTGCACGCCACGCATAAGGCGCCATATCCAATAGCGTTAATGCTTGCTCACCGGTAACAGATAAAGTGAAGCTCAGTGCCTGAGTCTCTTTTACCGATAATGCTGAGGGTAAATTCACTTTGAAAGGTTTTTCAGACAAGTCAGAATAAATATATTCCCTGAGTTGCCATAGGTGTCGTGGCCCAGGCATAACCAGTAACATGGTCCCATCGTCTTTCAATATCCTAACAGACTCTTTTCCCTTTAACGGCCGATCAATAACAGTAATAAAATCCACACAATTATCGGCAAAGGGTAATTTTTTAGAGGAACTTAAACACAAGATCCCAGGAGTCTGCGCCTTCGCTGCAGCAAAAATAGCATTTTCTGCGTCCGCTACGCCCACGTACTGGACGTTTAGCGGATTTTCGACCTCAGCCAGCTTGGAAGCTAAAGCACGCAAGAAGAAGCCCTCAGCGCATTCATAATCCAATAAACAAGCATCAGGTATGATAGAACTGGTGATTATCTCAGCCAGTTTATCGATTAAAGGCGAAAAGATGCCTGATTCGAGCAGAAAACGCTTAGCTCTAACTTGCTCGCGCGTATCACCAGTCGGCTTTTGACGTTGTGGTTTAGTAAAAACCCAATATCCTTGCTCATTTCGATCGAAGTGATGCTTATTAACACAATAAAAACCTTGGGAGGCTTTGTGTTGTTTTAACGCAAGTCCGCAGGTTGGACACTGATATTCGAGACCCATATAAAGCTCCAAAATGAGTTAAGCTTCAGAAAATGAGGAAGCTCCAAAAATAAAAATCGGGTACTTGACCCGATTCTATTATTTATTATCTGCCTATGATGACCAAACTCGTGTAACTACAAGAAGATAAATCCACACAAGATGGCACCCAGTGCTAAACGATAGATTACAAATGGGGTCATTCCCATGCGGCTGATGATTTTTAAGAAGTAATGAATACAGGCATAAGCGGCAACAAACGAAATCAGAATTCCTAGAATTAACGCTTGATAATCAATCGGAAGCTCACTTTTCGCCAGATCTTTACCCACTAAAATCGCCGCCCCTAAACTCACAGGCACTGACATTAAAAATGAAAAGCGGGCCGCAGCATCACGACTCAAGCCTAACATCAGCGCCGCTGTCATAGTGGCACCAGAGCGCGAAGTCCCTGGGATCAAAGCCAGTGCCTGCGCGAAACCAATTAACAAGGCTTTACGCCAGCCAGTCTGATAAACCGTTAAATCGCGGCGCGACATCTTATCGGCCCACCACAACAATAAACCAAATACCACTGTCGTGACCGCGATAACCTCAGCATTACGTAGATGAGTCGCGATAAAATCCTTTGCCAGAAAACCAAAAAATACCGCAGGCAAGGTCGCCAGAATAATCCACCATGCCAGCTTACTGTCTTCAGATTGTTGACCTTTGAAAATGCTCGCAATCCAAGCATTAAACATAGCCCATAACTCGTGTCTAAAATAAATCACCACAGCAAATAACGACCCCGTATTCACCGCGACATCGAAGGATAAGCCTTGGTCTTCCCAACCTAAAAGCTGTGCGGGTAAAATTAAGTGGGCCGAGCTAGAAATAGGTAAAAACTCGGTTAGCCCTTGAATAAGCGCTAAAATAATGACCTGAAACGTATCCATGACAATCCTATCAATAAATTAAAACGTCAGCCCTGGGGGCCATTCAAACGTCACAGGCCAAAGTCGCTGTGAATCTTTGTCATACTCTTGCCACAAACTTGCATAGCTTTTATCTACCACGGGATGAATCAATTCCGGCGCTAACTCGGCTAATGGCCATAACACAAAGGCATTATTGACTATCTCAGCACGGGGCAGCACAACAGGCGTTTGGCATACCACATGGTCATAAAGCAGCAGATCCAAATCTAAGGTTCTTGGGCTAAATTTCTTTGCCCCGGCAAGCCGGCCGTGATTCTGCTCGATTTGCTTAAACTGTGCAACTACCGCCGCTATATTAAGATCCGTTTCAGCGCTAGCAACCATATTCAAAAAATTAGTGCCACTAAAACCTACCGCTTCACTTTCATACATAGAAGAGAGGCGCAGCGGCCCGAAACACGCTCGCAGCGATGTTAATCCTGCTTGCAGATGCTGTTCAGGCTCGATATTGCTACCCAGACTGATATAAATACGTGCCATGCTAATGTCCGATTTATCTGAAGATAAACACTATTTCTCAATCAATAGCGCAGTTGATCAAGTACTCATCTAACGTGAACGTTCAATCTCGACGCCAACCGAAGCTGCAGTTGCTACCGCGCCTGGCTTCATCACGACAACTTTCACCCAAGTCACGTTAAATTCTTGAAGTAGGCAATCGGCCACTCGCTCGGCAACCGTTTCGATTAACTCGATTGGATGCTCAGTAACAAGTTGGGTTAATCGATTGGAAACTGTCTCATAGCACAGCGCATATTGATAATCATCCGTCGTTGCGGCAGGTTTATTATCCCACGCCATGTCTAAGTCTAATAACAGGCTCTGATGGATTTTCTTTTCCCACTCATAGACACCAATCACAGTATCAATGCGCAATTGCCGTATAAGTACCTTATCCATGCTTTCTCCAACTAACTGACTACTATGAGGTCTGATAAGCTAAAAGCGATCCTAGCTGTATAATCCGCAATCTTCTGACAGATAACTAATTTACTTTCTACTCGAGCCAATCCACAGTAGGATAACGCCCTAAAAGGATTTGCTCATTCAGAAAATATCTCAGCCCCAACTGGGCGAGTTATCGCACAAACCTATAGCGGGATTGACAACTGAGTCAGCTTTTTAAATTGTTGCGCGATAATACCTTAAGACGCGTAAGGAAACCAATGTGAGTCCATTAACACAGACACTTTTGATGATTTTGGCCGCCTATTTGGCGGGTTCAATCTCAAGTGCCGTGCTGGTTTGTAGGATGAGAGGTCTACCCGATCCAAGATTGCAAGGTTCAGGCAATCCAGGAGCCACCAATGTACTAAGAATTGGCGGCGCGAGTTCGGCTGCCATGGTGCTGTTTTTCGACATGCTCAAAGGTGCAGTGCCTTCTTATTTAGCTTATCTCATGGGCATAGATGCAGTGTCACTCGGGCTCATCGCCATCGCCGCCTGTCTTGGACATATTTATCCGGTATTTTTTGGATTTAAAGGTGGTAAAGGCGTTGCTACCGCCTTTGGTGCTATGGCCCCCATCGGCGATGATTTAGCGATTTGCTTAATGGCATCTTGGGTTATCTTGCTGTTAATTAGCCGCTACTCGTCCCTTGCCGCGATTCTTACCGCCTTACTTGCGCCCCTTTATACTTGGTGGCTAGATGACAGATTCACTATTCCCGTTGCTATGCTATCGACGCTCATCATCATTCGCCATAAAGACAATATTCAGCGCTTACTCAAGGGGGAAGAGTCCAAAGTGTCACGCAAGAAGCGCCCTAAAAAATCCTAAGATAACATTACACCCAATGAAATTACCCCAATAAAAAAACTGCGCTAAAAGCGCAGTTTTTTTGTCTCAATATTAAGTATCGGCATCAACAACCAGTTATGCCACTGGTGGCAAGGTATCTAACGGCCATCGAGGTTGACCTTTTACCGCTAAATCTTCGTGCTGCCCCGCCTTTAAACGCTGCAATCCAGCAAAGGCAATCATGGCGCCGTTATCAGTACAGAACTCACCGCGAGGATAAAATACTTTTCCACCTAGCGAGTTCATCATTTCTGCCAAGGTTTCCCTTAAGCGCGTATTTGCACTCACGCCACCGGCAATCACTAAGCGGTTATAGCCAGTTTGCTTCAGTGCGCGGCGACATTTAATCGCTAGCGTATCGACCACGGCTTCTTCAAAGGCACGGGCAATATTGGCGCGCGTTTGCTCATCGTCAGGTTCAGCAGCAATAGTATTAGCGGTAAAGGTTTTTAAACCCGAAAAGCTAAAATCGAGTCCAGGTCTGTCGGTCATAGGTCGCGGGAATTTATACCCTGCAGGTAAACCTTTAGCGGCAAGCTTTGCTAATCGCGGACCACCGGGATAATCCAGCCCCATTAACTTAGCCGTTTTATCGAATGCTTCACCCGCGGCATCGTCAACCGACTCGCCTAATACTTCATAGCGGCCAATCCCGTCGACTTTAACTAACATAGAATGGCCACCAGAGACTAATAAGGCCACAAATGGGAACTCAGGCGCATCATCTTCAAGCATAGGCGCCAGCAGGTGCCCTTCCATATGGTGCACACCGATTGCAGGCTTGTCCCAAGCAAAAGCCAGTGAACGCCCCACACAGGCACCAACAAGCAAAGCACCAATCAAACCTGGGCCCTTGGTGTAGGCAATCCCGTCGAGATCAGCCATTTCAGTATTCGCATCTTTCAGCGCTTGACGAATAAGCGGCACAATTTTGCGTACATGGTCACGCGACGCCAACTCAGGCACCACACCACCATAGTCAGCATGCAGCTTAACTTGACTGTATAAAGTGTGCGATAATAAGCCCAGTTCATCGTCATAGACGGCGATACCTGTCTCGTCACAAGATGTTTCAATACCTAGAACCCGCATGGTGTCTCATCAATTGCTAACAAAAGGGCGCTAATTCTACCTGCAAGCGCTCGATTACTCCAGTCGCGCAGACCATATTGAGTCCACTATAGGACTGAGCTCAGTTTTAGGGCTTTACAAGCCTAGGTGTCTCGGTATAAAATTCCGCACCATTTTAAATAGACTTGGTTCGAGTAATTGAACCAGAACAACCTACACCTAAGGGGTGATGGCGTATGCCAATTATTAAAGTACGTGAAAACGAACCATTCGACGTAGCTCTGCGTCGTTTCAAGCGCTCTTGTGAAAAAGCTGGTATTTTAGCCGACGTGCGTGCTCGTGAATTCTACGAGAAGCCAACTACTGCACGTAAGCGCGCAAAAGCAGCTGCAGTTAAACGTTTAGCTAAGAAGCTTTCTCGCGAAAACGCACGTCGCGTACGTTTATATTAATCTCATATGAGCCTAATTGATCAGCTAAAAGACCATATGAAACAGGCCATGATCGCCAAAGAGAAGGCGCGCTTGAGCACTATTCGTATGGCATTAGCCGCCATCAAGCAGATTGAAGTGGATACCCGCGAATCTCTGACTGATGAACAGGTTATAGCGGTCTTAACCAAAATGGTGAAACAACGTCGTGACTCGATTGCTCAATTTGAAGCAGCGGGTCGTAACGAGTTGGCCGACGTGGAAGCAGCAGAGATTCAAGTTATTGAAGCTTTCCTGCCTACCCCTCTTACAGAGGCGGAAATCGCGGCGCTCATCGATGCAACTATTGTAGAAGTAGGTGCATCCGCCATGGCGGATATGGGCAAAGTAATGGGAGCATTGAAATCTAAAGTGCAAGGACGTGCAGACATGGGCGCTATCGGCGCTATGATCCGTGCTAAATTGCAATAATTAGCGTTTCACTGTATGAACAAGCCGTGCCTATGCGCGGCTTGTTTGTTTAAATTCGCGCAAGGCGGGATTTTAAGCACTCAATGGCAATACCTCGTGATTTTATCAATGAGCTAATCGCTCGCACTGACATAGTCGAACTTATCGATCGTAAGGTGCCCTTGAAAAAGGCGGGTAAGAACTACTCGGCCTGTTGTCCTTTTCATAGCGAAAAATCACCTTCGTTTACCGTCAGCCGTGATAAACAGTTCTATCATTGCTTTGGCTGCGGTGCTCACGGCAACGCCATCGATTTTGTGATGGAGTATGACCGACTCGATTTTATTGATGCCATTGAAGATTTGGCGGGCCAGCTTGGATTAGAGGTTCCCAGAGAACAAGGCACAGGCAAGCGACATGATGACGGTTTAAGCCGTGACTTATATCAACTCATGGAAGAAGCAAGCCTTTACTTTCAAAACCAACTTAGACAACACCAAGATAAACAAAAAGTTATCGATTATCTTGCCTATCGCGGTTTATCCGATGATGTAGTCGAACATTTTGGTATTGGCTTTGCGCCAGACGGTTGGGACGGCTTATTGGGCCGCTATCGTCAGAATCAGGATGCGCAGGATAAATTACTCACTGCGGGTATGTTAATTAGTAACGACAGTGGTAAACGTTACGACAGATTTCGTGACCGCCTGATGTTTCCTATCCGCGACAGGCGCGGACGAGTCATTGGTTTTGGCGGCAGAGTTTTAGGTGATGGCACACCCAAATACTTGAATTCTCCAGAAACGCCCATATTTCATAAGGGCAATGAGCTTTATGGTCTTTATGAACTAAAACAACGCCATCGCGATCCGAACAAAGTCTTGATCGTAGAAGGCTATATGGACGTGGTTGCACTGGCGCAGTTTGGCGTTGATTACGCGGTTGCTTCATTAGGCACCTCGACCACAACAGAACAGTTTCAGTTGTTGTTGCGCAGCGCAAAAGAAGTCATCTGTTGTTATGACGGAGATAAAGCTGGAAAAGCAGCTGCATGGCGCGCCTTGGATACTGCTCTGCCAATACTAAATCCTAACTCTCAAGTCAGGTTTATGTTTTTACCTGAAGGAGAAGACCCTGACTCATTAGTTCGTAAGATAGGGAAAGATGAGTTTGAGAGCCGCTATGCAGTAAGCAGTACAATAGAAGCTTTTCTATTCGACAATTTAGCATTAATGCATGGTGTCAATGAAGCTGCAATGACTCGAGATGCAATATCCTACATAGAAAAAGTTCAAGATAGTGTTTTGCAAGGTATTTTATTGAAAAACCTTGCATACAAAATGAAAAAAAACAATGTCACTGAATTAAGAAGAGACATTAAGATTAATGTTGCTACACAACCATTAGCAAACAAAGGATTAAAAGGACGCGGTACACCCTTGCGACTCGCCATCGCATTGCTAGTACAACATCCTAAACTGGGTATGGGTTTACCCCCACAACCCGCACTCGCCCACTTGCAGATGCCAGGCATAGAATTGCTGCCACTGTTATTGGAGATGACTCGAGAGCAAACGTTAAACAGCGCACAACTACTTGAACAATTCAGAGAGCACCCTTATAGCGGCACTCTGCATAAATTGGCCCAATGGGACCATCAAGTGGCGGATGAAAACTTGCTCGAAAAGTTTAAACAAACCCTGGTTTGGTTGAACAATCAATATATTGAACAACGATATCAGGAATTGAGTCTAAAACAGACTCATACTAAAGAAGAGAAGATGCAGCTCTCGAAGCTGATCTCAGTCATGAAAGGGTTAAACTGAGGCAAAAATGTCCTCATTCACTGTCCCAGTGACTAGCACAGACATGTGCACACGGCTATAATTGACGATTTGCGCGGCACTTAGCTTATGCTAAGTGTCCGTCGTTGTAACAGTTTCCCAACTTGGATGATATCTATGGATCATACTCCGCAGTCGCAACTTAAGCTGTTGCTTGCCAAAGGTAAAGAGCAAGGTTACTTAACCTATGCAGAAGTGAACGATCACTTACCTGCAGACATGGTCGATTCTGACCAGATCGAAGATATTATCCAGATGATAAATGACATGGGTATCCGGGTATTCGAAGAAGCCCCAGATGCCGATGACATGATGATGTCGGAAGACAACACAGACGAAGATGCCGCTGAAGAAGCCGCTGCCGCACTCGCAACAGTAGAAAGCGAACTTGGCCGCACAACCGATCCCGTGCGCATGTACATGCGTGAAATGGGTACCGTTGAGCTTCTGACCCGCGAAGGCGAAATTGTTATCGCCAAACGCATCGAAGAAGGCATCAACACAGTTCAAAGTTCAGTCGCCGAGTACCCGCAAGCGATCGCGATGATCCTTGAGCAATTCGACCAATTTGAAGCCGACGAACTGCGCCTATCTGATATTATCTCTGGATTTGTTAACCCGGACGAAGAAGACGTCGCACCGACAGCAACTCACATCGGCTCAGAATTATCTGAAGAAGAGCTGGACGATGAAGATGACGAAGATGATGACGAAGACAGTGAAGATGAAGAAGAAGGCAACAAAGGGCCAGATCCTGAAGAAGCACGCGAAAGATTCGCTCAACTGAGAACCGCCTACGAAAGTGCACTGAAAATTATCGAAGCTAAGGGCCGTGAACACCCAGAATCGGTAAAAGCACTATTCGAAATTGGTGAAATCTTCAAAGAATTCCGCTTAGTACCTAAACAGTTTGACCGTTTAGTAAAAAGCATGCGCACTATGATGGATCGCGTGCGTGTTCAAGAACGTTTAGTGTTAAAACTATGCGTTGAACAAGCCAAAATGCCGAAGAAAAATTTTGTTAAATTCTTCACTGGCAACGAAACCAACCTCGATTGGTTCAACACTGAAAAAGCCTCAACTAAACCTTATGCCGAAGGCCTAAGAATGGTTGAAGACGACGTGATCCGTTGTCGTACTAAGCTTGCAGCAGTTGAAGAAGAAACCGGCTTAGCGATTTCAGCCATTAAAGACATCAACCGTCGTATGTCAATCGGTGAAGCTAAAGCCCGCCGTGCGAAGAAAGAAATGGTTGAAGCCAACTTACGTCTGGTAATTTCTATCGCGAAGAAATACACCAACCGTGGTCTGCAATTCTTGGACTTAATCCAAGAAGGTAACATTGGCTTGATGAAGGCCGTGGATAAATTCGAATACCGTCGTGGTTACAAGTTCTCGACCTATGCAACTTGGTGGATCCGTCAGGCGATTACTCGTTCTATTGCCGACCAAGCGCGTACCATTCGAATTCCAGTACACATGATCGAAACGATCAACAAGCTGAACCGTATCTCTCGCCAAATGCTACAGGAAATGGGCCGCGAGCCTTCTCCTGAAGAACTGGCTGAGCGTATGATGATGCCGGAAGATAAGATCCGTAAGGTACTGAAAATCGCCAAAGAACCTATCTCCATGGAAACTCCAATCGGTGACGATGAAGATTCGCATTTAGGTGATTTTATCGAGGATACGACCCTCGAACTACCACTGGACTCAGCGACCAGCGAAAGCTTGAAAAACGCCACACACGAAGTGTTAGCAGGTCTAACCGCCCGTGAAGCGAAAGTACTGCGTATGCGTTTTGGTATCGATATGAACACTGACCACACTCTTGAAGAAGTGGGTAAGCAGTTCGACGTAACCCGTGAACGTATTCGTCAGATTGAAGCTAAGGCACTGCGCAAACTGCGTCACCCTTCACGCTCAGAAATCTTAAAATCATTCCTAGATGAATAGGCCGTTACCAGCCTAAAGTCAGCTAAGTAAGATTTGAAGCCCTGCCTATGCAGGGCTTTTTATTGCCTCTCATACGCTAATATCGACATCAGCACAGTATCGAAGCCCTAAATTTAGGCGACGATTACATTTAAGTTGATTAACAGATAACCAATTGAATCAGTTGTGTGTATTTCAAGCCAAAACACGGGTGACAAGCGTAAGTAAGCTTAGTATACTTCCACCCGCTTCAGGTAATGACGATTACCTTAAGTCGGCCCCTTAGCTCAGTTGGTTAGAGCACACGACTCATAATCGTTAGGTCCACGGTTCAAGTCCGTGAGGGGCCACCACCCGATTCAACGAAAAAGCCCATTGAAAAATGGGCTTTTTTGTATCTAAAAAATTTATCCTGCTAATCACAGTATAATCACCATGCATATACAGCTGGCTCGCTGACTATTTTATGGCTTCTGCCTATGTATTGTTAGTTAACATCACCATAAAGATAGGCCCTTTGATCAGTGTTTAACCAGCAGCACAATCAAAGAGCCTAATTAAAATCAATGCATTAATTTAGTAAATCTCTACGTACTAGGTTTTTAACTTACCTAACTGCTCATGCTGCTGCTTCACTAAGTTTGCGAGAACCACACTGCTTTGCTGTGCTTCGCCCGCAAGACGTGCAAGTTCGGAAGCCGAATCAGAAATGCCGGTGATATTACGATTAACCTCTTCAGTCACTGCGCTCTGCTCTTCTGCGGCGGCGGCAATATGAGTCACTTGACCTGAGATTTCCCCAATCTGACTCACCATTGAGTTCAATGAGTTTAACGCTTGCTCTGTTTGAGAGACGGCCATTTGTGCCCGCTCAGCGCCTTTATCTATGATGCCAGAAGCGCTTTGGACCTCTTTTTGCAGTGCATCGATAAGGGTACTAATATCGTTCGTCGAGCTTTGAGTCTTAGATGCCAGTGCACGGACTTCATCAGCCACCACAGCAAAGCCCCGTCCCTGCTCGCCCGCCCTTGCCGCTTCAATTGCCGCATTGAGCGCTAACAGGTTAGTTTGCGCAGCAATGGAGCTAATCACCTCAAGAATACGGCTGATGTTCATGCTGCTGTCGGCGACTTTACTCACCGCTAGCTTAGCCTCCATTGACTCCTGAGACATAGTCGCGACGAAATCCATTGCCTTTGTCAGGCTCTCTTCACTGTGACGAATATTGCGCGACATGGCTTCAGTTTCTGCAGCCGTTTGCTCTGATGCCTTAGCAACCTCAAGTGCGGTGGCACTCATTTGGTTCACAGCCGTTACCACACTCTCAATTTCGCCGTACTGGCGGTTCACACTGTCACGGGTGAGCTGGGCAATTTTGGCAGAGGCTTGGCTTTCTTCCTGAGAGCGACTTGCAAGCGTTTTAAGTTCGGCAATCAAATCCTTAAGTTTATAAATAAAGGAGTTGAAACCTTTCGCTAACGCAATCAATTCAGCGTGCGAATCAACCTCAATCGATTGTGTTAAATCGCCATCGGCACTCGCAAGATGTTCCACTCGGCCTTGGATCAGCTTCAAAGGTGAGATAATGCTACGGATCACTAAGCTAATGGTAATTACAGCAGCAATCGATACCACAATCCCCACTATCAGCAGCAAACTGCCTAAAGAGGTCGCCATCTCATCCATATCATTATTAAGCTCAATTGAGCTTTTATAGGCCTGTGCTGTCGGCACTTGGATAACCAAGGACCACTCGGCATTCGCTAGCGGGATCTTAATGGGGTAAGCAACAATAATTTCATCATCGTTAACCATATAGCCGGAATTCTTGTGCAAGGAGATAATTTGCGAGGCGAGAGTTGAATTTATCGACTCAGCTAAGGGGCGCGCCTTTTTACTGTAATGACTGGCTGCAACCACTAAACCGCGGGTGCTCAGCAAAGTGACCTTCGCTTGTCCATCGTAGAGGCTTTTGGATAACTTATCGATAAGGGTTTGAAACACAGGCAAGTTTACATCTACACCGACTACACCGATAAATTGCTTATGTTTAAGCACGGGCACAGTCAGCGAGGTCATTAACGCTTTGTTGCCTGGAGTGATCTCGTATAAGTACGGCTCCATTAAACAGGGCTTTAAGGTTTCTTTACCACATAAATACCATTCAGCATCACGGATCCCAAACTCATTTAAGCTAGTGAGGTACTTTTCTGCCGAATCTTCAACTTGGTTATGCTCCACTGTGCCATCGTCATTACGAGTGTAATAGACCTCTAGCGCACCCGATGTCGCCACACTGTGGCTAACATTCACATTCAAAAACTCACTGTCGAGCCCATCATAACCATTAGGTTCGAACTGGGCATACATAGAAGAAACTTGCGCATTCTTCTTTAGCACTGCCGCCACTGCGAGTTCTAAGCGGTCGCGTTTTAAAGGTAATTCATCGGCTGTGCTTTCCAGCATACCCGCAAAAGAAAATGGAATACGATAAGCTTCGTTGATGAATCCAGCGACCATTTCGCCATATTCACCGGCGCGAGCTTCGAGTTTATCCCGCGTTTCAGTTTGTAGGGTATTTTGAACTTGATCAGATAATTGCGCGTTTTGAGCCGACAGTGTCCACCATAAACTGATAGATAAAATAGCCACTATCGATAAAAATAATGCTGATGTAATCCACAACAACTTAGTACTGATGGACAAATGCTTCATCGAGTAAACTCCCAAGAAAACGACAATGGCGTAATTATTTTGATCTCATTCATTTTTATACTTTCTAGCCAGCATTAAAAATAGCACTTAGCATAAGAATTACCAGCACTTAAGATAAAGATTTGCTAATGAAATGTAAAACTTTTGAATGACTAAATCAAAAAAGGCCGAATTCAAATAAATGAATTCGGCCTTTAATTTCAAACACTATTTCAGATGATGTCTAAAATTAGCGTCCCCACAACCAAGCGGCACCACGCACCCCCGATGAAGCGCCATAACAGTTTTTAACAACCGGAGTGTGACACTCACGGCCAACCACATATAGTGGTAAAAATTTTGGCAATTCAGTGTAAATGGCATCGATATTAGAGACTCCACCGCCAAGGACGATTACATCAGGATCCATCATATTGATCACATGGGCCAATGAGCGGGCTAAACGGTCAATAAAGCGATCGAATGCTTGAGTCGCCAGCGGATCGCCTGCTTGCATCATTTGGGCGATTTCAATACCACTGTCTGCGACACCACCTGCGGCGCGAAAATCGCGTACAAAGCCCGTGCCAGATATAAAAGTCTCGATGCAGTCTCTGTTACCACAAAAACACGTCGTGGTATTAAATTCATCGGCTTTCATCCAAGGTAAAGGATTATGGCCCCACTCACCGCCGATACCATTACCACCATCATGCACTTGGCCTTTGATAGCGATACCAGCGCCGCAGCCAGTACCAATAATGGCGCCAAAGACCACAGACTTACCAGCAGCTGCGCCATCGACCGCTTCTGATACGGCAAAACAGTTCGCATCATTAGCGATTTTCACCTTACGGTTTAATCGAGCGCCCAGATCGACATCGAGGGGATGACCATTGATCCACGTTGAATTGGCATTTTTAACTAGGCCAGTAAAAGGAGAAATCACCCCTGGAATACCTATGCCTATCGTGGCGGTTTGTTGCAGGCTCTCTTCGACTTCTGTCACGAGTGCGACTAACGCATCGACTGTCGCAACATATTCTCTTGGCGTTGGGATGCGTTTACGAAACACTTCTTTACCATCGTCATCCAATGCGACTAACTCGATTTTTGTGCCGCCAAGATCGATACCAATTCGTAACATCAACTTACTCCATCTCAATATATTTAACGCAAATCGGCTCATTAACAGCTTGATACATTCCTGTAAATGTAGGGACTCTACGGAAGTAAAAATCTTAATTTTAAAGTTATCTAAATTAGGATAGCCAAACGCACTATGCCCTCTGCTCTAACACAATCAACCTCAATATAATCAAAATAGGTTAGTTGATAAATACTTACCATTATCAGTTTATCTATTAACACAGCAACTGATGGAAAGGTTAAAACTCAAAATAATCATGCTAACGTGACGAGCTGCCGCTAAAAATGAGCCATATATCATTATCTTCTCACAAAATTACGGTTTAAATTGTTGCCAATTCTGCATTCTCTGTTTCACATTAGCGGACTGTCGAATGAGTTAAATTCAGGTCTTTCAACTGACAATGTTAAGTCGCTTTCTTAAAAGGCCTTGTTAAGTTTATCACTCGAACGTATTGAGTTGATAAGATAATAACTATGTCTGAAAAAATTAAACCCTCAGTCCGCTAACTGAACGATACATAAAGCTTTATGTGTGGCTGACGCTGACGACCTAAGTTTTAGCTGGGTTTATTGACGTCCCCAAAATCGTTGTTAACACCGCCCAAAGCCTTAAACACACATTAAAATTCATCAATTCATTTGTAACAAAGTCTGTTTTGCCAGTCTCTGCCATTGGTTTGCTTGGGTTATCGCCTTATACTTTTGAACTCAAATATTAAAACAACAATGTTGGAAGCAAGCGATATGACTATTGGGACTGCTCCGGTAAGTAAAACACATTCATTTATGACTGTGTCTCTTATCGAATTATGGGAACGCTTTGGTTATTACGGCATGCAAGCGCTGATTGTGTACTTTATGGTGCAGCGCCTTGGCTTTGATGACTCACGTGCAAACTTAGTATGGAGTGCCTGTGCGGCGCTCATTTATGTATCACCGGCCATTGGTGGTTGGGTTGGGGATAAGATCCTCGGCACTAAACGCACTATGCTGCTGGGTGCGGGGATTTTGTCTCTGGGTTATGCGCTGATGGCCGTACCCACTGAAAATACGTGGTTTATGTTTTCAGCGCTCGGCGTGATTGTGGTCGGTAACGGCCTGTTCAAACCCAATGCCGGTAACTTAGTTCGTAAAATTTACGAAGGTGACGATTCTAAAATCGACAGTGCGTTTACCATCTATTATATGGCGGTCAACGTTGGCTCGACCTTCTCTATGTTGCTCACGCCTTGGATTAAAGATTATGTAAACGCCCAGTATGGCAACGAGTTTGGCTGGCATGCCGCCTTTGCCGTGTGTTGTGTCGGCATATTGGTGGGTTTAGGCAACTATGCACTTATGCGTAAGAGTTTAGTCCATTACGGTTCTGAGCCTGATACTCGCCCAGTGAACAAGAAAAGCCTCGCGATAGTATTAGCTCTGGCCGCGTTGTCAGTAGTCGCTTCGGCCATTATTCTGGAATATGAAGCGGTTGCCCGTGTCTTTGTTTACGCCGCTGGTGTAGCGGTATTGGCCATTTTCTTTCACTTGATCCGCACCAGCGAAACCAGTGAACGAGCGGGACTGATTGCGGCGCTTATCCTCACAGTGCAAACCGTGTTCTTCTTTATCTTCTATCAACAAATGTCGACGTCATTGGCGCTGTTTGCCTTGCGTAACGTGGACTGGGATTTCCAAATTTTTGGTACCCATTTGTGGACTTGGTCACCGGCCCAGTTCCAAGCATTGAATCCATTATGGATTATGGTGTTAAGTCCAATCTTGGCTTGGAGTTATTCGTGGGCAGGTCGTAATGATAAAGACTTCTCTATCGCGGCGAAATTTGCCCTCGGTTTTGCCGTTGTAGCGATTGGCTTCTTTATCTATGGCTTTGCCGGACAATTTGCCGTCAACGGTAAAACCTCTTCATGGATCATGATCTGGGGCTATGCCTCTTACTCTTTAGGCGAATTGCTGGTGAGTGGTCTTGGTCTTGCTATGATTGCCCGCTACGTACCTGCGCGTATGGGCGGCTTTATGATGGGAGCCTATTTCGTCGCCTCAGGTATTTCACAGTATCTGGGCGGTGTGGTCGCTAACTTCGCCAGTGTACCGAAAGATTTAGTCGATCCACTGCAAACCTTGCCCGTATACACCAGTCTATTTAATAAATTGGGTATCGCGGCTGTGGTTTGTACCTTTATCGCCCTTGCGGTATTACCACTAATGCGTCGCCTGACTGAGACTCACCATTCACATAATAATACTGAGAATGAAAGTGCTGCGGCATCGCTAAGGGATGTGAAAGCCGAGCAGTAATGCGCGACTGACAATAGCGATTTATCTATTGCATAACATCAACTGCCGATAGCCCTGCTATCGGCAGTTTTTTATCACTTCACTTAGTTATACCCTTGTGTTGCAACTCATAACCAAATGAGCTGTAGCGAACCTCACCCAATCCCGCAGTGACAGGCCTAGCGCTGAGTTGCTGAGAATAAGATCTTCAGTTCCACATTATCGTCCCTCTAGCTGGGATGACTTCACCGTCTCGATTTGTTACAAAGCAAATATGAACCCAGACGCACTCGGTTTAATAGCACTGCTCAAGTGCAAACTCAAATTGACATGATTAATGAAATAACGGAGGGGAAAAGAGTTAACCGTTCAAGCTTGAGAAGCGCGCCACTTAGCCCCATATCAATAACACTGAATACCTTTTTATTCATCAAGACTGAGCCGTTAACGCTTGTTCTTCGCTATGCGCCTAACAATGCCACTAGCAATGCGACTAACACTGTTAGCGCCTCTTGTTGTCGTTAGCAAAAACGGCAGTCACTTGGAGACACTATGTCACAACAGACATCAATATTGGCCGATATTCCCTTCTCGCTATTGGAACTCGCGCCCATGCGCCAAGGCTCAACCGTGGGTGAAACGCTGCACAGCAGTTTGCAGTATGCCAAGGAAGCCGACAGACTCGGCTTTAATCGTTTTTGGTTTGCCGAACACCACAATATGCCCGGTATCGCCAGCGCGGCGACCTCAGTATTAATTGGCTATATTGCTGGCAATACGCAGCGTATTCGCGTCGGCGCGGGTGGCATTATGCTGCCAAACCATGCGCCGTTAGTGGTTGCCGAACAGTTCGGTACCCTTGAAAGTCTCTATCCTGGTCGCATCGATTTAGGACTGGGACGCGCACCGGGCAGCGATCAAGTGACCAGCCGAGCACTGAACCGCGATACCAGTCGCGCCGAACAATTCCCTGAAGAAGTCAGTGAATTACAAACCTTACTCGGCCCTTACAATGGTCGCCATGCGGTGCGAGCGATTCCTGGAGAAGGCACTAATGTGCCGATTTGGTTATTGGGTTCGAGTCTCTTTAGCGCACAATTAGCGGCGCAGCGCGGTTTGCCCTATGTGTTTGCGGGCCACTTTGCCCCACGTTTTCTTTACGATGCGATTGAAATCTATCGCCGCGACTTTAAACCTTCTCAAGTGCTTGATAAGCCCTATGTGATGTTAGGTTTGCCGCTCGTTGCTGCCGACACTGATGAAGAGGCGCAATTTCTGGGCACGACCTCGAAACAGCGCGTACTGGCGCTTATCCGTGGTCACGAGTTATGGTTAAAACCTCCGGTTGAAACGATGGATGGCTTATGGAGTGCGCAAGAAGAAACCTATGTCGATAATTTCTTAGGTTTATCTGTCATTGGCGGCCCAGCGACGATTAAGCATCGTTTGGAAATGATCGTCAAAGAACTTGGCGTGAATGAGTTTATCTTCACCAACGACTTGTACGATCTTGATAAACGCAAGAAGGCGTTGCAGATCCTAATGGAGATTAAACAGTAGCGATTCAGTCAACTGACTCGTGCTGAAAGCTATTGGCAGTAAAAATAGCTGCCAATAGAACCATCCTCAAAACAATTGCCCCATAAAAAATCCCGCCGAAGCGGGATTTTTATTATGTAAAACTGTCATCTAAAACAAGTTTATATCAAAGCAATATTAACTTTTCAGTACGGCATCGAAGCTGGCTTTGAGGATACCAAGGCCTGCATCAATTTGTGCATCCGGCGCGGTTAATGGCACCAAAATACGCAGCACATTACCGTAAGTGCCGCAGGATAATAAAATCAATCCACGGTCACGGGCATCAGCTAACACTTGCGCGCAATAGTGCGGTGCAGGTTTGCCATCTTCCATTAATTCGATAGCGATCATCGCGCCTAAACCACGCACATCGGCGATTTGGGCGTGTTCGACCTGCATCACGTTCAATGCAGACTTAATGCGCTCACCTATGGTATTGGCACGATCTAACAGCTTTTCTTCTTCAAACACTTCAATAACAGCAAGCGCTGCGGCGCACGCTAACGGGCTGCCACCATACGTACCGCCAAGACCACCCGGACCAATCGCATCCATCACTTGCGCGCGGCCAGTAATGCCAGAAAGTGGGAAACCACCCGCGATAGATTTAGCAAAAGTCGTGATATCCGCAGCCACACCCATTTGTTCCATAGCGAAGAAAGTGCCAGTACGGCCTGCGCCCGTTTGCACTTCATCGGCGATGAGCATAATGCCTTCACGGTCGCACAGTGCGCGCAGGCGCTGCATAAAGGCGGGTGATGCGGCGTAGAAACCGCCCTCGCCCTGCACTGGCTCTAAAATAATGGCGGCGATATCACTTGGCTCGGCATCATTTTTAAAGATACGTTCAATCGAGGCCATAGCATCGTCATCGGACACGCCGTGCAGCTCGCAGGGGAACTCAGCGCGGAACACATTCGCCGACATCAGCCCCATACCTTTACTGTAAGGCGCGACTTTACCGGTCAGTGCTAAGGCTGCGATAGTGCGACCATGGTAGCCAGACGTAAACGCAATCACGCCAGCACGTTTGGTATAGGCACGCGCCACTTTAACTGCGTTTTCAACCGCTTCTGAACCACTAGTGAATAATGCTGTCTTCTTGGCAAAATCCCCTGGCACCAATTGATTGAGCTTTTCACACACTTGGATATAGCTCTCGTAACCGAGCACCATAAAACAAGTGTGGGAGAAATTATCCAGCTGAGCCGCAACCGCTGCCTTCACTTTAGGGTGAAGATGACCGGTATTAAGCACAGCAATGCCGCCCGCAAAATCGATAAACTCGCGCCCTTCAACATCCCACACGGTCGCGTTTTCGGCGCGCGCGGTAAAGATTGGGTGAATTTGCCCGACACCACCCGCAACTGCGGCTTGGCGACGTGCCATCAATGAATCATTGGTTGTTGTCATTTAGTGTTCCTCACACGCCAAATCGGACCGTATTAAACGGACATGCAGATGTACTTCATTTCTAAATATTCTTCGATGCCGAACTTAGAACCTTCACGGCCCAGTCCAGAGGATTTCATCCCGCCAAAGGGTGCGACTTCCGTCGAAATCAAGCCAGTGTTGACCCCAACCATGCCGTATTCCAAGGCTTCGGCGACTTTCCACACCAGTGAAATATCGCGGCCATAGAAATAAGCGGCAAGGCCAAATTCAGTATCGTTAGCTTGTTTAATCACATCGTCGACATCGCTGAATTTAAACAGCGGCGCGAGTGGACCAAAGGTTTCTTCGCGGGCAACGAGCATGCTTTTATCAACGTTAGTCAGCACGGTTGGCTCGAAGAAATTACCGCCAAGGTCGTGGACTTTACCGCCAGCGAGCACAGATGCGCCTTTAGCTATGGCGTCGATAAGATGACTTTGCACTTTTTCGACTGCGGCAGCATTGATCAGCGGACCCGTAGTGATGCCCTCCTTGATGCCCTCTCCAACCTTAAGCTTGCCCACAGCAGTGCTGAGTTTTAAGGCGAACTCGTCGTATACACCGTCTTGCACATAAATGCGGTTTGCGCAGACGCAGGTTTGGCCGGCATTACGATATTTAGCAATCATGGCGCCTTCGACAGCGGCATCGATATTGGCATCGTTAAACACGATAAATGGTGCATTGCCGCCAAGCTCTAGCGACAGTTTTTTTAAGGTAGGCGCACATTGCGCCATTAATTTAATACCGATATTGGTTGAGCCTGTGAAAGACAGCTTACGCACTATCGGGTTGCTGCACATTTCATTACCAATCTGCACCGCATCACCCGTTAACACACTAAATACGCCCGCAGGAATACCAGCACGCTTAGCAAGTTCAGCCATCGCTAATGCGGTAAATGGTGTTTGGTGCGCCGGTTTTACCACCATAGTACAACCCGCAGCTAACGCTGGAGCAGCTTTGCGGGTGATCATAGCCGCAGGAAAGTTCCACGGCGTTATCGCGGCAGTTACACCGACAGGCTGCTTGATCACCATCAAGCGCTTATCCCCTTGATGCCCAGGAATAGTATCGCCATAAATACGTTTCGCTTCTTCGGCAAACCACTCAATAAACGAAGCCGCGTAGGTTACTTCACCTTTCGCTTCTGCCAGCGGTTTACCCTGCTCGGTCGTCATGAGCAATGCTAAGTCATCACTGTTTTCATTGAGTAATTCAAACCAACGCCTTAACTTAGCGCCGCGCTCTTTGGCTGTGAGCGCTCGCCATGCAGGTAAAGCCGCTTCTGCCGCCTTAATCGCCATCTCAGTTTCAACTTGTCCCATATTAGGAACATGACCAATCAAGGCATTGGTTGCGGGATTAACCACCTTTAACGTGTCACCAGAAACGGCATCACACCATTGACCATTAATAAAAGACTGTTGATGTAGCAAACTCGGATCATTTAATTGCACAAGGATTTCCTCGTATTGTGAAGCTACCTAGCTTCTTAAAAGTGATGATGTTAGAGACCCAGTTTGTCTCTTAACGTGTAATACCAAGCTCCGATAGCGCTAAAAGGGACGCGAAGTGCGTGACCACCGGGGAATGGATAATGTGGCAATGCAGCAAAGGCATCGAAGCGCGTGGCTTGGCCGTTGAGCATTTCGGCCAGTAACTTGCCCGCCAGATGGGTATAAGTGACACCGTGGCCACTGCAACCCTGTGAATAATAGATGTTCTTACCGATACGACCGACCTGTGGCAGGCGCGATAGCGTCAGCAGAAAGTTACCTGTCCACGCATAATCGATCTTCACATCTTTTAATTGCGGGAAGGTTTTGAGCATATTCGGAATAATGATCGACTTAATGTCCGCCGGATCGCGGGCGCCATACACTACGCCGCCGCCGTAAACCATCCGCTTGTCGCCAGACAGACGGAAATAATCGAGTAGATAGTTACAGTCTTCGACGCAGTAATCCTGCGGTAATAAGCTCGCGGCCAGATCGTCACTCAAAGGCTCAGTGGTAATCACTTGCGTGCCGCAGGGCATAGACTTCGCCTGCAACTCTGGCATTAACTTACCTAAATAGGCGTTACCCGCCACGACCACAAACTTGGCTTTGACACTGCCCTGCGCCGTATGCACAACTGGGCTATCGCCTTCATCGACACTCAGCACTGCTGAGTCTTCAAAAATCTTGCCGCCGAGGGATTCGACCGCACGCGCTTCGCCAAGAGCTAAGTTAAGCGGATGAATATGGCCGCCGCTTTTATCGAGCAGACCACCGACATAGCGCTCAGTATTTACCACACCGCGAATGCCTTTGGCATCGAGGAGTTCGAGCTGATTCACATGACCGTGGCTTTCCCACAGTTGCTTTTGATGGCGCAGATGACCCATTTGTTTTTCGTTCATCGCAGCAAACACGCCGCCATCTTTTAGATCGCATTGAATGTTGTACTTAGCAATCCGATCGCGGATGATTTTTCCGCCCTCAAAGGCCATTTGGCCAAAGAGTTTACCTTGTTCTTTGCCGACTGTTTTTTCAATAGTATCAATGTCACGGCTAAAACTATTGACGATTTGTCCGCCATTACGGCCCGAGGCGCCCCAGCCAATGCGAGCGGCTTCTAACACCACCACACTAAAGCCAGATTCTAATAAATGTAGCGCAGCAGAAAGGCCCGTATAACCCGCGCCAATCACACAAACATCGGCTTCAATCGATTCCTCTAGGCGCGGACGTTCAACCTTATCGTTGGCCGATGCCGCATAATATGATCCAGCGTGAGCTATGGCAGACATGTTGTTCCCTTGAATTCTAATGTTCATTATTTTAAACAGCCATCACATCCTACACCTTCAGAAAACGAAACACTAGCCAGAAAAGTGCAATAATTTACATTTTGTTTGATATTTCAAACACGCAATATTCTTAAGCGCAGCGATGTCATGCTAATGGTGTCGAGTAGCAGAACTGGGCTGCAAAGCGAAGCGGATGATGGGAGCGGTGACAATTAACAAGGGTGGCTTTGACGATACCAAAGCCACCTCAAGATTAAGCTAACTAGTTCATCGGTGTGCGGTCGCGTTTCTCTGCCCGCCTTGCCATATACCAAGACAAGAAGGCGATTAAGGAGACACACAGAATGATCAGCGTCGCTAAGGCGTTGATCTTAGGCGAAACCCCTAAACGTACCGAGGAGAACACCACCATAGGCAGCGTCGTTGCACCTGGGCCCGAGGCAAAACTTGCGATCACTAAATCGTCTAATGACAAACTGAATGACAACAACCAACCCGCCACCAGCGCCGGCGAAATCATAGGCACTGTGATGAGGAAGAAGGTCTTTAGCGGTGTTGCCCCTAAGTCCATTGCCGCTTCTTCGATAGACATGTCCAGCTCGCGCAATCTTGACGACACAACCACAGCCACATAGGCAGCGCAGAAGGTCGAATGCGCAATCCACACAGTTAACATGCCGCGCTCTTTAGGCCAACCAAACAAGTCGGCCATGTGCACAAATAGCAGTAGCAAAGACAGACCTGTGATCACCTCTGGCATAACCAGTGGTGCTGTGATCATGTTCGATAATGTCAGCTTCGCCCATGAACGCTTAAAGCGCGTCATCACAAAAGCCGCCATAGTGCCAATAATCACCGCCATGGTTGAGCTATAAAAGGCAATCCGTAGACTGGTCCATACCGCATCTAAAATCTGTTGGTCTTGAAATAACTCGCCATACCATTTTGGTGAAAATCCGCCCCATACCGTCACTAATTTTGAGTCGTTAAAGGAGTAAATCACCAGCACTAACATAGGTGCATAGAGGAAGAACAAGCCAAACCACAACATTGCTGAAGAAAAACTTAACTTTTTCATAGGTCTTTCTCCAAACTACGCGCCTGATAGCGATGGAATAAGGTAATAGGAATAATCAATAAGCCCAGCATTACAATCGCCAGTGACGAAGCCACAGGCCAGTCGCGGTTATTGAAGAATTCTTGCCATAAGACTCGACCTATCATTAAGGAATCTGGACCACCGAGTAGCTCAGGGATCACAAACTCACCCACAGCAGGAATAAACACCAACATAGAACCGGCAATCACACCGCTTTTTGACAGCGGAAAAGTGATTTTCCAGAAGGTATTTAAACGGCTTGAGCCTAAGTCAGAAGCGGCTTCAATCAAACTCATATCGAGTTTCACTAAGGTGGCGTACAAGGGCAAAATCATAAAAGGTAAATACGCATAGATAATGCCGATATACACGGCAATATTGGTATTAAGGATTTGTAACGGCTCAGAGATGATTCCCAGCCACATCAGCGAATGGTTGATGATCCCTGTGTTACTTAAGATCCCCATCCAAGCGTAAACCCGGATTAAAAATGAGGTCCAAGAAGGCAACATGACTAACAGCAGCAATACGGTTTGCAAACGCGCTGGCGCACGGGCAATCGCATAGGCCATTGGATAGCCAATAATCAAACAGCCGATGGTCGAAATTAACGCCATTTTCAATGAGCTGAGATACGCCATGTAATACAGCGAATCATCGAGCAACATCAAATAGTTACCAAAATGCAGGAAGATATTTAATACATCATCGGCATATTGGAACGTGGCTTCATAGGGCGGGATCGCAATCGCCGCCGTCGAAAAACTCAGTTTAAGGACAATCGCAAATGGCAAGGCAAAGAACAATAACAGCCAAGCATAGGGTATGCCTATGGTCCAAATGCGGCCTTTGAGCCACTTTAATTTAGTCGGTATCTTCATGATCTCAACACCACGCCACTGGTGTCCTCCCAACTGATGAACACTTCGTCATCCCATGTGGCATGATCGGCGCGGCGTTCACGGTTAGTCATACTGCACTGGACGATTTGACCATTCTCTAAACGAATGTAATACACTGAAATACCGCCTAAATACGCGATATCGTGTACGATTCCCTTGGCCCAGTTGTACTGACCTTCAGGCTGTTCGCGGCTAATAATGGTCTTTTCAGGACGCACAGCTAACCACACGTTTTTGTCTTCGACGTTGGTCGACACCCCGTAACCGACATAGAAAGATTGAGCCAACTCATTAGGTTTAATGATCAAATGGTCGACTTCATCCACTTCAATCGCGCCACCAAACAAGTTCACTGTACCGATAAATTCGGCAATCATGCGGCTATTCGGGCTTTCGTAAATATCCATTGGCGAGCCTGTTTGGGCAATCCAACCGTCGCTCATAATGGAAATGCGCCCCGCCATTGTCATGGCTTCTTCTTGATCGTGGGTCACCATCACGCAGGTCACACCGACACGCTCAAGAATTTCAACCACTTCGAGTTGCATCTGGGTACGCAGTTTTTTGTCCAATGCGCCCATTGGCTCATCGAGCAGTAATAATTTCGGCCGTTTTGCCAGTGAACGGGCCAAGGCAACACGCTGACGCTGACCACCGGATAACTGATGCGGCTTACGTTTTCCGTATTGCTCCATGTGTACTAGCTTGAGCATATCTTGTACGCGCTGCTCAATTTCGGCCTTAGGTAACTTGTCTTGCTTCAAACCAAAGGCAATGTTTTGCGCCACTGTCATGTGGGGAAACAGAGCATAGGATTGGAACATCATATTGATCGGACGTTCGTATGGGGGTAAATCTGTGATGTCTTCGCCATCGAGGAAAATACGGCCAGAGGTGGGCTTTTCAAATCCCGCTAACATGCGCAATAACGTCGACTTACCCGAGCCTGAGCCGCCGAGCAAGGCAAAGATTTCGCCTTTATTGATGGTTAATGACACGTCGTCGACAGCCCGTACGTCATCGAATAACTTGCTTACCCGCTCAATTCTGAGCAGTACTTTTTCTTGCGTCTTTGTTGTCGGTTTATTGGTGACGCCCGAGGTGATTGCCATAGTACTTCTCCACCCGAAAATGATGCGTCAATACGCTCAAACTCTGGGTTCAACACGATTAATGAATGAAAAGAGGTTAACCAAACTGTGTCAAATCCTATACGTGGATGAACTATGCATAGGATTGGACATAGCAAGTCTGCCAAGTTAGGGGCAAGCTAGGCTTGCCCCTTATCGACTATTGTCCTGACTTCACTTTGGTCCAAACACGGGTTAATACGCGTTGGATTTTCAAAGGACGGATTTCACCAATATAAAGTTTATCTAACACTTCTTGTGGTGGATAAATCGCGGGATCGGTGCGGATAGCCTCATCAACCAGAGGTTGTGCAGGATCGTTCGGGTTAGCATAGGCGACATAATTAGAGATAGGCGCTATGACTTCTGGACGGAGGAAATAGTTAATCAGCGTCAGTGCATTATCTGCGTTAGTCGAATCGGCTGGGATAGCTAACATATCAAACCACAGGTTGGCGCCTTCTTTTGGAATAGAGTAACCGATCTTATTGCCATTCCCCGCCTCTTCAGCACGTGCTTTAGCTTGGAAGACGTCGCCAGAGAAACCAAAGGCCACACAAATGTCACCGTTTGCTAAGTCGGAAATATAGCGAGATGAGTGGAAATAGGTCACGTAAGGACGGATTTTTTCCAGTAACTCACCGGCTTTTTCATAATCGCTTGGGTTGGCGCTGTTAGGATCTAAACCTAAATAAATCAGTGCTTGAGGCACCATATCGTCGGCAGAGTCCAGCATAGCAAAGCCACACTTAGAGATTTTTTCAGCATATTTAGGATTGAAGATCAGTTCCATTGAGTTGAATGGCGCATCTTCACCCACAGCCGCTTTCACTTTATCTATGTTGTAACCAATACCATTGGTTCCCCATAAATAAGGCACGGCATACTGGTTACCCGGATCGGCTTTCTCAAGTAGCTTCATCAGGGCAGGATTTAAATTTTTGAAGTTAGGTAGCTTAGCGCGATCTAAAGGTTTGAAAGCACCCGCTTTGATTTGCTTAGCGAGAAAGTGGTTAGAAGGGACAACGATATCGTAGCCACTACGACCAGACAGCAATTTAGCCTCAAGCACTTCGTTACTATCGAACACATCGTAAATTACCCGAATGCCCGTTTCTTTCTTGAAGTTTTCTAAGGTATCTTCCGCGATATAATCTGACCAGTTATACACGCGAACCACTTCTTCCGCTTGGGCTGCTGCGCTCGCTAATACGCTCGCAGTTACCAGAGCTAGAGTGGTCATCTTATTAAATAGCTTCATGCTTTCTCCTTTCTCGGGTAGCAGAATTGCTTAAGCAAATTCTGACATTGTGTCACCGGGCTATCCGGATATTGTTGTTATTTTCGACCAATGCTACACCTTACAAACCGCATCGGCAGTCTCTACGGCATGAGTTCCATGCCACCTTTATATCTTGCTGCAATTTGTTAAGTATCAGGTTTCGTGCCAAATTTTCGAGGCATCGGTATTGCATTAACACTCAAAAAATTAGACTAGATATGACACTGCTTGTACATATTGCAACATTAAGGCAAATGCCTCAAGTCCCTAAGTAATCGCAAAAACCACTAAGATAAAACACATTTTAAATATGACTAACAATTAGTTAGCGACTCTATCAAACGAGCGACTTAAAACAGTTAGGCATATTTCACTTCTCTAGCGGACACGCATCTGAATTGAATAATCACTTTAATCAACAAGCCATTAAAAACCATCAGATTATTTAACAAATGAGTTGCACCGGTTGGGTGCAATCTCACTAAAACAGTGCAAAGCTCAGTCTTGTGATTACCGATGTTAACCTCTGTTTTCCTTGGGTTAACGCGGCGACACTGTCAGTACACTCAATCCAAAAACATTACACAGTGAGCAGTAGGAATTCACGTTCCCATGAGCTGACCACACGGCGGAAGTTTTCAAGTTCGGCCTGTTTCACCGCCACAAAACCTGTGGTGAAGGCTTCACCTAAATACTGCTTACAGGCATCACTTTCTTCCATCGCCGCTAACGCTTCTTCTAAGGTTAAAGGCAAACAATGGGTGTTGTTACTGCGGCTTTCGTTGGCTTTACCCTGCACTGGCGTCGAAGGTTTTAGCTGCTCAACCATGCCGATATAACCACACAATAAGCTCGCGGCAATTGCCAAATAACAGTTAGCATCGGCGCCGGGAATACGGTTTTCGATACGACGGTTTTGTGGTGAAGACTCTGGAATACGTAATCCACAGGTGCGGTTTTCATCGCCCCACTCTAAGTTCACTGGCGCTGAAGTGCCGGGTAGGAAACGACGGAAAGAGTTAGCATTGGGCGCCATCAGCGGCAGCAACTCAGGGATGAATTTTTGCAGACCGGCGATATATCCCAAGAATAACTGGCTCTTAGTGCCATCTTCATTGGTGAAAATATTTTTGCCTGTCTCTTTATTGATCACACTTTGGTGAATGTGCATTGCACTGCCAGGTTCGTCAGTCACAGGTTTGGCCATAAAGGTAGCGCAAACATCGTGCTTCAGTGCCGCTTCGCGCAAGGTGCGTTTAAAGATAAACACTTGATCAGCAAGGGACAATGGATTGCCGTGGCTGAAGTTAATCTCCATCTGCGCAGGGCCATCTTCATGGATTAGGGTATCGATATCTAAACCTTGAAGCTCACACCAATCGTACATGTCTTCAAACATAGGATCGTATTCGTTGGCTGCATCGATAGAGAAAGACTGGCGGCCCGCTTCGGGTCGACCTGAACGGCCAATTGGTGGCTTTAGGGGTAAATCGTGGTCGTCACTACGACGGGTCAAATAGAACTCCATTTCAGGAGCGATAACCGGTTCCCAGCCCTGTTCGTCATAGAGAGACAAGACTTTTTTCAATACGTTACGTGGTGACAGCTCAATCGGATTACCCATTCTGTCGTAGCAATCGTGGATCACCTGTGCCGTGGCTTCTATGGTCCAAGGCAACATAAAAACAGCGTTTTCATCAGGTACACAGACAAAATCGATGTCGGCAGCATCGAGCAAGCTGTAGTAAACATCTTCATTCACAAAATCGCCGGTGACGGTTTGTAACAGCACGCTTTCGGGCAAACGCATGCCTTTTTCATCGAGAAACTTATCGACTGGTGCAATCTTGCCGCGGGCGATGCCAGTCATGTCACTGATAACACATTCGACTTCTGTGATTTTTCGTTCTTTTAAAAAAGCGATTAGCTTATTCATTATTATTTCACTCGAGTTGTAGCCCTGCGCCGGCATGCATCACCGAAGGCATTGAAAAGGGAGAGGTAAAACGGATTTTCGCTCACCTTCCACTCTGGATGCCATTGCACACCGAGGGCAAATTCTTTAGTACCTATTACGGAGAAAGCCTCCACTAACCCATCTGGAGCATAAGCTTCTGGCCGCAACCCAACACCCAGACGCTCCACGCCTTGAGTATGCACAGAGTTGACCTCTGCAGAGTTACGGCCCCAGGCCTCGTAAATAAGCCCCCCGGGCTCAACAGTAATACTGTGAGAAGCCCCATATTGCACATCTAAGGATGCGGTTTTATCTTCTCTATGTTCAATAAAGCCACCCACCTCATATAACTTCTGGTGCAAACTGCCACCAAATGCCACATTCATTTCTTGAAAACCGCGACAAATACCTAATACAGGTACCCCAGCAGCAATAGCGGCGTGGATCAGCGGCAAAGTCGTCGCATCACGTTTAGGATCATGGTGTGTACCAAGCTCACTCGGTTGGCCTGCATAAAGATGGGGTTCTACATTAGAAGGAGAGCCAGTAAACAAAATACCGTCAAGACGTTCTAAAATCGCGTCTATCGGTAAATCGCCGCCTAACGATGGGATCACTAACGGCCAGCCTTTCGCGCCATTAACTACACCTAATAGATATTTTTCACCAACAATATTAAAGGGATGTGAACCCAGTTGTTGATTACAAGCAATAACACCTATGAGGGGCAAATCGGCTGACATATCTCACCTTTAGAATTCGTTTTACTAGCATAACGAACACTTTGTCTTTAAATGTTCATTTTTTCACACAGTACACCGAAATTTCACACTAGGCAAGAGGTTAAGCACTTGTTAAGGATTATTTCATCCACTTGTGTTTAATAAGCATAAATAACATGTAGTTAAACCTATATTTTGGTTATTTAATGTTATTTCATGTGAATAAAATAGTGCTTCAGCTGGCAAAAAGCTCACTTTTAGCAGCGTAAATTAAACCGTATTCGCGCTAAATTTGAACCAATATTATTTACACAAAGAAGAGGATATATAACAAATATGACAGGATTAGAAAGGAGGTAATACCAATCGTATTAAATATCTGTTCATTCAGCGGGAGTTCAACGCGCTTTAGACAAGGCGAAGGCTTGAAGGCATAGTGGTGCTCTGTCGAAAGCCTTAAACGCAGTATAAAGTGCGTTGAAACCCGCCCTTCGGGAGCCTCACAGGCATCCCACTCCCGTGTTGCATTGACTTAAAAGGGAATGACCATTTCTGCGTCAATGCGCCTTGGATTGAAATGCCTGTGAGGCTCTGAACTGATTAGATATTTAATGTGATTGGTATAAATCCGCAGTTGTGTTGAATAACAGTATTACGCCACTCACTTCTAGTGAATAAGTGGCCTAATATGTTGAATAATAGGGTAAGTTGATGACTTAACTAGAAGTTCGCAGGCGTAGTCGCACTCACCAGACGGCAAGGTTCATCAAAGGGATTGCGGAATCTATGGGGCACTTCACTATTAAAGTAGTAACTGTCACCCGCTTCCAAAATATACACTTCATCACCCACAGTGAGTTCGAATTTACCTTCGATCACCATCGCAGCCTCTTCACCTTCGTGCTTCAGCATTTCTTCACCCGTATCTGAACCGGGCGGATAAATTTCACTCATCACTGACATAGCGCGATTCGGATAATCACGGCCGATCAGTTTAAATTCAAGTGGTCCAGTGCCGATATCCAGTAATTCATTGGATCGATAGACGACCTTTTGCTCACTATCCGCAGAGGCTTCAATGGAGAAAAAATCCACTAAAGACATCGGGATACCCGACAGCACTTTTTTTAGAGAGCTGACTGACGGGCTAACACTGTTTTTCTCGATCATTGAAATCGTACTGTTAGTCACACCAGCACGTTTGGCCAATTCTCGTTGAGATAAGCCTTTCATTTTTCGAACAGTTTTGAGGCTGGCTCCAATATCCAAATTTCACATCCCCCTGAAGGCTCGGGTCAACCCCGATAGATGACGAACAGGTTGTTCAGGATAAACACCATCCAGAACGCATTTTCGCCCAAAAAGCGCGTGTTTTACTGCTTTCATTGTATTCTACATAAAAAGCGTGTTAAATAAAACGAACACTTTTTTGCGTCATGTTAAAAGTGTGATGAGTATACTGAGACAAGTCCAATTTACAATAAAAACAATTTTTTGGAGCCATAATGGCAAGCAAACCTCCAGTGCACAGCGAACAGTACCCACACTCTTATTATGTTGATACTGCTAAAGAAATTTACGCGCACCCACAACTCGAAGGCAATATCAGTGCTGATGTCTGCATAGTCGGCGGCGGCTTTAGCGGTATCAATACCGCCATAGAACTCGCACAGCGCGGCATGAGTGTCGTCCTATTAGAAGCCAAGCGCATTGGCTGGGGCGCATCGGGGCGAAACGGCGGCGAACTCATTCGCGGAATAGGCCATGACCCTGCGCAATTTCACAGTGAAATCGGCACAGAAGGTGTTCAAGCAATCCAACAGATGGGCTTTGAAGCTGTCGAAATTGTACGAAATCGCATACAAGAACACAGTATCGACTGTGATCTACAAATGGGTTACTGCGATTTGGCAGTTAAACCTCGCCACATGGATGAGCTTGAAGAAGAATTTAGCGCACTCAAGGCCATGGGTTATCAGCAAGAAATCAAGCTGTTAACTAAGGGACAATTAGGTGAAGTCATAGGCTCAGATTTTTATCAAGGTGCGCTGGTTGATATGGGCAGCGGCCATTTACACCCGCTGAATCTTGCTCTGGGTGAGGCACGCGTCGCCCGTAATCTGGGCGTGCAGTTGTTTGAATACAGCGCCGCCGAAAAAATCATTCAAGGCGCTAAACCTAAGGTTATGACCGCCAAGGGCGAAGTCACTTGCCAATACTTAGTACTGGCTGGCAATGCCTATATTGGCCACAAACTTAACAGTTTTGCAGGGGGTAAAGTATTACCCGCCGGCAGTTATTTATTGGCGACCGAGCCCTTAACTGAGGCCCAATGCGCGAGCATTATCCCGCAGAATATGGCCTTCGCCGATATGCGAATTGCCTTAGATTACTTTCACTTATCCGCAGATCGTCGACTGCTGTTTGGTGGCCTTTGTACTTACTCAGGTAAAGACCCCAGAGATATTGAAGCAGCACTGAGACCGAATCTGGAGAAGGTATTTCCACAGTTAAAAGGCGTGCGTATCGATTATGAATGGGGCGGCATGATAGGTATTGGCGCGAACCGTATGCCACAAATTGGTCGCCTGCCCGATGCCAATAATATTTTCTACGCCCAAGCCTATGCAGGACATGGCGTGAATGCCACTCACATGGCCGCAAAACTACTGGCCGAGGCGATTTGCCAACAGGCGGGGCATTTCGATGTGTTCGCAAAAATCAAACACATGACCTTCCCCGGCGGCCCGACATTCCGCTCACCTATGCTCGCGGCTGGCATGCTGTATCACAGATTTAAAGACTTGTTTTAAAGGCTTATTTTAAGCACTTTTTAAGAACAGATTTTAAGGGATGGTTTTAAGAACGGGTTTTAAGCCATAACGCATGATGGGCATCATTGTTATAAGCACTAGCCATTTCACCACTCGTCATTTAGATACGAGTCATTCAACTGCAAGTCATTCAGTACAATTAGGGCTGCAACAACGCTAAGCCTCGTCTAAGAGATCGCCGCGTTCTAACAAGCATAACGGCTTTTAAAAGCTAATTTGCTCTCGCTAATCTCTGCCGCTTTCGACGCCTTGCCCACAGGATAAAAGGGATTGACCCGAGATAATGCACGACTAACGCCACCACAACGCCAAAACCAATCCCACAGGTGGTTAAAGGTATTCCAGGCTTAAAGTTACTGACGGTTTTCTCCAGATAATCAAAGCGAACGGGGTTAAACATATAAGCAGTTTTTTCAAACAAATTGCCCGTGTTAAACATCGCCAAGCCCTGTGTTAGCTCTTTATAAAGCGCCAGTGTCTGCACCTTTTGCTCGGCGTCGGCACGCACGCTAGGCTCCTCATTTTGCTGGTGACGGGCAATCATGGCCTCAGCATCGGCATAATGATATTCCTTAGCCGTTGCCTCGTAGCCTTCTACCTGCCATTGGGTTGATGCATAAAGTCCAGCGAGAAATTGCTGATAATGATCAGCCAGTTGCGGTAACTGCAAGGCAATCACAAGAATCAACCCAAAAACCAATTTATCAATCAATCTGCCAATCAAGGGATCCTCCTTGGTGATCTAGCCAAACGACGCAGCGGTTACGACACTGCAATGACATAATGCTCAAAACTGCACTGACTCAATCAATAACTACTCAATTAGCACTCAATCGGCAGATCGGTACGACTGCCCCAATCCGCCCACGAGCCATCATAGAGGATGGGATGTGTATGCCCTGACGCAACTGAAGCCAAAATCAAAATACACGCCGTAATCCCAGAGCCACAGCTAAATATCCGTGCAGACTTGTCCGCTGCTAATCCTTGATAAATAGCCTGTAACTCACTGGTCGTTTTGATTTTATTGCCATCGAGCACTTGAGCGAAGGGTAAGTTAACCGAGCGAGGAATATGTCCTGAGCGCACACCGGGGCGCGGCTCACTCACTTGGCCTAAAAAGCGTGGCGCACCACGGGCATCGACAATCGCGGTTTCGGCATCTTCGATACGTGATAACACGGCCTCGGCATCCATCACCCGCTCGGGGTGGTATTGCAGCACATCAGCTAATGTATCGATATCCGTCGGGCCATAATCGACGCCTTCGGCTTGATAACGCGATGAGGTGATGCGGTCTTCTTCAATCCACTGAGGCAAGCCACCATCGAGTACATAGACTCGATTAAAACCCATGACTTTAAAGGTCCACCACGCCCGTGGGGCTGAATAAATGCCTTGGTTATCATAGATAACGATAACACTGTCGGCCTCAATCCCAAGTTGCGCTATCCCTTGGCTGAATTGCTCAAACGTCGGCAAGGCATGGATTTGAGTTGAAGTTTTATCGCAAAACACATTTTCCAAGTCGAATCGACGTGAGCGCGGGATGCAAATAGGCTCATCGTAAACCAGAGGTTCTTTACCAATAACGGTTTCCATACTGGCATCGAGCAAGACTAAATGGGGATCGGTGAGATGTGCTTCGAGCCACTGCGTACTAACAAGTGGGTATTCCATAGCGGGTCCTTTTACTGTTATCCAAGTCTGCCGCTAGTCTCTCACCAAATGCCGTAAAGCCCAAATATCGGCTTAACAAATTGTCTGCTTTGGGATTTTATTCAAAAGCGTCGACTCGATTTTATGCACTCCATCATTAAATTGCGGCGAAGCAGTGTTTCAAGATAGCTTTTCAAGACCGCACTTTCGAAATAATCCTTTTCAAAATAGCCGCTACTTAATCACTTCTATTTTCACGTCAATCAAACCAGAGGAAGTGTTGCCTATGCTACTGAACGCCGATTTAGACAGATCAATAATGCGGCCACGCACGAAAGGCCCTCTATCATTGATTTTTACAATCACACTTTTGCCATTATCAACATTGGTGACCTTAACGCTCGAACCAAAGGGTAACTTTTTATGCGCCGCCGTCTTTAATTTATGTTTGTAAAACTCACCGCTGGCCGTCTGCTTATTTTGATGTTTATCCCCATAAAAGGAAGCTTGACCCGATTCAGTGAATCCCACCCAGTTAGCATTTTCACCCGTCTGCATTGAAGAACAGCCAGCCAAAAAACTTAACAATGCCAGTACAGATAGTTTGACGAAATTGAACTGTCTAATTAGGTTTTGAAGTGCATTCACATGACACCCTCTCTAATGAGTGAACGCTTTGCTGACGAGCGATAGGCTCAGCAAAAGTCACGGGGAAATAACGAACAACCTTAGATGGCAAAGCTCGAAGCTTGCATCCTAAAAGATCAGAACAAGAAACAATAAATTTCCGCGAGGCTACAGCAGTTGCACTCTAAAATCACGTATTTACAGGTGAATGCTCTCGGTTTGAAGTCAAAAGGTTGCAGACATACTGACTTAAAAAACAGACAGAATAGCGTTAAAAATAGAGGCCTAGTACGACTAAATAACTTGTTTGGTAACTTAAATGCTGGCCCCTACTGATGGGCAAGCCATGGTGTTCACTCACCGACACGCAGCAAGTCCCTCCGTGGATGCTCGACCGCCCCATCTGATGTGAAAGGATTCACAAATGCCGCGATGGCATGGACGCCAAAGAGCGGCCATGGGGCGGACGGTCGTCTCGCTAATCACCATGGCTCACCTTTTTGGCATTAACGTAACCTGCGGTTTTGAAGTAGATACTGGGCACGCTTTTGGACAGAAGTGCGTTAGATTTAATGCACTAAGGTGAGTAATAGCATTATCAAAGTTATGGCAACCTGATTAGATTCGTTGGCTGATATCCACTAACGCAGGCTTGCCATGGTGTTCACTCACCGACACGCAGCAAGTCCATCCGTGGATGCTCGACCGCCCCGTCCATGGGGCGGACGGTCGTCTCGCCAATCACCATGGCTCACCTTTTGGGCATTAGCGTAACCTGCAGATTTAAAAGCGTTACGCAGCACGCTTTTGGGCAAAACTTTGTTACAGACTTAGCTAAATTAGAAGCGCATGAATCAGTGGGGGTATGAAAAAAGTAGCATAGTCATGCGACCAGCATTAAAGGTCTACTAGTTTCGAAATTTATATATTCTGTCTTTATTTAATTCACTGATACTTGCAATTTTATCGAGGGCTTCGTTAACCTTAGTGGCCAAATCTGGGCTGCTCCCTGCAAGTAGCATAAAGACTCGAATGTAATCAGTTAGCTCTTCACCTTCAAAGCTCATGAACAAATCATAAATATCTTCTGCCTTGAGCCTTGCTAAGATTTCAGCTTCAGACGAGTTGTAAGAATTTGAACCACACCTCAAGTCCAATATCTCTTTCACTGTCGGTTCTGGCTTTAACTCTAAGTAGGATTTGCGCAATCTTTCAATAAACCGCTCGTCTTTAATCCCAAATGAGAAAACACTATCTACATCAAAATCTTCGGGACTCCCATGCTTTGAGTCAATGAAAAACTCAATCAACTCATCCGCTTTTTCATCCTTTCCAATCGTACGTAACACCTTCAATCCAGAGCTATATTGAGAAGCAGAAGTACTAGACGCTATATCTCGCATCCCCTCTTCAAATGCTAAAGCAATATCTTTTTCGTTATTATTAAATGAGCCATGGAAAAGCTTCCAAGCCTCATCCCATTTAGCACTAGCATTTTGAATGTCAAATTCTTTCTGCTTATGTCTACAAAGATGGATCAACTTTTCTTGTTCAAGAAACCCTTGCTCAATACCACGAGCAACAGCCAAGTCTATTTCATCGGTAAATCCGTAACCATATCGATTTAACGTCATATTCCAATGCACGGTTATTTCTTTCGTCCATCCTACTTGTACATTTTCCTTTCTAATCCCAGATTGGTTTACAAACGCAAACTCTGGAATGCGTTTTTTATCAGCACCATGGCAGTAGTAACACCAGCTGAGCACTATAGTAGAGTGAATAACTTGCTTCTTAATGTTTTCATCGAAGCCATTCACCAAATCTAAAAATTCTTTCGTGTGCTCAACTATCTTTCTAATCACTCGCTTATTTTTAATAACCAATCCAATACAGCAATCACGAATGTAATTTCTGAACTCGAAGTCTTCTGCAAACATAATATCGAAGCATTGCTCAGCGGTTGGTTCGAAGTGGAGTTGCCTATCTACAATTTTCTCTTTGTATTTTTGGTAATCATCGAACGTCTTATCGCCAACTTCTTCGTTAAGTAATAAGACAACTTTACAGCCTTTTTGCTCTTTGTAATATGATACTAAACCCATGAAGTCTTTGATGGTGACTCTTTCGCTATGACGCTCTAAGTCATCAAAACAAATAATCGTATTTGACATCGCTAGTTGAGATATTGAGCCTAGAACGTCACCCAAGCCAATACCCTTTATCTTCAATGCCTGAAGCGGCTCAACCCAAGATTTAGATCGAGACTTGAAGTTCAAAGGTTGCCCTATATTGTGAACATCGATTGTGTTGAGAAAAACCGATTTCTTGAGGTCATCGATCGAATTGGCTCCGAACAGCGATACATAAGAGTACGACTTCAAAACACAATCGTCTTTAAATTCATTTGCATATTGCTTCCAACTGTAAGTTTTACCAACTCCCCAACTACCTTTGATAGCTAATACTTCTGGCGTATCTGAGGAAAGGAACCTTCGAATTTGTTCTTTAACTAATTCAACTGACATATTTGCAACTTCCCTACAGAACAGAATGGTTTTGAGACCAATATAAACCAATTAATCAATATGTTGTACAAAATAAAGCATCTGTGTAAGCGTCCATAAAAAAGCGAATAGCTCTGCTTTTGGCATTACTTTTGTATGGGACGATGTATGAGGAATGCTATATTTCTAAATCACTTTGGAGCAATAGCTTTTTAGCTACACGAACAGCGATAGGGTTAGTGAGGATTGGCATTGTTGTACCAGTGACCGTTGGCGGCATGGATGCCGCCGTCGAGCCTATAGGGATACTCTTTATTTAATAAAGGGGCGGCGAGTCACTGGGAAAGCAATGACAATTAATGTTGCACCTGTGACCTTCTAAAACATGAATGTTTTAGAAGAGCCCTCAGGGATACTTCTTGTGAAATAAAGGGAGGTGCCGAGTAACAGGGAAACAATGGCAATAAATGCAGCACAACTGACGATTCAATAATCTTGCTTTGGGGCAAAACCGCCCTAAAAATAAAAACCTCTTTCCATGTAATATGAAAAGAGGTTTTAGTATTGAGCGAAAGCGGCTCATTCTCTTATATAGACAAAAAAGAGCGGCTATAAAAACAGAACGCTTATAGCACGATCCAAGTCGCTTTCAGTTCTGTGTATTTGTCGAAGGAGTGCAGAGATTTATCTCGGCCATTACCTGACTGTTTATAGCCACCGAACGGCGCTGTCATATCGCCGCCATCGTAATGGTTGATCCACACCATGCCAGCGCGCAGGGCTTTGGCGGTTTTATGGGCCTTGCTAATATTCGATGTCCACACGCCAGCGGCTAAACCGTAAATAGTATCGTTGGCGATTGATATCGCTTCTTCCATGCCATTAAATTCAATGACAGATAACACAGGGCCGAAGATCTCTTCACTGGCAATCTTCATCTGATTGTTTACGTTAGAGAATACCGTTGGCTGCACATATACACCGCCCGTATCGGCCATGACTTGGCTGCCACCGTGGACTAAGGTCGCGCCTTCATCTTTACCTGCTTTAATGTAACTGAGTACTGTGTCTAACTGTTGTTTATCAACAACGGCGCCGCTCACAGTGGCAGGGTCGAGTGGATGACCCGGATGCCATGAGGCTAACTCCTCTGCGATAAGCGCGATAAGCTCATCTTTCACCCCGGATTCCACCAGCAAACGCGAACCTGCGGTGCAAACTTCACCTTGGTTAAAGGCAATCGCTTCGGCCGCAGCAACAGCAGCGGCTTTCAGATCTGGTGCGTCATTAAAGACGATATTGGGGCTCTTGCCTCCCGCCTCTAACCACACGCGTTTCATGTTCGACTCGCCAGCGTAAATCATTAATTGCTTGGCAATTTTTGTCGAACCTGTGAACACCAGCGTATCCACATCCATATGCAGGGCTAAGGCTTTACCTACGGTATGACCAAATCCTGGCAACACGTTTAATACGCCTTGTGGGATCCCAGCTTCAATGGCGAGTTGCGCCATGCGGATAGCCGTTAAGGGTGATTTTTCAGAGGGTTTTAACACCACACTGTTACCTGTAGCAAGTGCGGGGCCGAGCTTCCAACACGCCATCAGCATGGGGAAGTTCCACGGCACAATCGCAGCGACAACACCAACAGGTTCGCGAGTGATCATGCCAATTTCATTGTGAGCGGTTGGTGCAAGTTCATCGTAAATTTTATCAATCGCTTCGCCAGACCAGCGAATCGCACGGGCGGCGCCCGCCACATCCACCGCTTTAGAGAAACGAATAGGTTTACCCATGTCGAGGGTTTCTAACAATGCGAGTTCATTGGCATTTTCTTCGAGTAATTCGGCGAAACGTATCATCACTTGTTTGCGCTTTACTGGAGACTGCTGCGACCAAACACCGGAATCGAATACGCTGCGGCCATTGGCAACCGCAAGATTGGCATCCGCAAGATCGCAACTCGCCACTTTTACCAGCAAGCGGCCATCGATAGGGCTAATACAATCAAAGGTGTTACCCGAAACGGCATCTTGGTATTCGCCATTGATAAACGCCTTCCCATTAATAGACAGGCTGGCAGCAAGACTTTCCCATTCGCTGCGTTTCTTCGGTGTGCTCATGATGACCTCTTAATAGTTCGCATAGGTGTGGTTTATCGTTCATCGACAAGAAATAGTGACCAGTGACGACATTAGCGCAAATGCTACACATCATCACAGTCGTAATCCGAGCTTCAGATTACGCTGTTTGAGCAATAAAATTCAATATTTTTTACAAAAATAGCTTTTTTGCCACAAATAACTGCACACAGCTCTTCCATGTTCATTATTTCTAACATAGCATAGCAAATATTAGCCACCCTAAAACAAGACCTGAAAATACAGGACAAGGTAGACACTATGGCCGATTTGCCGCTCAATTCCTCAAGTGATGCTTCACATCAATCTTCAACTGAGCATCCCTCACTTGAACATTTCTGGATGCCTTTTACCGCCAACCGCCAATTCAAAGCCAACCCGCGGTTACTCACCAAAGCGGAAGGCATGTATTACACGGATATTGATGGCAATAAGGTATTAGATGCTACCGCCGGTTTATGGTGTTGTAACGCAGGCCATGGTCGCAAAGAAATCAGCGAAGCGGTCAGCAAACAAATTAAAGAGATGGATTACGCGCCCTCCTTCCAAATGGGTCACCCTATCGCCTTTGAACTTGCCGAGCGCTTAGTCGAGCTAAGTCCTGAAGGATTAAACAAAGTCTTCTTTACTAACTCAGGTTCTGAGTCCGTCGATACAGCACTTAAGATGGCACTTTGCTATCACAGAGCCAACGATCAAGCCTCACGCACTCGCTTTATCGGGCGCGAAATGGGTTACCACGGTGTCGGCTTTGGCGGCATCTCTGTGGGTGGGTTAAGCAATAACCGCAAAGCATTTAGCGGCCAATTACTGCAGGGCGTCGATCACTTACCTCATACCTTAGATATCCAAAATGCGGCATTTACCCGTGGACTCTCACACTTTGGCGCTGAAAAAGCCGAGATATTAGAACAGCTTGTTACCCTGCATGGCGCCGAAAACATTGCCGCCGTAATCGTTGAACCAATGTCGGGTTCAGCAGGGGTGATATTACCGCCACAAGGTTACTTAAAACGTCTGCGTGAAATCACTAAAAAGCATGGCATCCTACTGATTTTTGATGAAGTCATTACCGCTTTTGGCCGCGTTGGCGCCGCCTTCGCGAGTCAGCGTTGGGGTGTTATTCCAGACATTATCACCACGGCTAAAGCCATCAATAACGGTGCGATTCCTATGGGCGCAGTGTTCGTGCAAGATTTTATCCACGACACTTGCATGCAAGGCCCTAATGAACTGATTGAGTTCTTCCACGGCTACACCTATTCCGGTCATCCAGTCGCTGCAGCGGCGGCGCTTGCCACCCTATCGATTTATGAGAATGAGCAATTATTCGAGCGCAGTTTTGAGCTTGAACGCTACTTTGAAGACGCCGTGCACAGCCTCAAAGGGTTGCCGAATGTGATTGATATTCGCAACACAGGGCTAGTTGCTGGGATTCAATTCTCCCCTAACGCTCAAGGCGCGGGTAAACGGGGTTACGGCGTGTTTGAACACTGCTTCCGCCACGGCACTTTAGTGCGCGCCACGGGCGACATCATTGCCATGTCACCGCCACTGATTGTCGATAAACGCGAAATTGACCAAATGGTTAATAGCCTAAGCGATGCTATTAACGCCGTTGGATAATAGCGCCAGCTGTTCGTTCCACTCTCACATTTAACACCCCGCTGCGGCGGGGAACATCAAAGGTTAACTATGCTCAAGATCACTCACTTTGTTAATGGTCAGCACACACCTGCCAGTACCAGAACCCAAGATATTTTTGAACCCGCCACGGGTGAACTACGTGGCCAAGTCTCACTCGCAAGCGAAACTGAAGTGGGTGAAGCCATCGCAATAGCTAAAACCGCCTTTGAAACATGGTCGCAGGTGACACCGCTCAACCGCGCTCGAGTGTTATTTAAATTCAAAGCCTTAGTTGAGCAGAACCTAGATGAAATGGCGCAGCTTATCACCCGCGAGCACGGCAAAGTGATCGACGATGCTAAGGGCGAGTTGATCCGTGGTCTCGAAGTGGTTGAGTTTGCCTGTGGTATTCCGCACTTGCTTAAAGGTGAACATACCCAGCAAGTCGGTGGCGGGGTCGATTCTTGGTCAGTTAATCAAGCTTTAGGTGTTGTCGCAGGCATAGCGCCCTTTAACTTCCCCGTGATGGTTCCCATGTGGATGTTCCCAATCGCGATTGCCTGCGGTAACACCTTTATTATGAAACCCTCAGAAAAAGACCCAAGCTCGGTGATGCGTATTGCCGAGCTGCTTAAAGAAGCGGGTCTTCCCGATGGCGTGTTTAACGTGATTAACGGCGACAAAGAAGCCGTCGATACCTTACTCACCCATAAAGATGTGCAAGCGGTGAGCTTTGTAGGCTCAACGCCAATAGCCGAATACATTTACAGCACAGCCTCTAAACATGGCAAACGCGTACAAGCCTTAGGCGGCGCGAAAAACCATATGTTACTTATGCCAGATGCGGATTTAGATCAAGCCGTTAGCGCCTTAATGGGCGCCGCTTACGGCAGTGCTGGTGAGCGTTGTATGGCAATTTCAGTCGTGCTCGCGGTAGGTGATGTGGGCGATGCGTTAGTGGAAAAACTGCTACCGCAAATCCAAAGCTTAAAAGTCGGCAACGGCCTGACGCCAGAGATGGAAATGGGTCCGCTGATCTCAAAACAGCACCTTGCCAAGGTCACCCAATATGTTGAAGCCGGTGTGCAAGAAGGCGCAGCGCTGCTGGTCGATGGCCGTAAACTGAGTGTTGAAGATCATCAACAGGGTTATTTCCTCGGCGCCTGTTTGTTCGACCACGTCACGCCAGAAATGAGCATCTACCGCGAAGAAATCTTTGGCCCAGTGCTGGCTATTGTGCGCGTGAAAGATTACCCAACGGCGCTTGAGCTGATTAACCAACACGAATTTGGCAATGGCACGGCCATTTTCACCCAAAGTGGTGAAGCGGCACGGCATTTCTGCCACCACGTGCAAGTCGGTATGGTTGGAGTGAACGTGCCGATCCCGGTGCCAATGGCGTTCCACAGTTTTGGCGGTTGGAAGCGATCACTCTTTGGGCCGCTGCATATGCATGGCCCAGATGGCGTGCGTTTTTATACCAAGCGTAAGGCAATTACTGCCCGCTGGCCCGTGGGTAAACAGACTCAAGCCGAGTTTGTGATGCCAACGATGAAATAGCCGAATGTCAGCTCAATAAGGAAATCGCAAATGACTATGAGTATCAACGCCATTATTCGCTTTGCTACGGCGCAAACACCCGTCGAGACCTATCAGTTACCGACGGAAAAGTTGTTAGCAGGCAATCCGACTCAAGGGCTAGAGAATCATTATTCTAGTCCTTGTGATCAATTTCACAGTGGAATTTGGCAAAGTGAATCAGGCGCTTGGAAAATAAACTACACTGAATACGAGTACTGCGAAATCCTCGAAGGAATAAGTGTTATTACCGATCTTCAAGGTCAATCGCAGACGTTCACTGTGGGCGACAGGTTTATTATACCCGCGGGTTTTCAAGGCACTTGGGAAGTAGTGGAACCCTGCCGCAAGGTTTACGTCATTTTCGAACAAAAGTGAGATCAACGAGGCTGATGTTAGCCTCAAAAAAGCTAAGTTATCTTAGCAATAACTCGCCATGAGGTCACAGCAACGGGTTTTCCTAGGCTGTTGTTTGGCAAACCAACGGATGCACTGGCGCAATTGAATAAACATGGCCGCCAGTAACACGTCCGAGTCAACAAAGAAAATGGGAGAAATACCGTGTATAACAATCTGAATAAAAAACGGCTGGTACAGCTTGTCGGACTCGCACTAACCACGACCCTATTCTCCGGCATGGCCGCCGCCGAAGTAACAGGGGAAATTAGTCTCACTAACGACTATCGTTTCCGCGGCGTTTCACAAACCGCTGGCGATCCTGCCCTGCAAGGCGGTATCGATTGGAGCTTCGACTCGGGTTTCTCTGTCGGTGCTTGGGCAAGTAACGTGGATTTTGATGAGCCAGGTTATAACGGCCCTGCAATCGAATACGATTTCTATGTCGCCTATGGTGGCGAGATCAACGAAGATCTGACCTACGATATTACCCTTAACCGTTATAACTACTCTGGCGAAAGTGACATTGGCTATTTTGAAGTCACGGCTGGCATGGATTATAAAGGCTTTCGCGCCGCTTACTGGTACACCAATGACTACGGCGGTAGTGATTTAGACTATCACTATGCTGAGCTTAACTATTCCTATGAATTTGTTGAGAACTGGAGTCTCGATCTGCACTACGGCTATAACGTTGGTAATGCATTGGATGACGGTGAAGGCTTTGATAGCTACTCAGATTACTCTGTTGGCGTATCGACTGAACTGTCAGGCTTTGGGCTTTCTCTCGCTTGGTTAGGCACAGATCTTAGCGGCGACCAAAAGGTCTCTGATGGCGCATTTAAAACCTCGGATACCGTGCTTGCTAGCGTAAGTTACGCGTTCTAATTTAGCCTTAGTATAAAGTTCGGAAGAACCGCTTAGATAAACTAAGACACAAAAAAGCCCTCATCATCGAGGGCTTCTTTTTAGCGACTCAAGCTGACTTGTCTACCAACTACGCATTTTATGGCCTTTCACCGCGTAGAACAGGATGAACAGATAACAGGGCAACATCACAATATAACCGCCCTGCATGCCCATATCAGTCGCCGAGCTCATTAAGCCCCAAGACACTGGACCAAAGGCGCCACCAGCAATCCCCATGATGAGAAGCGCAGAACCTGTGCTGGTCAATTTGCCCATCCCAGACAATGCTAGCGGCCATACTGCAGGCCAAACGATCGCATTGGCTAAACCAAGGAAGGCAATCATCAACAGGGTGTCGGGCAGCGCAACGCCACCAAAAGGCACTAACACAACATTGGCGATAGCGTAGGAGTTATTGTCGCCGAACAAAATCCCGCATGTCAGTAACAAACCCAGAATAGCCGACACCATTAAAGCCTTAGGCTGTGAAATAAAGCGAGGAATTAACAGGATACCAAGCGTGTAACCTAGCACCATACACACCATGGTATAGGAGGTCATCACCCCGTAATGTTCAACTCCGAGTGATAACGCAAAAGTGCCTATAGTGTCACCGGCAATCACTTCCACCGCCACATAAACAAACAGTGCCAACACGCCAAAGGCTAAGTTAGGGTGAGACAGCGCCGCTTTAAGTTGGCCTTTATCGGTATTTTCAGCCACTTCATCTTCATTGGATAATTCTGGTAATGGGGATTTTTTTACCGCTAGCGCTAAAATACCGATAAAAATCGCCATGCCTAAATAGGGGAATACTAGACCATCAGCCATTTCTTCAATTTGAATTTGAGTCAGCTCAGTACCAATACGGTCTTTAAAGCTGTCTAAAATCAGTGCAGAGAACACCAAAGGCGCAATCACACCCGCACCTTTGTTCAAAATACCCATCACACTCACACGGGCAGCGGCGGATTCTTCAGGGCCTAAACGCACCACATAAGGGTTAACCGCAGTTTGTAATAGAGTTTGGCCCGCGCCCATCACTAATTGGGCGAAAAGGAATAAGGCAAATATTTGGGTTTCCGCGGCGGGGATAAACAGTAAACCCGCCAGCATCATCACACCCATGCCAATCGCCATACCATTCTTATAACCGACTTTGCGAATAAGCCAGGCGGATGGCAAGGCAGTAAAGGTCACTGCGATATAAAAAGAAAACAGGATCAACGACGCTTGAAAGGGATTGAGTTGCAATATTTGTTTCAAATACGGCATCAAAGAACCATTCAACCAAGTGGCGAATCCGAGGATGAAAAAGAGAGCGGCCACTATGGCCATGGGGAGAAAGCTGCTTTTTTGCTGGCTTTTATCGAGTGTCATTTCCATAAACCTGCTTCTTATAGTAATTAATTATTGAGGTGATAACGGGGTTTACATTAATGCCTAAGTTCCCGAATATCCGTATCGCGACTCGTCCGCAATGGCTAATGTTACCATCCAAACGCACCATTGTTTCAGTGATGTTAAAACAAATAACACAAAAAGACAACGCTGTCATTTAATAAATTCTCGCGAATATTCCCTCGTAATCCTCGATTGGCTAACTGATAAGTTATAAGTAAGTGATGACTCACATCCAGAAAATAATGTAAAAAAAGCCGCAAACACTGAGTGTGTGCGGCTTATCTCAAGCGATTAAGCGAACTGACTAAATCCTGACAAAAATATTGCGGCGATACATCCAATATAAAACCAGCCACTGCACCGCAAGCAAGCTGACAACCGCAGCTAACGCTTGAGCGCTTTCAGGCAAGGCCTGCACTAAGCCGCCAAATACGCTTTGGGCGATATATTTCCAATCCACTAAGCTCGACGCTAAATAAATGATGATGGCGTTCGTGCCTATCACCACGAAGAAAAATGCGGATTTTTGCCACTTAAGCACATCGACTAAGGCATAGAATACCGCCAGCAGTATCATGCTCCAGCCCGACGTCACCAGCACAAATGAACTGGTCCACAGCTCTTTATTGACCGGAATAACAAGATCTAACAGCCAACCGAAGGCTAACAAAATGCCACCCGCAGCGGCGAGCAATCCCACTTTAGCCCACTCACCTTTAGGATGGGATTTAACAATAAAGTGGCCGACAAACACACCCGCTAACGCATTGACTATGGCGGGAATAGTCGACAGTAACCCCTCTGGATCGGGCGTGCGTCCCTGATAGCTCACGCCGGGTAATAAAATCGAATCGACATAGGCATTGATGGATTCCGTTGGCGAGAGCACGCCGGCCTGTCCACCAGGGAAAGGCAACCAAAGTTGCATTGCGCCATAACCGAGCAAAATGCCCAAGGCGACGATAATTTGGGTTCGTAGACTCGTGTGCCACACCAATAATGCGGCAAAAAACCATGCAAAGGCGATTCGACCTAACACACTGGCATAGCGAATTTTTTCAGGATCGGCAGGCGCGCCAGTTCCCCAACCGTGATTGTATAAAATGCCCAGTAACAGCAATAAGAAGAGTCGTTTAATCCCATGCCGATACACAGGTAATCGCTCCTTCATAGGTAATTTATCTAAACGTTTAGGGGATAAACCTAAGGCCACACCGGAGAGGAAAATAAACAGCGGAAAAATCAAATCGTAGAAGTGAAAACCATGCCATTGGCTATGGTGCATTTGTTCATCGCCCCATTGCCAACCTGCCCAGCCCGTTAGAATAAGCAAGCCACCAAACAAAGCCTCACCGCCCAAAATCCAAAACATATCGAAGCCGCGCAGTGCATCCAGCGACATCAACCTAGGTTTATTCACCTTTACAGGCTCAATTGCGTTTGTCTGTGTCGTCCCCATGCCATAATCCTTTATTATTGTTATTAAAAGCTTTTATAAAAGTTGAGCAAAACTAATACTGTTTAAAATTAGTGCTGTACAATAAAAAAACTTAGCCCCTGTCATCAAAATACGACAAGGGCCAAGGTTAACGCTTTGCTCACTCAACGCACACTAAGGGCGAACATAAACTGCATTTCCAGCAATGTAGTTTGCCTGCACTTTGTTGTGCGCATCGAGCAAGACAAAATCAGCCCTGAGTCCCAGTGCTAAACGGCCAGCTTTATGGTCAATCCCGAGGAACTGAGCGGGATAAAACGCCGCCATTCTCAAGGCTTCCGCCAAAGGTAAACCCAACAAGTTGACGGTATTATTGACCGCAGTCGCCATATCGAGCACACAGCCCGCCAGCTCACCTGTCACGGCATTTAATCTGTCACCAACTCGCAGCACTTGCGTACCAAAGAGCTCGAAGCTGGTCTCATCGTCCATACCGACAGGCGGCATAGCATCAGTGACTAACATCATTTTGCCCCTCGGCTTTGCCCTTAGTGCGACCTTTGCCGCCGCAGGATGCACATGGTGGCCATCGACAATCAAACCACACCAAGCAGTTTCACTCTCAATCGCCGCGCCAACCATGCCCGGCTCACGGGAACCCAGTGGTGACATCGCATTATAAAGATGGGTAAAGCCCGTCGCGCCTGCCGCTAATGCTGCAACTACAGTGTCGTAGGAGGCATTCGAATGGCCCAAACACACCTTCACGCCCGAGGCGACAAGCGTGCGGATCACCTCCGGCGACACATTCTCAGGCGCAAGCGTAACGACTCTAATTCCTAAGTCTTGGCGACAAAATACCGCGAGTTCAGCATCGGTTATTTCGCGAATAAAACCCTGCGGATGCACACCTTTTTTAGGCACAGATAAATGCGGCCCTTCAAAATGCACCCCTAAAACGCCAGCGCTACCTTTGACTAAAGCTTCGGCCACTGCGTCGGCGGCACTCGCCATCACGCTAACATCATCGGTGATAAGTGTGGGTAAAAATCCCGTGGTGCCAAAACGCGCATGGGCACGGCCGATAGTTTCAATACAATTCACACTCGGATCGGTATTGAATAACGCCCCGCCACCGCCGTTCACTTGCACATCGATAAATCCCGGCACCAGCGTTCCGGCTTGGCGGATTTCCTTCGCGCCAGAGACTGTATCAAACGCCAGAATGTGCCCGTCTTCGACAGTCACAGGCACATCTTGATGGAAATATTCACCATCAAAAATACGCTCGGCGATCAGGGTGATTTTCATCGCGAACCTCTTTCAATAAACAATACGAGTAACTTAAGGCTTAAACCTAAACCGCTTACCGTTAGTCAGCTTAAAGCGTTTGGGTCACTTTTTTAAGGCCAGCCGGTTGATCAGGGTCAATACCGCGGGCAATCGCAACCGCAGCCACGTCGATATAGAAACGTTGTAATAAGGCTAACGGCGCCACACGTGGGTGAATGTCGGTCGAGGTTTGATTCAGATGCACTAAATCGGCGCCGCGTTGGCTCACATTTTCAATCTGTTCGATGTGGCTAGCGTAGGATTCATCACCAATGCACACATCGACGATAGTGAGTTTTTTCTCAACTAAGGTCACAGGACCGTGGAGGAACTCGGCGCTGCTGAATGCTTCGGCATGGATTGAGCACACTTCTTTCAGTTTAAGCGCGATTTCCTTAGATACCGCATAACCTAAACCACGGCCAAGTACGACTAAGTTCTTCACGTCGGTAACAGATTCTGGCGTGAGTTGTGGCTCAGCGTCCACCGCCGTTTGCAGCGCTTGGGGTAAAGATGCGACGGCGCTAGCAAGCGATTCGCTTTGAGTCCAAGCGGCGGCAAGTTGTATAATCGCCGACAAGGTCGTGAGGTAACTCTTAGTCGCGGCAACGGCTTTTTCTTCGCCGGCGCGTAAAGGTACAACCACATCGACGATATCTTTAATCGGTGCAGTTTCATCATTGACTAAGGCAACACAGAAAGCGCCGGCATTTTTAGCCATACGCGCCTGGGCCAAAATATCAGGGCTACGGCCAGATTGTGAAATCACAATCACTAATGCGCCTTCGAGTTTCAAGGTCTTACCATACACACTCGCCACTGAAGGGGCGGCGGCAAACGTCGGTACGCCCGCTTCGATTTCAAATAAGTACTTAGCAAAAACACCCGCATGATCCGATGAACCACGGCCGACGATCATTACGAAACGGGGATCGAAGGCGCGCAGTTTTTCACCCAACTGCTGCATGATCTCAGCGTTAGCTTCTAATTGACCTGCGATTTTTTGTGGTGCGGTGCGAGCTTCTTGCTCCATAATCGTGTTTGTCATGTCTTTTACCTTCACATTCGATGGGGTTCAACTTCAGTGGCTATACACTGAAAACGACTTATTTATTAAATTCTTGCTGAGCGAAATACATAGCACCGAGTTCGGGAGGTGCTAAGGTTTCTGAAACTTTGGCGACCACATCGGCACCGAGCCAAGCTTGTAAAGGCTCAGCAAGACCGCCAATCATCGAAAAACGCACCGGATTTAGCCGAAATAACTTACGTGCCATTTCGCTTATATAATCCGCACCTTCCTGTACAATGGCCACAGCGACGGTATCACCTTGATTAGCGCAATCGAGCACACTTCTGGCTAATGCGGCGTAGCAACTTGATGATTTACCCGCTAGGTTTTCGACAATCCCGAGTGCATCTGTGACGTTAAAATAATTCAGCAGCATATCGGTTAATCGGGTCGGCGCGGCAAAACCATCGAGCGCTAACAGCACATGCTCGGCGGCTTTTAATCCAAGCCAGGCACCACTGCCCTTATCACCTAATGCAAAACCATGGCCACCAATACTTAAACTGGCATCGCCCACATGGGCATAACCACAGGAGCCAGTGCCTGTGATAATCACTGCGCCATCGGCGCCGCGGTGGGCACCAATACAAGCGGTATGCAGATCTGTAGTGACATACATGGCCGCAAAAGGATGCTGCCAGTTGATAACGTCTTGATATAACCTAGGCACATTCACACCAGCAAGACCGAGACCCGCCACCAGCAAGTGACTATCGCTCTCATTCATACCCGCATCCAGCAACGCCAGGCGAGTCGATGCTTGAATAGATTCAAATGTTTGTGCAAGACCATGCAGTGGATTTGCACGTCCTGCAACACCTGTCCCTAAAACGGTACCGTCTGCGCAGTAGATGGTGGCTCGACATTTACTGCCGCCGCCATCTACACCTATAAACAGTGGTTGATCTTTTGTCTGGACTAACCCCATGACACCCCTCTTCACCTATCAATGCAGCGCTACCGTTGCTTATTATTTGCCGTTAATACAGCGCTCAACTTTAGTTAACTCAATGTTACAGCAAAAATGACAGCGTTGTCATTTACTTTTTAAAGCAATTTCTAATCAAAATTAAAATTGAGGAAATCATTGGAATCGAAAAAGAAAAAGGCTGCATTTTTTTCATTAAATACAGCCAGATATAAAAATCGATTTAGTTAACGATTAAACTTCTGCCCCTGCGAATACCATCGGCGGCAATAGCGCGGAGCTCAATAGGTGCAGTGACCGCCTGTCCCGCTTGATAGGCTTGCCATGGGCCATTGAGGCTTCGGTATTCGAGTTTGAGCCCTGGATAGGCGATATTGGCAAACAGTTTACCCTCACGGATCTCGGCGCCGACCGTCGGTACGCGATAATCAATACCCGCTTTATCGAGCTTGATAAACTCTTTGTGGCCTAAGGTATTCGCAAGTTGTTGCCAATCTTTTGCCTGGGCTTCACGCATAGCAGGGGTAAACAATTCCGAGCCCTGGTGATACACAGCGCCTTGATATTGATAAGGCACTTCCCATGCGGCTTGATGCCAAGCACGCTCAGCCAACATCAATAAACGCGGGAACACCATGTATTCAATCGTATCGTCACTGCGAATCGACTCACTCCAAACCTGCCCTTGCAAGCCAGTAAAAGGTTTGCCTTTCTCCCTTGGACCCGAGACTTTGTTACCTGCCTCATCGAGTTTTATTCTGTCGTCTGCTTCGAACGGCTGATTTTGAATATCGGTCCATTGCTCGGCATTGGCTGCTAAGTTATCAGGCATAAAGCTAAAGACTTTATGGCTGTTGGTCGCGCGGCTCGCCCAGTAATAACCATGCTCCTTGGGATCGGCCTCATAGGGGAAATCAAAGTACAACACCTCAGGATTAGAGAGCACGGTTTCCCAACCAAGATTCGCCTGCTGATTGGCGCGCTCATAGCCTTTATGGGCAATCACATCCCAAATATTAGACTGCACTTTAGCGGGCATATTCTCAGGGCGAACATGGCTCATGCCATCGCTCCACCCCGCAGCTTCAATACCTTTTGCCGCTAACATTGTCGAAATTCGTTCAATAAAATAAGCGCCTAAGTCATCTATCGACTTAACGCCTTTATCGTTATTGGCAACAAATGCTAAACACTGGGGTGATTGTTTCCAAGCTCCCGCCGTTTCATCGGCACCAATGTGGTAACGCGTCAATGGTTGACCCGCGGCTTGGTGTAGCTTGGCTATTTCATCAATCACCTTATCGACAAACTGATAGGTCGACTCCATACACACGTTAAGCGTGTTGTCGTCGTAATATTGCACTGAAGAATAAACCGTTTTGTCGTTTGCATCGGATAACAAATATTGCTCAGCTGCAGTGGTTTGCCCTTCAGCTTGCAATTGACGAGCGCCCGCATCTAAAGCTTTTACCGCTGTGCTAGCTTGATTTGCCGTTTCTTGCACAGGGACAACCTGCACTTTGCCCGTGTTTTTAAGCTCTACGTCTTCAGCCTGTAATCGACGAAAACGCGCATCCATCGCTTTAATCGCGGCGCGGCTATGACCCGGCATATCCATCGACGGGATCACCTGAATTTGACGCGCCTCGGCATATTTCACTATGTCGATATAATCTTGTTTGGTGTAATAGCCATTGACGCTTGTATCGCCAAACGGCCCACTGCCTAACTGCGGTAATAAGCAGGTATTTTCATCTAAATCATGACAACGTTTACTACCGATGTCAGTCAGCTCTGGTAGACCATCGATTTCTAAACGCCAACCTTCATCGTCAGCCATGTGCAAATGCAGTTTATTGAGCTTATAAGCCGCCATTTGGTCAAGCAAATCCAGCAACAATTGTTTGCTGTGGAAATTACGTGCCACATCAATGTGCATACCACGGAACGGATAACGTGGGCTGTCTTCAATGGTCATGGCATTCACTTTCAGCGAATTCACATCCACAAGGCTTGCTAATGATGACAAACCGTAAGAGAAGCCCGCCGCATCATTGGCAGCGATCACAATTTCAGTTGGCTGAATATCTAAGCGATAACTGCCCTCATTCCCTTTTTGGCGGGCAAACTTCACCGTCATGCCACTCGCAGATTCAGCCACCCCAAGCCGAGCTAAACGTGCCACCGCCGCCGCAACTTGACTCTTTTGCTCTGGGTTATCTTGCTGATATTCGAGCTTAATACCACCAGCAAGAGATACTGGTGTATCAGTTGAATATATCTTCACCTTTTGTGGCGTTGGGATAATGGTATCCACAGCCAAGGCGGCATCTTCACTCACGCTTTGATTGTCTTTAAATAATTGCGCTGCATCGGCTGGTGCGAGTTTATCCGTTTCAGTGCGTTGATATTGGGTTTTAAAATTCGTAAACCCTTCAACATACGGACGCGTCTCTAAACCCGTTTCGGCATCTTTCCCTACCTGAGTGCTGGCGATAATGACGGGTTCTAATCCTTTTGCTGCGAGGTAATAGTTTGGCATAGCGTCGGTTTCAGCCAATTGCCACGGCTCACCACGGAACGTTAGTTGCTTTTTCTCGCCCTTAACAAATCCCTTAAAAGCAGCCGTTGGCGTAATACGATGTAAATCGCCTTTAACGTGCGTTATCGTCAACTCACCGCTTTCAACCGATTGCACTGGGCGCATTTGGCTTAAATAAATTTCCCAATCCTGGCTGACTAAATCCATACCGGGCACGAAATCAATTTGAGCGACAAAACAGCGGCCATCGGCTTTATCTTTTAGGCACTTATCGTCTGGCACATTGGTCACAACACGATAAGTTACGACTAACGAATCCCCGAGTTGTTGTAACTGCGCTTGAGTTAATGCGTCCTGAGCTTGCTGTGTTTGAGCCACAGCCTTATCGGCTGACGCTGCGGAAGGCGTCACAGGCGCCTCAGAACAGGCCGCTAATCCTAAAGCCAGTAAAATGGCGCTTGCTGAAAGTGTTTTTTTCATGATTATCCTTATCTAGCTCCAGAAATGGCTACAATCTGAAGGAAGTAACTAACGTCCGCAGTCTTTCCCCTTGGTGAAACAGTCGCTCGCTCGAGTGAGCTAAGTGCTCGCTATCGAGTGAGGCTGAACCTGAGACATTGGCAAGATCATTTAACGTACGAGAAATCGCTTCGGTGACGCAGGTTTGTTCCTGCGCCGCATGGGAAACTTCGATGTTCATATTACTGATATTTGACACTAAATCAGTCACTTTAGTGAGTACTAACTTAATTTCTTCCGAGCGGTTAACGCCCTGAGTTGAGAGGGCTTGGCTCGCTTGCATCACAGTGACCGTTTCAGCCACACGGCTCTGAACCTGCTGGATCATTTTCTGTATTTCACCTGTGGCTTGTTGAGTTCGGCTCGCCAGCGTGCGCACTTCGTCGGCCACCACAGCAAAACCGCGCCCTTGTTCACCCGCCCTTGCCGCTTCAATGGCAGCATTAAGCGCCAGTAAGTTGGTCTGCTCGGCAATACTGTTGATCACTACGACCACTTCATCAATCTTTTGGGTTTCTTGCTGTAACTGTGAGACGGACAATGCCGAGCGGGCTAATTCAGACGCCAACTTACGGGTAATATCTAATCCCGAATCAAACTGACGCTGACTGTCATCGACCGCTTTATCGGCCTGACTCGCCGCATCCGCGGTGCGCTTGGCATTAATCGCAACTTCGTTAGCACTGGCGCTCAGCTGAGTGACAGCCGTCACAGCGGCCTCGGTTTCTTTTAATTGGGTTTGCACGCGATCATTGTTGGTTTGCGACAATGAGCCAAGCGCTTTGGCATCGCCCAGTAATTGCCCTGAAGTTTCGTGCACTCTGGAAATCGTGGCGTGAATTTGCTCAACAAAACCATTAAATGCCTTGGCAAGCTGACCAATCTCATCCTGACTCTCAACGGGTAATCTGTGGCATAAATCACCGTCACCGCTGGCAATTTCTTCCATGGCGCGGACAACATTCTCCAGTGGATTAATCACTAAACGTTTAAGAATGATAAAGATAACAATTAAACTGCCACCGAGAATTAACAGCGCCTGCAAGAAATAACCTAAGAGTAAATCTGACAACTGAGCGCGAATGGGCAACATAGAAAACTGAATGGCCAATTGGCCCGTCGGATTGCCTTGGTCAGCAAAGTGAATTTCACGCTTTACCAGATACTCATCGGCCACCGTTTGAGCCTGTTGACTCTCGGCTAACACTTTACCGCGATGGTCGCTCACGACGATATGATAAATCTGCGCAGATTTAAGCATCACAGACAACACGGCTTGGATTTGTTCATAATCGTAGGTGAAGATGGGTTGCGCCATAGTGACTTGCAAATTGGCGACGGTATTGTCTTCAAACTCAGTTTCACTGGCGGCCAATTTATCGCTCGCCAACCAGTAAGATGCACCGAACAAAACGCTGACTATCATAAAAATCGCTGCCGCTAACCCAATCTGTACTTTTAAGGCTAATGTTTTCATTATTTTGCACCTTGCATACTAAAGAGATCTAACCATAATTCTTTGCGTTCTATTGGCGTTAACGGGCTTAAATCAGGCGTATCGAGGCGGATAATGACCCTTTGTTCAAACTTAGCCTCACGGTATAGTTGCTCAATTTTTAGCTCGCGATTGAACATCTCATCAAAGGAGCCGTCACTGACCATACTTTCAAGCCCTGCTAAAATGGCCGCCGCAAGTTCGGGGCGCTTAGGGGACACAAAGAAATAAGCCGGCGAGCGATATTGCAACAGAATATGGCTATCAACCTTTAGTGCGGGATCGGGGTGACTTGCAAGTTCTTCACCAATTTCCTGGGCGCCGAGGGCAAGATAATCGAAACGCCCGCCTTCTAACATGGGGTATAAATTGGTGTACTGATAACTCGTCACGACGGGTAATCCATTAGCTTCTAAAATCGTGGCATCGGGCCAATAACGATTTTGCCCCGCCTTTAACTGCCTAAAATCCGCCATGGTTTTCACCTTGGCAAATCGCGTTTCATCCGCTTTGCGGATAATTAGCAGTCGATTACCGAGTAATCCTTTAAACAATGGAATGCGCACGGGTAGCACAGTTTCTTCTAATTCTTTTGAGGTCATGCTCCAAAACACATCGACCGTTCCAGCCAGTGCTTCTTCGACCTTGCGTTTTTGATTCATCTGAGTCGACATTTGCTGCACTTGATAGCCGCTATCCGAGCGGCGCAGTGCTTCCTTAAGCAAATTTAGCTGCCAAGTCTGCGGTATGGTGGTGACGATTGTTTTTGAAATCGGCGCCTGAATGTGAGAAACGTCAGACGTAATGACGTCTGAGGAACCGGAATTAGAGTTTGAGTTTGAGTTAGCGGCAAAATGACTTGAGGCAATATCGGCTGCAAACACAGCGAAGGATGAGGCTGAAAGCCCCGTCAGAGCCATGATAAACAGTGACCAGCAAGCTGCTCGTTTAGTGATGATAAGTGTGGTCGTTAGTGTAAAAACATAACGAATGACACTCATCATGCCCGTCGCAATGACGCGCATCGCAGCCGTTAAATGAATCGCCATAAATTGCAGCCTCTTTTTATTATCTGGTTTTTACCAGTGAGTTTTATTTATCTATGCCGCTAACGTTCAAATGCTGAGGTAGGCATTGAAGTCATATTGTAAAAATACCCTAAAAAAATGGCTGGGCACTGCTTACAGTACCCAGCCCACGCTAGTTTCTGGGGAGAGACTATCAAAATATCAAAGACAAACGTATCGCCGCCCGACAGCAATACTCCTGCCAAACACATGATAAGGAGACCTCATCCTCTCATGCAGACCTTACAAACAACGTATCACACAAGCAGATGACAGCGTTGTCATTATTAAAGTACACAAGAAAGAACAGGATTTCTACATTTTTTTGACAATTATTATTGTTTTTTATGAAAAAATATACTTAACCATTATTATTCAATCACTTAAAATGTTTAATTTATTTATTCAAGCTTATGTGACAACGTTGTCTTTCATTGGTAACATGGCGATAACATGACAAAGATCACGGTAGCTATCGATGAGTCCCCTTAACACATTAGTGCCCAGTAATACCCAATCTGCTACGCGCTTAACTCGGCACTACCGAAACCTCAGTTTGATATTGCTACTTTGTGGAGCTTGGTTATTTTGGGCGAGCCATTTTCATTCGCTAGTTGATCTTATCCAAGAATATGGCCGCTTTGTTTTTCTGGGTATTACAGGAGCGATATTTGCCAATTCGACAGGAGCTGGCGGTGGCGTCATCTTTATTCCCGTTTTTTCGAACCTCAACTTTAGTGAGTCTCAAAGTGTTGCGACTTCATTTATGATCCAGTGCTTTGGTATGACAGCAGGCGCAATTTCATGGTCACTGCATTATAAAAAGCGCCACCTAGAAGATGCCGCCTGGTCTGGTTTTGTGAAAGCAGCATTACTTGCCGCCTTCTTTTCAGTATTAGGTTTCTGGAGCAGCCAACTACTACAGCTCAACTCCCCCTCTTCGCTACACACAAGTTTCAGCATCTTCTCGATTGTACTCGGTATCGCCATCGTTATTAGTAGCAAAAGTAGCACGCCAATAACTCGCACTATAAGGCCAGTCGATTTTCTTTGGCTCGCTCTCATTGGCTATTTCGGCGGCATTATCACAGCTTGGTTATCGGTAGGCGTCGGTGAATTAGTCGTCATTTATCTGATGTTACGGGGACTATGCGCCAAAATGGCAGTCGCCACCGGCGTTGTTGTCTCTGCGATTACAGTTTGGTCGGCAAGCCCTATTCATATCTTTTCAACAAATAGCCAAGCCCTCTTTGAGTTAGTGTTATTCGCAGGCCCGGGCGCCGTTATCGGGGGATTACTTGCTCGCAAATTAGCGCTATATCTCCCAGTAAAAGTATTAAAACTCTTTTTCTCCATTTGGATCATTTTGACGGGGGTTGTTATGCTGTAACATTTTTTATGCTACAAAGTTAAAATAGACGATGAAACTAAATAAAAAGCACTATGCCTACTGATAGAATTTAATTACATTATTTTAAATACTACTTTCTACAAGAATAAAATTAAATAAAGTTTGATTACACCGTTATTTATTTAATGGTGGAAAGCCAACTTCAATAACTAAGCATGTACGTGGTAAGTGGCTCTTGTGTACAGTTGTTCCATGTAAAAATCTTGCGTCATGACAAACAAGTCGACCTGTTTTTGATTTGACAATATATTGCTTCTCAGCCGGGTATTCGTGACAATGATCACCCCGCATAATGCTGTTATCTTTATCATTAATAAAAACCAAGTCTGCACTTTCATCTGGCACATCGGTATAATATATTGCAACTAAATGAGGAATAGTCCAATCGTTATTGGCATGCCTATGGGCAATTGCATCACAATTATACTCCATCCTATTTGCCCAAGTTCGGTGATACTTAAGCTTTTTAATATCTCGAGTATTCTGAAACCCTAACAAAATAGCAGATTCAAATATACGCCTTAAAATCCAATCACCTAAAGGATTGGTTTTGAAGTTTAATAATTGTGGAATTGGATGGCTTTTATAAAGATGTGCAGTTGATAATGCCCGCCCACCTTTCGCATCAGGAACGTTGCCTTCATTGAGCACTGCAGGAAGTGAAAACAGCGACTCAAGTGTACTGTATGTTTCGCGTTTCCCCTCAAAACTATCATATTCGTCGAAATCAAACACACAAATAGCTTGTTCAAATACAGGCACTAACATTTTACATCCTCATTACCAAAGTCTTATTATTTAAGATTCTTAGCTTCAAATGCTCGCATTAATCCTTCCAGCCAGTCTCTATGATTTAAGAGTAAGGTTCCAGCTCGCCCAACTAAGAGATCATTATCAGAGAAAAGTTTCTCATAATGTGTAATTTCTTGCTGAGATAAAGCCGAATGATTCGTTTTAAATTTCATTCCATATAAAACATACAAAAAATTCTTATGATCAAATAAATCAAAACGACTAAAAAAGTCAGACTGATGCGGAGGACGTAATTTGAATCTAGCTAAACGCTGTTTTAACTCAAATGAAATAGTATCCTCTTTTTTATTATCTAACCAAAATGATGAATCTTTCCGGTCAGAAATACAATAGTGCAACTTAATGAAGTCAACAACACGCTCCCAAACATACGTAATAACACTATTATAATATGAAGTAGAGACGCTAATATCCTCTATAGTTCGAGGAAAATGACGAGCTAACAGTTCAGCAGAAAAATCGGAAACTAATATAGATGTCGCCTCAAGTGGCTCAACAAAGCCTTGGGCCAATCCTAAAGCAACACAGTTTTTATGCCAGAACTCCTTCCTATAACCAATCTCCATAGGAATTTTCCGCGGCTTGAATTGAGCTTTATCGACTTGTAAGTAATCAGCATATAACGTTAAAGCCTCCTCATCACTCATATGCCGACTTGAGTAAACAAAGCCAGTTCCGCGACGTGTAGTGAGTGGAATATCCCATATCCAACCTGCTTTATGGGCAGTTGCAGTTGTATAGGGATTGATATTTTCTTTAGCATTCAGAGGCACTTGCTGCACCAAAACAGTATCAGTCAGTAACTCACTTGATTTACTTTCAAAAGGAACTTTCAGTGCTTTATCAATTAGGATTGAAGAGAAACCACTACAATCCACATAAAAATCAAAAGCTAATGATGAATTATCAGCAGTAATTAAATGTGAAATCAGTCCAAATTGATCCTGTTCAACTCCTACAATAGTGGCAAATTGATGCTTAACATTAAACTTTTTTTGTGCGTTCTTTGCTAATAAGCCTGCAAACTTTAATGCATTAAAATGATAAGCATAAGATAAGGCCCCATCATAGTCTCCCGAGCCTTTTAGCTTAGGGGATAAACCTAAGTCACAAATCCTTGCCTGAATGCCAACATCATCAAATGGGCGTTGACTCGCGTGAGAAACCCAGTAACTTGAGACATCAATACCTGCAGGGTAAGGGGCATCGAAAGCATGATAGTAGTGGTTGTCTCCGTGCACGTTTTTATCGAGCCAATTAACAAACTTGATTCCTTGCTTAAAAGTCGCATCACAAGCCAGCAATAGCTCTGCTTCGGAAATGCCAAACCGCTTCAATCCCTTCGCTAGATATGGAACACTTCCTTCACCGACACCGATTGTTGGCACATCTAACGACTCAATCAAAGTAATCTCTATTTCAGGATCATGGCACAACTCAGCCCCAAGGTGATTTGCAGCTAACCATCCAGCTGTTCCGCCTCCAATAATTGCAATACGTTTGATTTTCATTGTGTTTATTTACCTATAAAAAAGCCCAGTCAAGACTGGGCTTTTGAATTACAACAAAGTGTTAGAATACAAAGCTAGCACCAAGTTTATATGTCGTTTCGCCTTTAAATGACCAAGCAGGGAAATCATCTTGAAGCGCAGGCTTAACTTCAGTACCTACGCCAGCAGCACCATATTGAACGTCATCTTCAGCTGTTAAGTTAACAATTTCAAGACGTAATGCAATAGCTTCTGTCACATTCCAACCTAAAGTCACATCGAGTGTACCAAAGGCATCATGCATACGGTTGCCGTAATACTTACCATATTCACGAACCATGTACTCAGAACGCCAGTTATAAGCGGCACGTGCTGAGAAATCATCATTCTCCCAGTAGCCGACTAAGTTAGCACTATGCTTTGATGACTCGGTAAACATACCTATGTTGTCAGTATAAACTTCTGAAGGTGCACTACCATCTGCATATGTATAGTTCGCATTAACACCGAAACCGTTATCAAATGCATGGTTTAACTGCAGTTCAATACCATCGATCTCACCACCACCAGCATTTTCATAATTATTAACCGTCCAGTTATCAGCTGGTACCGCTAAATCATTATTAATTACGCCAATTTGCTGATTATACTTAGTAGTTGCAACGATAAAGTTACTGATATCTTTAATAAAGTATGTAGCAGAAACCAAGTTACCATCACCATAGTAGTATTCAAGGCTTAAATCCGCCTGAGAAGACTTCATTGGTTGTAAACCTGGATTACCATAAGTAATCTCTTCATTGCCTTTTCTGTCATCAGGATAACCAGTCGAAACTGATAAAAATAAATTATCATAGTTAGGACGAGTGATCGCTTGTCCTGCGGACATACGTAAGATCAAATCCTGAGCTAAATCGAATGAAATGTTGAAGCTCGGTAAGACATCACTATAGCTGTCTTTAACGCTATGAAGTTCTTCACTCCAACCTTGGTTAACAGCTAAAATATCTGCTGGTGAGTTATCAATAACATGGCCGCTCGAAGTGACATCAGTTTGGATATAACGTAAGCCAAAGTTACCGCGGAAACCTTCACCATCAAACGAGAACATGCCATACATAGATAGGTTATCTTCTTCGATTAGACCATAGGCTGAGCGGCTGTAGGCAAATTGATCAACCAGAGACTCTGTGGCATTAATCATAGCGTCTAGGTCAGCTTTAGGAATCGTCCAACCGTCATAACCTAACTTCATTGTCCCACTGTAAAGATCAGAAGTTTTAAATTCATTTGTTTTGGTTGGATCATAGATGGCGCGGTATTCGCTCTTCTCGAACTCATGTTGTGTGTAACGAACACCTGTTTCAAACTTATTGATAACACCTAGGTCAAGGTCAAAATCAACATCTAATTGAAGATAAGTTTCTTCATCAGAGTTAGGTCCTTTAATCCCCGTCCAAGTTGATGTTCCAACAGTTGTATCCAGTTGGTCTTGGGTAAAGCCCATATCACGACCATTAATATCTACTTGTTTACCAGTAGCATCAACAGTACCCGCCCACTTAACTTGGCCAAACTTATCACCCCACCAACCATAACCAAAGTTAGCACTCATTTGAGTACCACCTTCAGCTTTTGTCCTTCCTGCAACACCTGAAATTGCGAAACCATCACCTTTATAGTCAGCGTTCAACTCAAAGGTATCTGACGTCATCTCACCTTTACGCGCCCAGTTTTGGAAAAACACATCTGATGGCGCATTTTCAGGAGTGACACTTAACGTACAAACACCTGCTGCATTGAATTGTTTACATGCAGACGGATTAGTTGTGTTCCCTGGTCCAGCAGTGCCATCAGTAGGAGAGCCTGCCCAGTTTGTATCGGTTTCAATATACATGTTAGCGCCGATACTATCAGCACCGAGTTTCAGTGATAGTATGTGGGCACCAAATTCTAAATTATCAGTTGGTCGGAATTGTAATGTTGCATCTAGCGCAGTGCGCTCTTGCTGCTGCAAGAAACTAGATGGCTGAACAGAAGAACGTCCACCCCAATCTAAATCTGCTTCAGTACCAGTCCTTAAATACTCACGATCAATATATGAACCCGCAACTAAAACACCAAATGTCTCGTCATCATTTTTCCAGCTATACAAACCAGATAATTCAGGTGCTATATCTTCATTTACAGTGCCATATTCGCCCTTTGCAGAAACAAATACAGAATTAGCGTCCATATCAAGAGGCTTACGGGTTTTAACGATAACCGTACCACCAATACCACCTTCAACAAGATTGGCTTGAGTGGACTTGTACACTTCCATGCCACCAATCAGTTCCGAAGGTAACATAGAATAGTTAAACGAACGGTCGACGTTCATTTGATCGTACCAACCAGTAGATGCTACGTTCTGGCCATTTAAGGTGGTCAGAGTCATTAAAGGATCGGTACCACGGATAGAAACTGAACTACCTTGCCCAAATGTACGCCCCACAGTTACGCCAGGGACGCGACCGAGAGCTTGGCCAACATCAGAATCAGGAAATTTACCAATATCTTCCGCAGTAACAGCATCCACTACTGCGTTAGAAAATCGTTTTTCATTGATATTGGCTTTATTTGAAGCGCGAATACCGCGAACTTCAATTTTTTCAATATTTTCAGGTACGGCGGCGGTTGCCGCTGCATCTGCAGCGACAGCGCTGATGGATACAGCACTGCCGAGTAGGACAGCAATATTTGTTGCTAGTACAGTTTTCTTAAAGGTAGATGGTCGCATCTCGTTTCCCTTCCATAACTTTATTATCGTTTTAGTATTCATAACCATTCCCGATGGAATGACAACGCTGTCATGTCTAGTGCAAACATTACACAATAATTAACAGCCTTGCCACAACAAAATAACGATGGAAGCAAAAAAATGTCATAAAGCAGAATTTTGAATCAGTAGTTTTATTAAAAATCATTATAAAACATGAGCTTTAATATTATGATGTAAATTTACAACTCCCAGCATAATTGTAACAACGATAAATTAACGCCAATTTGTAACAATTCAGGATTGCTAAGCACATCAAAAGCTCGCACTATAAGACGTATAAGTAAGAAAATACTGATAAAAATGTAAGCTTGTAAATTGCTGGCAAAGAATTTACGTTCATAGAACAGTTAACCCTTCGCGACCTTAGACAAAGAGTTTTTACATCAATGAAAGTCACTATCAACGACGTAGCTAAATATGCTGGAGTGTCTATTAAGACAGTATCCCGTGTCACCAATAACGAACCTTCAGTGAAGCAGGCCACAGTTGACAAAGTGAACGAGGCGATAAAAGCACTTAACTATCAACCTAATTTAGCAGCGAGAAACCTTGCGGGCACAAAATCCTATGCTATTGGTTTTATTTACGATAATCCAAACGCATACTACATTATTGATATGCAAAATGGGATCTTGGCAGCCTGTAAAGACAAGGGCTATGAACTTGTCATCCACCCTTGTAATGCTAAATCAGAGACCATTTGTGATGAACTTACAGCACTAGTCAAATATTCTAGGCTAGCGGGATTAGTACTGACGCCTCCCTTGTCAGAAGACCCAAAAGTACTCAAAGCGCTTACGGAGATTGATGCTAACTATGTGCGCATTATTGCAGGCGAAAAGGACAAGGATCAGAATGGATTGACTATTTTAGTCAACGATAAATTTGGTGCCGTTGAAATCACCCAGCATCTAATTGACTTAGGCCACCAGCATATTGCTTTTTTAAGTGGGGATTTACACCATGAATCCACCAAAGAACGGTTACTTGGTTTTAAACAAGCATTAACAATAAATGGCCTAGAACTGGATGAAAACTACATAATTGAAGGGAAGTACTCATTTGAGTCCGGTGTTGACGGTGCGAATAAGCTTATTAAACTAGAACATCGTCCGACTGCGATTGTAGCTTGTAACGATGAAATTGCCGCTGGTGCACTTTTTGCGGCTCGTTTAGCGGGCTTAGATATCCCTGTAGACTTATCGATTGTCGGTTTCGAAGATAGCCCATTCTCACGTCAAACTTGGCCTAAACTGACCACAGTACATCAGCCAAACGCAGAAATAGCGCAAGTCGCAACGGAATTATTAATCGCAAAACGTCGCGAGCAAGATGCAATATATTCTAAGACTTTTACGCCTGAACCTATCATTCGCGACTCGTCGGCTATTCCTAAACCATAAAAAAGAGAGCATATTTGCTCTCTTTTAGTCATATTAAATTACATAGATATTAATGTAATTTAAGTTTTGGCCGCTGCCATTTCAATAATTTTTGCGCCACTCGATACACAATTGCCGAAAACCAACCATAAAGACTGGCTAAATGCCTTTGATACAAAGATATATACATCAATCTTGCAATATGCCCTTCTACAAAGAAAGTGCCAGAACGTAGGTTTCCCATCAAATTGCCTACTGCAGAGAAGCGGCTTAATGACACTAATGAGCCGTAATCTTTATAAACAAAAGCCTTTTCAGGCTTACCTTGTAACCGATTAACGATATTATCAAACAAGGTATCAGCCATCTGGGCTGCAGCTTGCGCCCTTGGTGGGACAGGCTGACCGGAATTTTGGATCAATAAGGCGCAATCACCGAGGGCATAAATATCTTGATGACCTTTAACTCGCATACAATCATCAACTTCTACTTGATTTCGCAGCGTAATGGGCAATTTAGTAAAATTCTGAAACGCTTTCGGCCCTTTTACACCTGCCGCCCAAACTTTTAAGCCCGCTTTAATGACATCACCATCTTGAGTGATAAAACCATCACGAGTCACTTCTTTAACTTGAACACCAATATGTAAACGTATACCTATTTTATCAAGAACAGACTGAGCCCTAGCACTCACACGCTCAGGCAATTGGGGGAGAATTTTGGGTGATGCTTCAATCAAATGCACATCAAGGTGATGTTTAGCAATGTTCAGATAGCCATACTCTTTAACAGATTCAATCACATGATGAAGTTCTGCCGCTAATTCAACACCGGTCGCACCAGCACCAACAATGCCAATACTGACTCTTTCTTGTGTTTCGTTTAATTGGAGTAATGCGTCGAGTAATTTATGATGGAATAGGTTGGCATTTTCAAGGCTATCTAAGAAGATGCAGTGTTCATCAGCTCCTAATGTATTGAAACTATTAGAAACACCACCAAGAGCAAGGACTAAAAAATCATAATCGATTTGTCGCTGCTCTAAGAGTAACTCGCCTTCGTCATTATAGACGGCGGCTAACTGAATCGATTTAGCATCAGGGTCGCACTGCTCTATCTCACCGCGAATATAGCGGTAACCATTTTTAAGCCCATGATCGCGGTAGAGTAAACCTTCAATAGATTGATCGATCACGCCAACAGCAACTTCGTGTAATTTAGGCTTCCAAATATGAATAGGACTTCGGTCAATTAAGCACACATCGACGACATCACTACCGCCCCATTTACGGCCCAACTTAGATGCAAGTGCTAAACCAGCTGCACCACCGCCCACGATCACTATTCTTTTTGTAGCCAAAATGACAACCTCATAAAACTCATTTGCGAGGCTCAGTTATACCATGTTACAGATAAGAGATAACTACATTAGTTCAGTAAAACTGACGATTTTGCATTAAAGATATTTCAGAAACTCAGCAGTACTTCCATCAACTTAACTAACAAAAAAGGGCCACAGGCCCTTTAGATTCGTTAGTCAGCAGTTTATACCGCTTCTTCGTTTTCTTCACCCGTTCGAATACGGATAACACGTTCAACATCAGTGACAAAAATTTTGCCATCACCAATTTTGCCGGTGCGGGCAGTTTCAACGATCACATCAATTGCTTGATCGAGCAGATCGTCCTGGATAACTAACTCTATTTTCACTTTTGGCAGAAAGTCCACCATGTATTCAGCACCACGATAGAGCTCTGTATGCCCTTTCTGACGACCAAAACCCTTGACCTCAGAAACCGTCATACCTGTAATGCCAATCTCAGCAAGGGATTCTCTTACGTCGTCTAATTTAAATGGCTTAATAATGGCTTCAACTTTTTTCATTAAAAATTCCTCATCCCTTGCAATAACATAAACAAACAGAATAACACTAGCTTACACGGGGTTAGGTCAACATTGAAGTGAATGTAGTACTTTACTCATAAAACACAGTTTCTACAAAATCGCTTTTAGCACATAAAAGTCTAAAAAAAGCACTATAACTATAGCGCTAGACTTTATACTTACATTCTAGCCAAAACTCGCTCGCGGGATGCAAGCGCAAAATAACAGGGATTTGTTATGAACACTCATCAAAAGGGCTTTAGCCTGATAGAACTTCTCATTTCACTTGCCGTCTTAACCATCTTGCTTACTGGAGGAGTGCCATCCTTAACTGATGTTTATACCCAATATAGAGCTGATAGCAGCATACGAATTATCCAACAAACGCTACAATTTGCACGTAACCAAGCAATTACTCTTAATAGAAAGGTAACCGTTTGTGCTGTTATCGACCAGAAATGTGAGCAAAACTGGCAAGCTGGGCTAACTGTTTTTATTGATACTAACAGTAATAACCAACTAGATGACAGCGATAAAAAACTTTATATAACAAATGCTTTTGATTCAAAAGACATAGTTAAATACAATCGTACGGCAATCCGGTTTCAACCTGACGGGCTGGCATCTGGTACAAATGGAACACTCAAATATTGTCCCTCATCAGCCACAAGCCCTTATTCTAGAGCTGTTATTGTTAATCAAGCTGGACGTGTACGTCTATCAAAAAACAGTAATATAAATTGCTCATAATCGAATAACAGGAAATGATTAAATTAGACTAACCTTTTAAAAATATCGCAAACAACATATCTTTCTAAAAGTTATAGTCATAAAAGTCAAAAGATTGATTGTAAAATGACATATCTATTTATGCTGAAACTAGCAACGTTCTCACTTATACTTTACAAAGAATAAGCGAGGATGATGATATGTGTAAAAAAAAGCTGGGCTTTACATTAGTGGAATTGATGGTCACTATCGCAGTTGCAGCAATATTACTGACTATTGGTGTACCATCAATGATATCACTCTACGAAGGTATCCGAGCAAATACTGAAATTGAAAGTATACAAGAGTCAATATCATTTGCTCGCAATCAAGCAGTAAGCTATGGCAATACAGTTAGTATATGCCCTCTATCAGGTTCTAGCTGTGGCAATGATTGGAGCAAAGGATTTAAGGTCTTCATTGATAATGGTACTCTTGGCACTCTTGATTCAACAAATGGTAGAACCGATAAAGTCATCAAAGTAGTTGATGGTTTTAATGATAAAGATTATGTTGAATATGATAAATCCTCAATTAGTTTTAATGCTGAAGGCCTAATCGTTGGTTCATTAGGTACAGGAAAAATAATTTACTGCCCAGGTAGTAAAACAAGTACTCAGTCAAAAGGTATACAAATAAGTTCATCTGGTCGAGTACAATCCTTAGCAACGACAGCCAACTGCAATTAACGATTTATTTTAAGTGCTTTCTATCAAGTCCTCTTGCGATTAGTGATTTAAAATCTCGATTGTCAGGGATGCACTCAATTACATTTCTAACATAGACTGATTGATTATCGAGAATACCTACCTCTGTAGATATAAGGCTTGCAGCTCTAAGGTCCGCTTCCTCCTTTAGCCAACTAAAATAAGCAATCTGCTCTCCTCTAGAGGTATCAATATAACATTTATAGGTTTCATCTAAAGAACCTGCAATTGCATGAGCAGTAACAAAACTCAATCCAACAACGACAACACTCGTTAAATTCTTCATTTCCAACATTCCTTAGGTGTTTTTTCACCAATTGAATTCATGGATATTGTCACGCATGGCGCGTCTCGAGATGCTTGAATACCTTGAGCGGTTGCAGTTACGGTAAACGCTCCAGAGTTTACGGAGGAATCCACTTTATAAAGTTGATTTTCAACCACAAAAGGGTCCACTTTTAAACCCAACTTAACCATATCAGCAGTATATTCACGATTATCGAGATAAAACTGCTCTTGAAGATTAACAATACGCATAACTGCAGCGATTCCATCTCCGCGAGCTCCTTTAGCAAGATACGCAGTATAAGATGGATAGGCAATAGATGCTAAGATACCTATGATAACCACTACAATCATTAGCTCAATTAACGTAAAACCTTCACTTTGCTTCATACTTAAGTTACTCATCAATGTGATAATAAATTCTATTAACTCCTAAGCCGCCACCAACACATTTTTCATCTCCATCTTTACAACCGTCATCGCCATCGATCTTTTCCATTTTGTCACCAGCTGCACCAATTCCAATAAGATACATATAGCTTTCACTTGCTCCATTAGGTGGAATAACAAGTTGTGGAGTATCCGGAACTCGCTCCCCCATTTCAAGATAATCTTTATTATTGATTGATTTGTAGGCGCGAGTCCCTTTATGCAGGTCAAAGCCATAAAGTCGCCCTAATCCAGAGACTAAACATTGATTCTCTGCTGAGTTATCACCAGGCACATATGAAGTAAAAAATACCCTTCCTTGAATAATTGTCGCACCAGCTAAACTCTTCTCACCAATACTTCCAAATTTATAATACCAACCACGTTTCTTACCAAAAGCAATGTTGTCAACTTCAGTTTCAGGAAGTGGTGAAGATACATTATATAAATCATTTAAGACCAAAGCATTTGGAATTTCGTTACCCTTTGTCCCATTAAATGATTTGGTTACTATATTGCGATCTTGCAATGTAAAAAACATATCTGAGCGCCACTTATCTGTTGGTATAGGTCTATGTCCACTACCAATAACAACAGCATCATATGGAATACTCTGATAAGTTTTAGTTACTTTTGTTTGGCCATTTTCGGTAACTGAAACCTCAGTTAAATTACTAAATGATGTTTGGGCTACTACAGGCTCAGCAAAAAAACGTCTATCTGTTGCGACGGTAGTTCCACCTAAGTCGGCGAATTTAAAGGCTGTCCAAGGCCTTACAGAGTCTTTTGGATTTGCACTCGGTAAGTCAATTCGCCAAATATTAGCACCAGTATCCGTAGCATAAATCCTATCCGTTAGCCTGTCTCCATTAGAATCTAACACAGCAACTGAATTAGGAATACTGTCTGTAATGCCTGGCATAAGTGTACTATTCCCTCCAGAGCTTGGTCCGAAGAAATGAACTAAAGTTCCAGTTTCAGCATCAACGATAAACACTCCACGCCCTTCAGTATCAGTCTCACCCACTCCACTACCATCTTTTGTTGTTGGGGTATAACCAGCACCAAATATCAATACAGGCTTAGCACTTGAAGGGCTAGTATTTCCTGATGGCCAGCCTGGAATCGTTGTGATTACCGGTTCCGACCAGCTTTGCCCCATTTCAGATATACCTAAGGACGCAGCATCTATCTTCCACATAAACTTAGGCGAGTCAGGAGCCGTAATATCCAGAGCATAGTATGACTTACCGCCCCGTCTCATACCGACAAATACCCATGCCTTTTCAATCGATGTAGAACCGGTCTTAACATAAGCAACGGGTGGACTGTCTAACCCGTATACAGAATGCACGCCGGTTGGAACGTTGGCTCTTAATTCTCTTAAATTTGGTAAGAGCTCATAAGGCATAAAAGCCCAACTTTCATTAACAGCAGTTCCCTCATCTTTAAACATATGTAAGAAACCATGATTGGTCCCCATTAAAATACGGATATCAGGAGATGTCTTAGTACCAAAATTAATAGCGAGTGGTTTAGAATGTAACGGATCACCTAAAATATCCTTACGTTTGTCTGTTACACTGTTATCACCATCATCATCATCTACATCTGCCCCTTTAGCCCAATCAAATAGCTTAGTCAGTTGCGCCTTCTCAACGCCAATATAATTAGCCAGAGCGGTTTCACCACCAGCTTTATTTTCAGCATTAGTTTTCGTAAAATCCGTTAAACCAGAACCAAAATTACCATAAAGTTTACGACTACTGGTACTTCTTAACACCTGTGCAGCGCCACCTAAGCCAACATCATTACCATCCCCCCCCGCACTAGTTGACGCACAAATTGCATCATCGGTCCAAATTGAACAAGCAGAAGACTTAATGTTTCCATCTAGACCAATAGCCTTATCGCCATTTTTATCAACTATGTCACCATTTCCTGTGACGGTAAATTTTTTAAGATTCCCCTGCCAACGAGGCCCCTTATTTGGTAAAAACATTGCGTAATAAACTGCATCGAAAGTTTGAGTACGATCAAAGTTATTACTGGCGATCGATGGTGAAGTAAAGCTTGCATTCACCTCAAGAATATTTGAGAACACCTTTTGAAGTGCCGCTTGTAGTTGCATAGCATTTCTTGCAGCGAAGTATTGTCCACCGCCTCGAGCGGCAGTTTCTTTCAATAAAGGCTCAGCATCATTAGCGCCAGAGCTAAAACCAATAGTATAAGTACTGATTGTTTGAACGTCTTCTATCTCACTATTAACATCATTTTTATTCATCCACCCAGCAAGGGCTGCCAAATAACTATTTTCATATCGATTAGAACTGCTAATACCGGGCAAGTTTTTTACATAACCATCTGCTGCAGTATCAGATGTAGGTTCGCCATCCGTCATATATACTACATAAGCTTTGTTCTGGCACTTCTGCAATGATAGTGGTGATTTATATTTCCCATCTTTCTCAATAGAAGTATCACGACTAGGACTTAATTTTGGGTCTCTATTTTCATAACCATACAAAACATTACCACCAGAATAATAACGATAAGCTTCATAGAGTGTTTCACACAATGGAGTATTCCCCCCTGCGACTAAATCCGGAACGATATCAAGTAAAGTTGACTTTGTTGTTTCATCAGTTCGCTTTATTCCATTTATAATGCGACCTCCATTGTTTGAATCACTACCTGAACCATCATTATTTCGGTTAAAGACGGCAATACCAAAATCAACTCCAGGAGTTGTAACTATGGTATCTCCCACAACCCGTTGCGCGATTGCCATTCGAGTGTAATATTTTTTTGCTTTAGTAGAATGATACCAATTAATATATTTTTCGGTGTAAATGGTAACAGGCTGACCTGTACCTAGACCCGTTAACTTAGATTTATCTATTGCTACATTAATTTGCTCTTGGGTCGAGCTAGCATTTAGAACGGCATAAGGCACCGGAGATGCTTGAGTACCTTCGCCGTCGATAGGAAATCCGGTTGGTTGTCCTTTCGCATTTTTAATATTCTTAGAATCTATGTCTTCAAAGCAGTCGATAAGATGGATATTTGTGCCTTCAACAGGCAAATCCTCCCAACTCCCCGTTTGGCCAGAAAAACTATACTCACGTAGAAAGCCTGTAAACATGCCATAATCTTTTAAATATTCTAATGACGTAGCACAACCATTTAGTGAGTTTATGAAAAAACGTTGACTACTACTCTCAGGAACATCCGAGCTACTGCGACTAAAATAGAGTTTTGTGCTATCAGTGATTACATCGCCCCTTTGATAAAAAGTATCTGTATACTCATTAGTTCCCATGCTTCCTGACGTATCAAAAATAATTAACACTTGCGGACGAGAACCTGAACGTGCTGTAGATTCGAAAACATATAATTCGGTATCGTCCGCAAAGCTCAACCCAGAAAGAATGACCAAACAAAACAATATAGAGACGGTAATTTTTTTAGCCCACATAATTAACTCCCGGTTAATACTTCTTGCTCGATACCAGCAACGACGGTCAACCGCCCCATGTCATCTCGGCCAAACTTTGCTTCACTACTCACTTCAACACGACGACACATAATTAAACTTGAAGAGCTCGCTTTTGAACTACGTTGACAAGTAACATCACCAGAAACCATCGGGGTAAAAGTATTAATTACACCAAAAGCCGCATCTTTAACTGTAGTAACAGCTGACATATTTGCCATGATTTTACCTTGCTGAGAAACGATTACTTTATCTTGAGCACCTATCGCTGAGGCCATCGCTCCAATGCGATCAGACCCAGCGCCTGACATTCGCATTGACTGAGTCGAATTCACAGCCAAAGCAACCCCGATAACAGTCATGAGTATCAGTACGATCAAAGAAAAAAATAACACTATCCCTTTCTGCTTTTTCATTCACTAACCCAGTTACTGTCTAATTAATACAGGATTCTCGAGAACTATTGTTGTCGAGACTACTTTCCGTCGAAAATGATCTTGAGTTGCAGCAATTTTTTTGTCACCTAATACATATTTAGTGTCATTGGTATAACTTGAATCTTCATCTGTCGAACGTACTAAAAGAAATATTCGAATAGCGACTAAACGTTGAAACTGTTCGTTATCCCACATTAGTGAAGTGACATTTTGTGCTGGCATAAATATATCAGCTGTATCATTACCATCATTATCAAAACCATACAATATCCGCATATTTTCAATACCCTCAACCAACTGCTCATAACTACCAGAGGTATTCATTCCACCATTTAATAATAAACGTCTACGAAGTACCGGTATCGAACCATCATTTTGAATGTAATAAACATGATGGACATATTCCCAAAATCTTCCATTGTCCAATGTAGGTGTGGGTTGCGAACCACTAAAAATGATTGCTTGATTTGCCGTTGCACCAATATAGTATCGATTAACATCATTGGGATTAGTCGTAGGCGGGCCTGATAAACGCTTGATTTGTATTACATCGGTATTCTTAACTACATTAGTTAAACACGCTAAGCTTTCTGTTCCAACACCCGCTTCATAACCCCATAGCTTACGAAAATGGCTTGAGGTTGTATTAGGAAACGATGCATTATTAATCCCACCACCAATACAATCATCTCCAGTAGGGATAATGGCAGCCAACAATGTTGTATTTACACCTCTAACCAACTCTGTGCCAGTAATATCCCCCATGAAACCTAACTGGCTAATATCCCTTTCCATAAGTGCTAAGGCGATACGCCCATTTTCTTGCAACTGATTAAATTGACTCGTAGTGGTGACATTAGAGGAGGACATACTAAACATGGTAAATACACCCAGAGTTAAAAATAACCCAATGATCATGGCTACCATTAACTCGACCAATGAGAAACCAGCATGATTTGATAAGCCTTTACGCATTAACTTCACTTAATCAACTCCACCTAAAGGATTATTGTCGTAATAGTCAAAACTCGTCGACGATCGCTACTCGTACCACAAGATTGTACGAATGAATTGGCTTTGGCTGCACCGTCACTCAGTGCTCGAATACCTCGCCAACTCATGACAACTGTAACCTCTCCAGCTAAAGATGCCTTGATACAAGCGGTTGGTAGATCTAACCCGCCAACATTATGACCACCAACTTGTTCTGAAGCACCAAGAAACAACTGCTCCCACTGATACAAATCAGAAGCTGAAGTCTGAACATCTGAGCATACGTCATTTACGTCATGCCCGACCCCAACATCACAAATCTTCTCCGGAGCAGTTAAATTACCTTTATAGGTGCCAACATAATTCGCTAGCTGCCCTCGATTTAATCTCATTCGATTAATAATATCATCGATATAATAAGAGGCTTGGGTTTGCTGAAATGACTCGAAGCTGCCACGCTTTGCAACGATATGTAAATTAAAAATACCGATTAAGCCAATGACTAAAATCACTAATGCAACAAGCACCTCAATTAATGAGAAGCCTCGTTTAAATTCCTTTTGTGTCAATCGTTCGAATTTAGCCATATTTTTGACAAGCTTTTCAGCCATTTACCCTTTTAAAATCTTAGTCTTACGACAAAAAACACCAACAGTTAATAATAGATGAGTAAAATGTAAGTAGCCAGTAACAATAGCATATAAGCATTGATATCATTATGCCTTGAATGAATTTGAGGCAATAAAAAAGAGGCTTAGCGCCTCTTTTTTATTAATAACTTAACAGCACATAGATTTAGCGTAGTTCAGCAGGCACCGCAAAGACAGTGTCTTCCTTACGGCCTTCGACCTCAGTTACCACACTAGGCGCAAGTTTCGCAATTGCTTGGACAACTTGTTGAACTAGGACCTCAGGTGCAGAAGCACCTGCGGTAACAGCAACACGCGAAACATTATCGAACCAGCTAGATTCAACATCGTCAGCAGTATCTACCAGGTAAGACTGGGTTCCCGTCTTCAATGCGAGCTCGCGTAACCGATTAGAGTTAGAGCTGTTTTTTGATCCGACAACAATCAACAAATCCACATCTGCAGACAGATTACGTACTGCATCTTGACGATTTTGAGTCGCATAACAAATATCGTCCTTGCGAGGTCCTTCAATTGAAGGAAACCTTTTTTGCAACGCGGCAATAATGTCTAACGTATCATCGACTGATAAGGTTGTTTGGGTCACAAAGCAGAGATTATTAGGGTCGCGCACTTCTAGCGCATCCACATCGGCAGGCGATTCAATTAAATAAACGCCGCCGTTAGGATTATCGTATTGACCCATAGTCCCCTCTACCTCAGGGTGGCCTTCATGTCCAATCAGAATGCACTCAATACCTTTACGGCTTGCTCGCGTCACTTGAAGATGTACTTTGGTGACTAAGGGACAAGTCGCATCAAAAACTCTCAACCCTCTCGCCTTTGCTTCTTGTCTCACAGCTTGGGATACACCATGAGCACTGAAGATAACAATGTTGTTATCCGGCACTTGATCTAACTCTTCGACAAAAACCGCACCGCGATCCTTCAGATTCTGCACGACATAGCGATTATGTACGACTTCATGGCGAACATAGATAGGCGGTGAAAACAATTCCAACGCCCGTTCGACAATACTGATAGCACGATCAACACCCGCACAAAAACCGCGTGGGTTTGCGAGCATAATATTCAAACTTGGGCTGGTAGGATCGAGTTTCATCTTAAAGTACCTTTACTACGTCCAGTTCAAAAGTGATCTTGTGCCCTGCCAGAGGATGATTCAGATCGACTGTGATGGAATCACCCGCGACATCACGGACAATCCCCGGGATTTCACTGCCACCAGGGCCTGCAAAACTGACAATCACGCCAGCTTCTAAACTCATGTCTGCCGGAAAACGGCTTCTGTCTAGATAGTGAATAGCATCAGGATTTGATTCACCAAAGGCATCAATCGCTTCAAGGGTAAAACTGTGTTTATCGCCTTCAGCAAGTGTTGCCAATTGTGCCTCAAATGCAGGACTTAACGTACTGTCGCCCACATTTAATCGAGCTGGTTTACCCGAAGCTTTAGTGCTGTCTGCGGTTGAACCATCAGAAAGCACAATGTTCATATGGCATAGTAAAGATCGCGTCACAGTCACTTCTTAACCCCTTCGGCGCTATCTGTTTCAGATTTACCGCTTAAAAATGCATCCCAAATGATCAACGCAGCACCAATACAAATCGCCGAATCAGCGATATTGAAAGCTGGGTAGTGGCTTTTACCCCAAAAAAAGTCGATAAAATCAACCACAAAACCGTGCATTAATCTGTCGACTAAATTACCGAGAGCACCACCAATCACTAAGGTGTAAGCCAGATTCAGTTTCAACAAAGAAGCAGATTGCTTACGCAACCACACTGTTAATAAAGTACTGAATCCAACCGCTACAATCGTAAATAACCAACGCTGCCAACCACCGGCGTCACTCAAAAAACTAAAGGCCGCCCCGTAGTTACGTACATAAGTGAAATTAAAGGAAGGCAATAAATTCACTGATTCATACAAATCAAAATTGGCTAAGACCCATTGTTTAGATAGCTGATCGGCGAAAAACACCAATACAGCTACCCAATACCAACGTAAGCCACTGTCTTTCCAAGTTAATGGCATACAGATCCTTTACGCAAACAGACGAACTTCGCCGTCGCCTTCAATGTTTGTTACGCAGCGAGTACAGAGTGTTGGGTGGGCCTCAATGGTGCCAACCTCTTCTCTGTGGTGCCAACAACGCTCACACTTCTGTGCAGTACTTGATGCAACGACTAGTTTCAGTGATTCAAGCTCAGTTTCAACCGCTTCCGATGTCGCATCCGCTAAAGGCAAGACTTTGGCTTCAGAGGTCAATAACACAAATCGGAGCTCATCACCGATATGGGTTAATTGTTCAGTCAAAGCTGCATCGGCAAACAAGGTCACTTCCGCTTCTAATGAACCACCAATACGTTTATCACGACGCGCTTGTTCAATCACTTTATTGACTTCGTTACGCACGGTCAGCAGTTGCTGCCAATAATCGTCGCTCAAATCCGTCGCTAAGGTGACTGATTTCAGGCCTTGATACCATTCTTGGGTAAAGACATAAGCATCACGCTCGCCAGGCAATAATTGCCATACTTCGTCAGCAGTGAAGCTTAGAATTGGTGCAATCCAACGCACCATGGCCTCAGAGATCAAATACAGAGCCGATTGACAGCTGCGACGCGCATGACCTTCTTGCTTAGCCGTGTATTGGCGATCTTTAATGATGTCCAAATAGAAACTGCCTAACTCAACCGAGCAGAACTGCATCAGTTTTTGAGTCACAATATGGAAGTTATATTGTTCATAGGCTTCAATAATTTCCTGTTGCAGCGCAGCAGCGCGGCGCACAACCCAACGGTCTAACGCCACCATATCTTCAACAGCAACTAAATCCTTAGCAGGATCGAAACCGTTCAAGTTGGCTAATAGGAAGCGGGCAGTGTTACGAATACGACGATAGGCATCGGCGCTACGATTTAAGATTTCGTCAGAAACCGTCATCTCACCGCTGTAATCTGTTGCCGCAACCCATAAACGCAGAATATCGGCGCCTAATTTGTTGGTTACCGTTTGCGGCGCAATCACGTTACCGATAGATTTTGACATCTTGCGGCCTTTACCATCGACGGTAAAACCGTGAGTCAGTACTTGCTTATAAGGTGCTTTGCCATTCATAGCGGTTGAAATCATCAAAGATGACATAAACCAGCCGCGATGTTGGTCGCTACCTTCAAGATACAAGTCAACGCCGTGTCCGTGGAATTCAGGACGAGCCGCAACCACTGACGAGAAGGTTGAACCTGAGTCATACCAAACGTCCAGAGTATCAGTGACTTTACGATATTGCTCAGCTTCATCACCCAACAATTCGGCGGCATCGAGATCCCACCAAGCTTGAATACCTTGCTGTTCGATACGATTAGCCACGCGTTCCATTAGCGACACGCTATCTGGGTGCAACTCTTCGGTTTCACGATTCACAAACAACGTGATAGGCACACCCCAAGTACGTTGGCGTGAAATGCACCAGTCAGGGCGGTTTTCAACCATTTTTTCGATACGACTTTGACCCCAATCAGGGATCCATTGAGTCTGTTCGATTTCTTTCAATGCTTGCGTACGCAGACCATAGTTATCCATAGAGATAAACCACTGCGGCGTTGCACGGAAGATGATCGGTGTTTTGTGACGCCAGCAATGTGGGTAGCTATGGCGGTAAGCCACGTGATTCAGCAAGGCGCTCTTTTCTCTCAGTAAAGCAACAACGTTATCGTTGGCTTTAAAGACATGTTGGCCAGCAAAATACTCAGTATCAGGCTTGTACACACCGTTGTCGCCAACAGGATTTGCCACTTCTAAACCGTATTTTTGACCAACCACAAAGTCGTCTTGACCGTGACCTGGGGCAGTATGAACGATACCAGTACCCGCATCCGTCGTAACGTGATCGCCTAAAATCGCCGGAACATCAAAATCTAAGAATGGGTGATTAAAGCGGACAAGCTCAAACGCTGCGCCTTTGGCAGAGCCAAGCACGGTATGGCTTTCCACGTTATAGCGAGTCAGGCAAGACTCAACTAATACTTCAGCTAAAATAAGCGCTTGCGTAACACCGTCTTTTTCGAATTCAACTAAGCTGTAATCTAACTCTGGGCTTAAAGACAAGGCACGGTTCGCAGGCAGAGTCCATGGCGTGGTAGTCCAAATCACCATAGAAACAGGATGTGAGTAATCGCTTACCCCAAACTTAGCCGCAACAGCTTTGCTATCGGCAGCCACAAACGCCACATCGATAGCAGGTGATGTTTTGTCTTCGTATTCCACTTCAGCTTCAGCTAAAGCAGAACCGCAATCAGTACACCAATGCACTGGCTTAACGCCTTTATGCAAGTGACCACTCTCAATCACTTTCGATAAAGAACGCACAATATTAGCTTCGGTTGAAAAATCCATTGTCAGGTACGGATTTTGCCAGTCGCCCAATACGCCTAAACGGATAAAGTCTTCACGTTGACCGTTAACTTGCTCAGCTGCGTATTTACGGCATTCTTCGCGGAATTCTGCCGCAGAGATTTTTTGACCTGGCTTACCCACTTTTTGCTCAACTTTCAGCTCGATAGGTAATCCGTGGCAATCCCAACCTGGCACATACGGTGCGTCAAAACCAGATAGGGTTTTTGACTTAATAATAATGTCCTTGAGGATTTTATTAACTGAGTGACCAATATGAATACTGCCATTTGCATACGGTGGGCCGTCATGCAAAATGAAGGGAGTACGGCCAATTCGGCTATCACGGACCTGCTGATACAAACCGTCTTTTGTCCAGCGCTCTAACATCTCTGGCTCGCGATTTGCCAAATTACCACGCATCGGAAACTCTGTTTCCGGCAAATTCAAAGTAAATTTATAGTCGCTCATTGATCCTATACCGTTAATTAAACTGATAAATTTCAGCCTGCATCATTACCAAATAAAGCTCTGGCTTCATTTGCATCATTTAAAATCTGTTGCTTAAGCGCATCCAATGAGTCAAAAGGTTGCTCATCACGGAGTTTAGCCACCAACTCGACCTCAACATGTTTGCCGTAAATGTCACCTTCAAAATCAAAAAGATGCACCTCAAGCTGACACACTTGACCGTTCACTGTCGGGCGGAACCCTATATTGGCTACGCCCTCATAAATATCGCTGTTATCCCAATAACATTTGACCGCAAACACACCGCGTACAGGTACAACATTGCGCTTTAAGGCGATATTGGCGGTGGGAAAACCAATGGTGCGGCCAATTTTTTGCCCATGCGCGACACGACCACTCAAGGTAAAAGGATGACCGAGCAAGCGTCTTGCTTGCTCAAGATTCCCCTTAGCCAATTGTTCACGCACGGCGGTTGAGCTCACTCTTTGCGAGCCCAGCATAAAACTTTGGGTGCTGACCACAGTAAAGCCATATTGAATACCTGCCTGCACAAGCATCTCAAAATTGCCTTTACGGCCCTGACCAAAACAAAAATCATCGCCGACCACTAGGTATTTAACACCGAGTTTGCGGACCAACAATTCTTCAATAAAATGCTCAGCAGGTTGATTGGCAAAAGTGCGATTAAAGTTAACACACACTAACCGTTCAACCCCAAGTTCATCGAGCAACATGACTTTATCACGTAATAAACTTAAACGAGCTGGCGCATTGTCGCCGCTAAATAATTCCTGCGGCTGAGGTTCAAACGTCATCAACGTAGATGGCAGCGATAACTGCTTCGCCTTCTGCACTAAGTTCGCAATCACTTGTGCATGACCACGATGGACGCCGTCAAAATTACCTATAGTCAATACACACCCGTGGTGGGATGACAAAATGTTATGTATACCGCGGATTAATTCCATAACTTTAGACAACTGCCAAGCGCAAATCGGCTGATTATATAACAGCTAGCGATGAGAATCAGCAATCAAACTCCCCGTTTAATGGACCAAGGACGAATTCCGAGCAAAAGCAGTCCCAACAAGTAACTAACTGCCCCCGCTAAAATCAAGCCTATCAAGGCTTTTGCACGCTCGAACAAATGCCAATCTAACCAAATTTGTTGCGAAGGTAAAAAGTAATACAAGACTACCACCATCAAGGCGGTAGAGACCACGGCTTTAGCAAAAAACACCATAGTCGGCCTAGAAACGCGATAAACGCCGGCTAAATGCAATCCTCGATAAAGTAAAGTGGCGTTGAGCAATGCTGACATTGAAGTCGCAATCGCCAATCCAACATATCCAAAAGGAATAGCAAACAATAAGTTAAAGCCCATATTGGTGATCATGGCGATAATGCCATAACGCACAGGGGTTTTGGTATCTTGGCGGGAGTAATAACCTGGTGCGAGTACTTTAATCAGCATAAAACTGAGTAAACCACTACCGTAAGCCATTAAACTATAAGAAGCCATTTCAACATCATGCATCGAAAAAGCGCCGCGCATAAACAACACCATCAACATAGGTTTTGCGAGGATTATTAACCCCATCATGGCAGGAAGACCTAGCAGCAGAATCGCTTTAACCCCCCAATCCATCGTCAAGCCAAAGCCCGCACCTTCAGCATTCACATGGTTTCGTGACAGCGCAGGCAAAATAACAGTACCAATCGCGATCCCAAACAATCCTAGGGGAAACTCCAATAAACGGTCAGCATAGTAGAGCCAGCTTATCGAGCCCGTCATCAAAAAACTGGCGATAAAGGTATCAAATAACAGGTTAATCTGCGAAACCGACACGCCAAATAGCGCCGGGATCATCAAGGTTCTGATTTTCACCACGCCTGGGTGGTGCCAGCCCCAAGAAGGTTTAACGAGTGCTTTTTCACGCAGCAAAAAAGGGATTTGAAATAAAAACTGGATTAATCCACCACAAAAAACGCCCCAAGCAAGGGTGATTTCGGGTTGAGTCGATGTTGGCGCAAAAAATATGGCCGCGGAAATAATCGCCACATTAAGGAATACTGGGGTAAACGCCGAGACGGCAAATCGGCCTCGGGTGTTTAAAATCGATCCAGCCAATGCGGTAAAGGTAATAAACCACAGGTAAGGGAAAGTAATTTTAAGCACTACGGTGGCGAGTTCAAATTTAGCGCCGTCGGGCTCATTGTTAAGCCAAGCGATAAACCAACCACCGCCGAATAAGGCTGATAACACAGGCGAAGCCACCACGCCCACAAGCGTCACAATCGTCACCAGCAAACCTAATGTGCCAGCGACTTTACTCAGCAAGTCACGGGTTTCTTCCGCGGTATGTTTCTCTTGGTACTCAGTTAAAACAGGCACAAAGGCTTGTGCAAAAGCCCCTTCAGCAAACAAACGACGTAAAAAGTTAGGAATTTTATTGGCGAAGAAAAACACATCGGCACTTGTCCCAGCCCCCATCAAGTTAGCAACAACGACGTCCCGAACAAGACCTAACACACGGGATATCAATGTCATAGCACTAACAATCAGACCAGATTTTAATAATTTTCTACTCAAACGTCCCCCAGACCCATATCGAATTGATTAGGTGATACATCTCAAAAAATCGATTCAGGCTCTGTCACACTGCGGTAATAGCTGCTAGAATTGCGCCACATATTACACGAGTTGGGTCGAAGATAGCCAAGGCAGGTTGGATTAATTTATCTTTATGATGAATATTCAATCATAGTCATTGACAAAGTGACTAAATGCAGGCATATTCCTCGGCCTTTAAAAGTATCAAATCCAGTTTTTAGGAGTTGCACCTTGGCTAATAGCAAGTCTGCAAAGAAGCGCGCGCTTCAATCTGAAAAGCGTCGTCAGCATAACGCCAGCCGTCGCTCAATGTTACGTACATACGTTAAAAAAGTAATCGCTGCAATTAAAGCAGGCGATCACAAAACAGCAGCAGAAGCTTTTGCTGTTGCACAACCAATCGTTGACCGTATGGCGACTAAAGGTCTTATTCACAAGAATAAAGCCGCACGTCAAAAGGCACGTTTGAACGCTAAGATCAAAGCAATCGCTGCTTAATCTATAAAATAGCAAATGAAAAAAACCGGCAATTGCCGGTTTTTTTATATCTGAAAAACACTATTAATGACAATAAATGTTGTTCAATAAGTGGATCATCTCCCGAACTTCATCACTCTTGAGTGAATAAAATACCGTTTGCGCTTCTTTGCGTGTGGTTACTAAATTATCTTTGCGTAACCAAGCAAGATGTTGTGATAGTGCCGATTGACTTAAGCCTAATTTTTTATTCATTTCGCCAACGCACATTTCTCCTTCATTCAATAAATAACAAAGAATAAATAAACGGCGTTCGTTCGCAAGTGCCTTTAATAGCACTACCGCATGATCGGCTCGCTCCTGCATTAATTCAATATTCATTACGCACTTTCTCTCCTAAAACTAACCCCTGCGCTAATATAGCGTTGCCTTACGGATATAGTCGGGACATAAAGCACACTTTTTGCTAGATTGTTTTTAAAAATGGGACATGCTTAATAAAAATAAAGGAAATCTAATGAAGCCCTATCAAACTGCACTTCTCTCTAGTCTTTTAATTGGGAGCTTAAGTGCGTGCCAAACTCAAGTAGAAACCGCCACGACAAGTGAAGCCATAAAATTACAACAGACGGCATTAGCTTCACAATTAGGCTATGACATAGTCGAATCGCTCACGGTTGAAGTGGGCCCAAGACTTGCTGGTAGCCCAAAAGATATCATCGCCGTTAACTGGGCGATGGAGAAACTGACAAGCCTTGGATTTGACCGCGTTTATAAAGAACCAGTACAAGTGCCCATTTGGGAGCGCGGTGAAGCCAAAGCCAAAATAACCTTCCCAGTCGAGCAGCCGCTGGTCATTACTGCGCTTGGCGGCAGCGTTGCGACACCAGCAGGTGGTTTACAGGCTAAAATCGCACGTTTTGATAGCCTAGAGGCACTACAACAAGCCAAGCCTGAAGACGTGCAAGGTAAGATTGCGTTTATTGACCAAAAAACTGAACGCCACATTACTGGTGAAGGTTATGGCAAAAGCGTTGGCGGCCGCTCAAAAGGTGCCGTCGCAGCAGCGCAAAAAGGCGCAGTTGCGATCGTGATCCGCTCTATTGGCACAGATCATGACCGCATGGCCCATACAGGTGTTATGCGCTATCAAGATGACGTGCCAAAGATCCCCGCTGCTGCCATGTCAAACCCCGATGCAGATTTGGTCGATGCATTACTAAAACGCAATCCTGATGCTCTACTTGAATTGCAGATGTCACCAAAGAATGCAGGCTTTAATACGTCTTACAATGTCATTGCCGAAGTGACAGGCAGCAGCAAGCCCAATGAAATAGTATTGATTGGCGCTCATTTAGATTCTTGGGATGAAGGTACGGGTGCAATTGATGATGGGGCGGGTGTCGCGATTGTGACAGCTGCAGCTAAGCATATTCAAGATCTTCCGGTAAAACCCGCTCGTACCGTCAGAGTGGTGCTATATGCCGCTGAAGAAATTGGGCTTGTGGGCGGTAAAGCCTATGCCGAAGCGCATAAAGCCGAATTACCATTGCACTACATTGCTGCAGAGTCTGATTTTGGCGCGGGCCGAATCTATCAAATCGATACTAAGGTCAATGAGAACGCATGGACTGAGGTACAGCATGCACTTAGCCCTATGTCATTCAATGGTGTCGCACTCGGCAACAACCAAGCTTCTGGCGGGCCTGATGTGTCTATGTTGCCGGCCCTAGGCGTACCTGTTGCATCATTAAGGCAAGATGGTCACGATTACTTCGATTACCATCACACACCGAATGATACCTTAGATAAGATTGACCCCGCCGCATTGGCTCAAAACGTCGCCGCCTACGCACAATTTGCTTATATCATGGCAAATTCAACTGCGACATTAACGCCTTTAGCCACTCAGGCTGAAAAATAGATAGTTGATAAAAATAATAGAGAGAACAACATAAGCTGTTCTCTATCAATTAACATCTTATCGATATTTCGCTATTGCTCTGCACGTAAAAATGTTGGATTTGTCGGTGAACTTTGCTCTTCACTATAGTAATAACCCGCGAGATTAAATGCTTTTAACTCAGCTAACGTATTCACTTTATTGGTGATGATATATCTCGCCATCATGCCCCTAGCACGCTTAGCAAAAAAACTGATCACTTTATATTGACCATTTTTACAATCTTTAAATACGGGTGAAATTAATTGCCCTTGCAATTTTTTAGGCTTTATCGCTTTGAAATACTCATTAGAAGCAAGATTGACAATAATATCGCTACCACTTTCTGCAAGCGCTTCATTTACCGCTTGCGTTAAGGTATCACCCCAAAATTCATATAGATTTTTACCTTTGGGATTCGAAAGCGCCGTTCCCATTTCTAAACGGTAAGGCATGATTAAATCCAGCGGCCTTAGCAAACCATAAAGACCCGATAGAATACGCATCTGCGACTGAGTCTGGGCGATTTCATCCTCAGATAAGCTATCAGCATCAAAACCGGTATACACATCTCCTCTAAAGGCAAAAATGGCCTGTTTAGCATTATCTAAACTAAAGTCTGGCTGCCACTCTCCGAAACGCGCCGCATTTAAACCCGCAATTTTATCGCTCACCTTCATCAAAGTCGCGATATCTGAAGGAGTTAATTGCCGACAAACTTGGATCAACTCCTGACTATGAGTTAAGAAATCAGGCTGTGAATACACCTGAGTCAGTGGCGGCTGTTCAAAATCTAAGGTCTTCGCCGGCGAAACCAATATCAACATCAAAAACTCCCAACAGAAACAAAAAGACATGTCTATGATACTGAACGAACATAAAAAAACCACGCTTTAACGGCGTGGTCTTTTCGATTACGACAATCAGTAATACTTGTCGTCGATAATTTGGGTTAACTAAGGCTTTTTAACTGGCTTGAGACTGGCATCTTGCCAAATGTCATCATCAAGTTGATCCATTAATTCAGGAAACTTACTGCGGTCAAACTCTGGTGTCTTACCCGCTTTAACCTGCTCGCGATAATCATTGATGACGCGAATGGCCAAACCTGACAACAGTAAGAGCGCAATAATGTTCACTGTCGCCATCAATCCCATAGAAACGTCGGCTAAGTTCCACACTAGACTTATCTTCGCCACGGCACCAAACATTACCATGCCCAATACACACAAACGGAACAAAGGCAGTAATTTGGTACTGTTACCCATTAAAAACATTACGTTTGTTTCAGCGTAAGAGTAATTGGCTATGATGGAGGTAAAGCAGAATAAGAAAATCGCCACTGCAATAAACGCACCACCCCAGTCACCGACATGGGAGGACATGGCATTGATGGTTAAACGAATGCCATCGTCACTCGAACCCACATCCCCTGATAGCAGGATAATTGCAGCCGTTGCAGTACAAATAACGATAGTATCCGCAAATACCCCCATCATCTGGACAAAACCTTGGGATGCCGGATGGTTCGGATTAGGCGATGCACTTGCCGCAACATTCGCCGCGCTGCCCATACCCGCTTCATTTGAGAAAAGTCCGCGTGCAATACCCGCTTGCATAGCCTGCGCGACGGTATAAGCCACGCCGCCAGCAGCCGCCTCTTGCCAACCAAAAGCACTCTTCACAATTAAGCTAATAATCGCAGGCAGTTGATCTAGATTGAAAATAACGATAATGAAGGCAACGAGAATGTAGGCTAATGCCATGATAGGGACGATAAACTCAGAGACTCGTGCGACTTTACGCAGGCCACCGACAATCACAAATCCACTGGCAATCACCAGTCCAATCCCGACATAAGTAGGATTAAACCCAAATACTCGCTCCATCGCTCCGGTAATGGTATTCGCTTGTACCGCGTTGAATACCAGACCAAAGGCAATGATCAGAAAGACGGCAAATAAAATGCCCATCCAGCGCTGACCCAAGCCTTTTTCCATATAATAGGAAGGACCTCCACGGAACTGACCGTTATGATCTCGCACTTTGTAAACCTGCGCTAAGGTTGATTCAACCATAGCGGTAGCCATACCTAAGATAGCGATAAGCCACATCCAAAATACCGCACCAGGACCTGCAGCACCAATAGCGACTGCAACACCGGCCATATTACCGGCACCGACACGGGCCGCCATACTGGTACAAAAGACTTGAAATGATGAAAGACCGCTATCGCAACCTTGGCGACTCATGGTCATGACTTTGATGGAATGTTTAAAGTGGGTTAACTGGATAAAGGCAAGTCTTATGGTGAAATAAAGACCAGCTCCTACCAGTCCATATACTAACAACTTACCCCAAAGTAGCGCATTCAAAAAATTAACTATGGTTTCTAACATATTATTTTACTTCTTCCCGTAGCAAATGCTCCTCTAATTGAATGGCAATTAGAAGTACAACATCTGTGGTGAATGAATCCTTCCAAGTTAAAGGTAAGAATTTCGGTAGATTTATTTTTTCAAATTATCCTTCCGTGAATTTACAACATCACGGCTACCGAATTCAACGCAGCAAAATAGCACAGTATTCGAAATTGCTCATGTGATCAAGCTCGCGTTTGCACAGTTAAACGCCATCAACATCACGTCTCACAACATAAGCTAAGCCACTGTTAAAGCTACATTAACAAAATAGATAAGTTGCCCCATTTCTTTTAACAGCAAAAACAACTTTTAAAATTTGGATGTAGGGCACATTTTTGTAATAAAACTACAAATATAGTATCCGCATAGAAACTTCAATCATCTCTTGTTTGTTTTAGTGAGGCTTTATATGACACAAATACATGAAATCAATGCTCTGAAAAAATATGTCAGAGCGACTAACTTTCTTGCGACCTCGCAGATTTATCTCAAACAAAACGTTTTACATAAACGTCCACTTGCCCATACTGATATCAAACCACGTTTACTTGGCCACTGGGGTACCTGCCCCGGCATTAACTTTGTTTATGCCAACATTAACCGATTGATAGTGAAACATAACCGCTCGTTCATCTATTTAGTTGGTCCAGGTCACGGTTTCCCTGCAGTACAAGCTAACTTATTCATGGAAGGTTCATTAAGTCATTTCTATCCAGAAACGATCCCCTACAATGAAACGGGTATCGAAGATATTTGTAAGAAGTTTTCCGCAGCTTACGGCTACCCTTCTCATGCAAACCCAGAAGCTCCAGGACAAATTCTTGAAGGTGGCGAACTAGGCTACTCACTTTCTGTAGGCTGGGGTGCAGTACTCGATAATCCAGATCTGATCGCCACCGTCTTAATTGGTGACGGTGAAGCAGAAACGGGGCCATTAGCCGCATCTTGGTATGCAAATCGCTTAGTATCTCCTGCGACTAGCGGTGCAGTATTACCGATTGTGCATATCAATGGCTATAAAATTTCAGGCCCAACCCGCATGGGACGCATGAGCCATGAAGAACTGGATCTTGAATTCCGTGGTCTTGGCTACTTCCCTATTATCGTTGATAACGAATTAGAAGAAGATATCTATGTGCAAATGACAAATGCCATGGATACCGCTTACGCCATGATCAATGATATCCAACGTCGTGCCCGTAGTGGCGAAGATGTGATTAAGCCTAAATGGCCAGTGATTTTAATGCGTACCGCCAAAGGTTGGACCGGTGTCAGTGAGTATAAAGGTAAGAAACTCGAAGGTAACTGCGAATCACACCAAGTGATCGTCAATAAATGTGCCACAGATAAAGGCCATCTGGATGCACTAAACAATTGGCTTGCCAGTTACAACTTCCAAGAACTTTACCAAATGAATGATAAAGGTGAGCTTATTTTTGATGCAGACATTTGCTCATTAATTCCACCTAAGCAACTTGCCTGTGGTCGTCAACATTTGAGTTACGGCGGGGAAGTCGTTAGAGCGTTAGCGAATCCCGATCTCGAAAAGCTTAGCTATGGCCCAGAAGTACCACGTGGTCACCGTGGTTATTCAATGCTGAAAATGGGCGAATGGATGCGTGATGCATTCAAGTTGAACCGTGATCAACGTAATCTACGTATTTTTAGCCCTGATGAAACCTATTCAAATCAGTTACAAGCCGTATTTGAAGAAACCGATCGTGCATGGCAATGGCCAATTGAGAGCTGGGATGAAGACATGTCCCGCGAAGGACGAGTGATTGAGCTCCTTTCTGAAAACTTGCTCTTTGGTATGTTGCACGGCTACACCGTAACAGGCCGCCACGGCATGTTCCCAACCTATGAATCATTCTCACAAGTGATCTCATCGATGGCCGACCAATACTGTAAATACGTCTATGCAAGCCAAGGTGTGCATTTCCGTAAGCCGCTGCCTGCATGTAACGTCGTATTATCTTCGCTGCTTGAACGCCAAGACCATAATGGCTACTCGCATCAAAACCCGTCTTTCCTTGGGGCGATGCTAGAGAAGCATCCAAAAATTATCTCTGCTTATTTACCAGCAGATGCTAACAGCACCTTAGTTTATACCGAACGCGCTTATGCTGACCGCGACAAACTCAATATTCTCGTTGCGGGTAAGAAAGAGTTACCACAATGGTTAAGCTTGGAAGAAGCGCGTAAACAAGCAAAAGATGGCGTGATGGTGTGGGATTTTGCCTCTGATGAGAATCCAGATATCGTACTTGCAGGTTGTGGTGATTACGTCACTCAAGAGTGTATGGCTTCATTAGTATTGATCAGAGAACTCCTTCCAAGAGTCAAAATTCGCTTCGTTAGCGTCACAGAATTAAGCAGTGATGGCTTAGGAAGCCGCAAATTTAAAGAAAAACCTTGGTTAATGGACGAAATATTTACCCAAGATAAAGGCGTGGTATTCAACTACCATGGTTACCCAAATACGATTAAAAAGTTAATATTTGATTACAAAGGCAGCCGTCGCTTCAGAATTAAAGGCTATGAAGAAGAAGGTTCAACAACCACTCCATTCGATATGGGCGTTCGTAACGGCACATCACGTTATCACCTAGTGATTGATATGGCTTACAAACTGTTCCAACAGGGCGTTATTGATGAAACTATGCACGTTTCAATCACCACAGACATGCTACAAAGACTAGTTGATCACCGCAACTACATTAAAGCGAATGGCATCGACCCAATAGAAATTGAGAATTGGATATGGACACGTTAATTCTCACACAAAATTAACAAAACAGTTCATTTTAAAGGCATTCCTCGGAGTGCCTTTTTTATGTTTAAAAAACAGCTTACAGCACGAGCGACTATAAAAAGGAAACTCTTAACACTGGTAAAACTTAACAAACCAAGTGATAATTAACCGCTGGCTACAATACCAAAGGATCCCCACATTAAGTGCTAGCAATGTTTTGCACACATAAAGCAAGACATATTGGTGGAGAATCATAAATAATGGAATTGGAGAACATGATGAATCATAAATTAAAATTTGTACTGCTTGCCTCGCTATTACCTTTCACTGTATCAGCGGCTCAAGAACTCACTCCTTGGTATGTTGGCGCAGGTTTAGGCGTTAACAACTATGAACATATCGCGACCCAGAATGGTCAAGATGACCCATATGCATGGGATGTATTCGCAGGCTATATGTTCAATGATTACTTCGGCGCTGAAATCGGCTTCCGCGATTTGGGTAATGCTGATTGGACTGCAGCAGGTTTCAGCAATGATGCTGGCGTGAAAGGTGGAACTTTAGGTTTAGTAGGTATTTGGCCTTTGGCTAACCGTTGGAGCTTATCAGCTGAAGCGGGTGCTATGTATTATTCACTTGAGAATACTCAGAACGGTACTAACAAATACAGCTCAAACGATTTTGCTCCATACATTGGTGCTGGTGTGGGTTACAACTTCACTGATAATTTGAAGTTACAAGCTAAATACCGTCGTTATGAAAACTTAGATGATACTGATTTCAATACTATTGAAGCTGATAGCAACTACTGGGGCTTAGAATTAAGCTACCGCTTCGGTTCTCCAGCAGTTGCAGCACCTGTTGCAGCAGCGGTTATCGCAGCAGCAGCTGTTGACTCAGACAACGATGGCGTCTATGACGACAAAGACCAATGTCCAGCCACACCAGCAACACATAAAGTTGACTCTGTTGGCTGTACCATTTACGAAAACGTAAAAAATAAAGAAGACGTGGGTTCAATCCAGTTTGCTAACGATTCAGCAGTAGTTAAGCCTGTTTTCTACAAAGATATCGAAAGACTAGCTAACTACCTGAACAAGAACCCAGAGTTCACTGTTGAAATCGCTGGCCATGCCTCAAACGTAGGTAAACCAGAGTACAACATGGTGCTATCTGACAAACGTGCTGACGCCGTTGCCAAAATTCTTGTTGAGAAATATGGTATCAGCCAAAGCCGCGTAACTTCTAACGGTTACGGTGTGACTCAGCCACTGGTTGCTGGTGACTCGAAAGAAGCCCATGCTGCTAACCGTCGCATCGAAGCCGTTGTGACAACTACAGCTAAACAACCTGTTCTTAAGTAATATTACTTATTGACGTAAAAAAGTCGCTGCTTGCAGCGACTTTTTGTTTTTATGGGGTATACACTAGGAAAAGCGATACCCTCTACCACAGCCAAGATGAGAGCCTGTATCTCATGCCAAACCTAAATAGACATAAAATTGTCATTTTTGTAATTTTTTTACATTCAAGGTTGGAAAAGTTGGCAAAATCGCTTCTAATAGTCATCAGTGAATTCCGAGTTAAGACTGCTACCTGAGAAGGATGTTTTTCATGGCCAATACATTAGAGCAACTCAAGTTATATACCACTATCGTCGCTGACACTGGCGACATCGAAGCGATTAAACGCTACCAACCTGAAGATGCGACAACCAATCCATCACTCATCTTGAAAGCGGCTCAAATTCCTGAATACGAATCCCTCATAGATAACGCTATCGATTGGGCAAAATCACAAAGTGCCGATCTCGCGCAGCAACTTGATGATGCCAGCGACAAGCTCGCCGTTAATATCGGTGTAGAAATACTGAAACTCGTTCCTGGGCGTATATCAACTGAAGTTGATGCCCGTTTATCATTCGATAAAGAACAATCAATTGCGAAAGCCCATAAGCTGGTTCGCCTTTACAAAGAAGCGGGCGTTGATAAATCACGTATTCTGATCAAACTTGCTTCAACATGGGAAGGCATTTGTGCCGCTAAAGAGCTAGAGAAAGAAGGCATCAACTGCAACTTAACTCTGCTATTTAGCTTTGCCCAAGCACGTGCTTGCGCCGAGGCTGGTGCTTATCTAATTTCGCCTTTTGTAGGCCGCATCCTTGATTGGTACAAAAAAGATACAGGTAAAGACTACGATGCCGTAAATGACCCAGGAGTCATTTCTGTTACCGAAATCTATAATTATTACAAACAGCATGGTTTTAATACTGTCGTTATGGGCGCAAGTTTCCGTAATATCGGTGAAATCATCGAACTAGCAGGCTGCGATCGTCTCACGATTGGCCCTTCTCTGTTAGAAGAACTGGCTAATTCGCAAGTCGACATTACTCCTAAACTGGTTCCGGCAACCAGCACTGTCGCAGCCGAAGCTCCATTAACAGAAGCGCAATTCCGTTGGGACTTTAACCAAGATCCTATGGCAGTTGATAAGCTTGCAGAAGGCATTCGAAACTTTGCTATCGACCAGGGCAAACTCGAAGTGATGCTCACGGCTAAGCTCGCAAACTAAGCACTCTGGAGACGGCGAGATGACACACTTGACCCAAAGCTCAACATGGCAAGCTTTATCAGCACACAGTAAAAATGTACCGCATATGCGGGAATTGTTTGCCACTGACGCGGCACGTTTCAATAAAATGTCGCTAACTGCCTGTGGTTTATTACTGGATTACTCTAAAAACAGAGCAACGACGGAAACGCTTGATCTGTTATTTGCGTTGGCAAGCAATAGTCAACTTGAAGCAAAAATCAAAGCAATGTTTGCGGGTGAGACCATTAACACCACAGAGAAGCGCGCCGTTTTGCACACTGCGCTACGTAGCACTGCGGAACAATCGATTATTGCCGAGGGTCAAGACATAGTTCCTGAAGTTCAACAAACCCTGAATAAAATGCAAGGGTTTGTAAGTTCAGTGACATCAGGTCAATGGAAAGGTTACACAGGTAAAGCGATAACCGATATTGTCAGTATCGGTATTGGTGGATCTTTCCTTGGTCCAAAGATCGTCTCTCAGGCGCTACGTCCATATTGGAATCCAGAGTTAACATGCCACTTTGTAGCAAACGTCGACGGTACTTCTATCAGTGAGAAGCTGAAGTTACTGGATCCTGAAACGACCTTATTCATCATGTCGTCCAAATCTTTCGGGACACAGGAAACCTTAACCAATACCCTCACTGCCAGAGAATGGTTCTTAGCAAAAGGCGGTTTGCAGTCAGATGTGGCAAAACACTTTGTCGCAGTAACCTCAAACGTCGCTAAAGCGACGGATTTTGGGATTGATGCAGACAACATTTTCCCTATGTGGGATTGGGTAGGCGGTCGTTACTCACTCTGGTCAGCGATTGGTTTACCGATAGCACTCTTGATTGGCATGGATAATTTCAGAGCCTTGCTCTCAGGTGCCCACCAAATGGATGAGCACTTCGCCAATGCACCACTGACAGAAAACATGCCAGTGATCATGGGCTTATTATCCCTATGGTACGGTAATTTCTTCAATGCTCAGTCCCATGTTGTACTGACATATGATCATTATCTACGTGGTCTACCGGCTTACTTCCAACAGCTCGACATGGAAAGTAATGGTAAGTCTGTCACCTTAAACGGGACAGATGTTGACTACAGTACTGGTCCAGTAATTTGGGGTGGCGAAGGCACTAATGGCCAACATGCCTATCACCAGCTGTTGCACCAAGGTACTGCCCTGATCCCTGCCGATTTTATTATGCCACTGCAAAGTCATAATCCTATCGGAGAGCACCATGATCAGCTAGCATCAAACTGCTTTGGCCAGACTCAAGCCTTAATGCAAGGTCGCACTTTTGATGAAGCCTTAGCCGAACTCGCTAATAGTGCATTTTCTGCGACTGAAAAGCAGCTGATTGCAAAACATAAAGTGATGCCAGGTAACAAGCCAAGCAACACCTTACTCATGGATAAGCTCACGCCGAGCACCTTAGGTGCTTTAATTGCCCTGTATGAGCACAGAACCTTTGTTCAAGGTGCAATTTGGGACATCAACTCCTTTGATCAATGGGGTGTAGAGCTCGGTAAGGATCTGGGTAACGATGTGTTAGCACGCATCGGTGCGACGCAAAATTGTGATGCCTTAGATGCCTCAAGTAACGCATTGATTAACCTTTATCGACAAGGCAAAATCTAATCGAACAAAAAGCCAGCAATCGCTGGCTTTTTTATTTTATCCTATTATTTCTATTCAACTTTTCAATTCCTCGCCGCTCTCAAGCCACAGTAAAGATCAACGACATATCACTCAAAGTTCATTTCAACTTAACACAATTGAAACATAATTCTTGCACCCTGTTTTAAAAATATGTTATTTAATCGCTGACAAAACATACAACAACAGGAGGTTACCATGGATCGTTTAGATTATGGTTGTGCGCTAGATGAAGTCGTTGAAAGACCCGATCGTTCGCGAGGCTCCAATAAAAAGCGTAAATGGCGTGAGATCGAAGCATTAAAAGATAAGCATCGTTTGCTCAAAGAACTCCAAGAAATCGATAATAACTTTAACTACGACATTGATGCCATCCAGTTGTAATCACATGTTGAGATGAGCTAAACCATTAGCCTCAAACATGAACAAGAAAAGCGCCATTCGGCGCTTTTTTATTTGTACTATCGGATCTGGTGGGAAATAAGAGGGAATAACGATTCGCGAGTAACAGAAGCTAACGCAAAAAAAACATCGCTCTGTAGTATTGAATCCTAGGTTCAAGCCCACAAGGTGGGCCCTATGAGTGAATCAATGCTAGTCAGCTGTTGTTAGATAAGCCCGCAAATCCTCAAATTCTTTCTGCTCGCGATCTAAGAACAAAGGATCATCAATCAAGGATTTCTGACACTCAGACTCAATCAGTTGCCAATCTTGTTCAGTCAAGGTTTTGGCCAATAACGGGAATATTTCCCGCTCCTCCATTTGCATATGCCGCTCTTGTAATGCGACATAATCTGCAAAATCAACAATCAGTTTCTCACGGGCAACCACAATATCACTGAGGATCAAATTCAACGTCGTCATCAAAGCCGCCGAGGCTTGGATCACTAACTCGTGTTCAGCACTCAATTTATCGATATTGTCATTGGCTTTATGCGCTAGATAGTAGGCATAAATAATATCTTCAACCGGATGATGGCAACGCTCAGCATATCCTTGCATATATTCAACGATATCCCGCACCACGATGAAATTGATTGACTCACCTTCGGACAGTTTCATCTGCTTGTTTTTTAAAACATTTAGCAATACCGCCATATGTTTATGATCATGCATGAGTCTCTTAAGCATAATGCCTCCTGGATATAGTTCTGACTATTGATACTAGTCAAGTCGTGGACTAACACCAATATAACAGGCTAAATCCTGTTCACTTTATGACGTTGATCAAGTAAATCACATACCAAACTGTAAACAGACCGCACGCACTCATACGTCTATCCCAATCTCAGGGGCATTTAGTGGTTTTCTCACCACATTAGGATTGCTCAGTACGCTTTTATTGCTAAAACCACAACAAACTTACTTAGCAAGCTGATGCAGCTGCTGTTGAAGCTTTTTAAATTCCAGCTGTGGTTCGCTTAGCAACGCTTTATCTACCGTCTCAACGGCGAGTTGCGGATAATCCTTAAGCAATTGTTGCTCAAGCATTAATGCTTGCTCAGTCTCCTTCGCTTCGATGAGAGCGTTTAACAGATGCAAAGACTCTCCAAGTGGCACTTTATCGGAGCCTGAAGATTCAGCATTGCTCGGAGCATTCATAGACCTTGCAGCGATAGCAGGGCTGCTTGCATCATGTTGTCGCTCAGCACCCGCTGCAGCCTTCGCTTGCTGCATTTGAGTCTGTATTTCATGCTTAGCTACAGCTTCTGCTTGCATATTTGAAAATTGCAGCGCTTGCGTATCGGCCATCCTTGTCATGGCTTGTGGCGCCGGAGCACTCATCGCCATTGGAGTTGGAGCCATAACATCTTCGATTTTCGGCCGATTAAGGACCAATAAACCCACAACAAGCACCAAAGATGCCGCACTCGATAACGCCCAAGGATGGCGTCGCCAAACAGAAGTTGGAGACTCAACAGCGGTTATTTTACTTTGAGGCATTTCAGCTAAGTGAGTTTGCGCTAGGTGCAAGATATCTTGGTCGAGTTGCTGCGGTGGAACTTCTAAGGCCTGTTGACGATACCAAGCCAACACTTCTTGTTGTAATGCGCGCTCATCAGCACTTGAAGATAAATTACTCATGACCCGTCTCCTGCCATTTCGCGCTGACGCAATCCTTTAGACTTTGGTAAGCGTAGCGAATACGGCTCTTAGTCGCTTCTAAAGTTACGCCCGCAATGTCGCTAATAATGGCAGCCGTAAAACCCATTTCAATGTTCAGGATAAATGCCTCTTTCTGGACTTGGGGCAACAGTGCGATACAGGTCTTTAGCAATAAACTCTTTTGCGCTTCTTGCCACTGCACGTCGGGTTTATCTTGCTCACTCGCCACAAAAGTATCGGGTCCAGTTTCATCCTCATCGGTGGCGACTAAATCGACGGGTTTTACCGCCCGAACATGATCAATCAATAAGTTATGGGCGATACGATATAGCCAAGTATTAAACTTAGCACTGGCCTCGTAATTAGCCGCTGCGCGGATCACCCGTCCCCATGTTTCTTGATATAAATCCTCAGCTAACTGCTTATCACCTAACTGGCGCACAAAGTAGCGATAAAGCGCGCCTTTGTGCTTCAGGTATAACTGCTCAAATGCTTTTGAATCGCCCTTGGCATAGCACAACATCAATTGCTCATCTGAGTGCTCATGGGTTGGTAATTGCGGTATTGCTAATGCCACGGGAAATTCCTCGTCATTTGGGTTAACCCCCTGTATTCACTTTTACTATTGTAATCTCTCATTACGCGGATTGCTCTTATCTCTCATTGGCTCGCCATGGAGTTTATCTTGTGGAGGAAAAGGTTTATCCGAGCCATCGAATGTTTTCTTAATTGGCAGCTGATTAGATTGCTCTATCGCCGCTGCGGTTTCCATTAACTGCACAAACTCATGGCGATAACCAAAGGGATCATCCCCTAATGCTGAACGTGCGAGTAAGCTTAACTTAGTATAATCAAATTGATGTAGATAGTGACTGCCATTCAGTAATTGCCCTAACCCTGCAACCGCGGCGGCAAATCTAAAATCATCACTTGCTTGTTCTAGCTGTTTAACGCTTTGATCTAACCTGATGGGATAACTCAGTAACTGGCTCTGCGTTTGCGCCGGCAACTTGTATCTCAGTTTAAGGAAGGCAATTTCTTCACGGCTGTATTTCTCTTTCCCCGTTTGAGCATCAACGCCATATCTGAGTTTATCATTCATCCTATTCCCGGCTTCAACGTACCTTAATTCATACAAGGCTGTAACGGTATGACCCGCGCCAATCTCGCCCGCATCCACCTTATCGTTATTAAAATCTTCCCGTGCTAAGGCGCGATTCTCATAGCCAATCAAACGGTATTCCGAGACTAAGGCCGGATTAAACTCCACCTGCACTTTCACATCTTTGGCGATAGTGAATAAGGTCGAACTCAACTCGTCCACCAGCACTTTTCGCGCTTCATTCAGCGTATCAATATAGGCATAGTTGCCATTGCCCTTGTCCGCCAATTGCTCCATCAGTTGATCGTTATAATTGCCCAAGCCAAACCCTAAGGTTGTCAGGCCAATGCCATGATCTTTTTCCTTTTCAATCAAGGCAATCAAATCATCAAAATCTGTCACGCCAACATTGAAATCACCATCGGTCGCAAGGATGACTCGATTAATGCCATTGGGGATAAAATGCTTTTTGGCCAATTGATAGGCTTGCGTGATCCCTTGCCCACCATTGGTTGAACCACCGGCACTTAATTGCTCTAGCGCATAGGTCAAGGTTTGAGTGTCGTTCCCCGACGCGCCATCGAGCACTACACCAGCCGCCCCTGCATAAACCACAATAGAGACTTTATCCTGCGCACTTAATTGCGCTGTTAGCAGCTTTAATGCCGTTTGCAGTAAAGGCAATTTATCCGCTGACGCCATAGAGCCTGACACGTCGAGCAAAAAGACTAAGTTGCTGGCGCCTAACTGAGATTTAGGTAAGTCATAACCTTTAAGGCCAATCCGCAGCAGCATCATGTCATCGTTGTAGGGTGAGGGCGCAAGCTCTGTCGTAACACTAAACGGCGCCGCGTTTTTAGCGGGTAAGGGATAATCGTAGGCAAAATAATTGAGCATTTCCTCAACTCTGACAGTGCCTTTCTCGGGTAAGCGCCCTTCCCTCAACATCCGTCTTAAGGTGGCATAACTGCCAGTATCGACATCGATGGAAAACGTCGATACCGGGATCTCCCCTGCCACCATGATGCCATTTTGCACTTGCTGCTCGAATTTATTTTGCGCTAACGGAATCGCGGCATAATCACGCGGCATTGGCGCTATGCTCATTCCCATCACTGCCCCATTGCTAGACATTTGCATCGGCGCCGCAACTCTCGCCATCTCAACCTTAGCGGCATCACGCATTTCAGGTTGGCGCTGCGACGCTTCTTGATGACGTTGCTCGGCTTGCTGCTTGGCTTGTCGATGTTCAACCTCGGCGCCTTTACCGCCACAGGCCGTTAAACTCACTGCGACCAGTAATAGAGCAGCCGTATTGGTCGCCGATGGGATACCGTTTCCCCGTTGCAGGTAGAAAGTTGGATCGGAAACTGGAACGGTTTTGGGGAAATATTTTGTTTTCATGTTGAATGCCTTTGATGTTGACCTAAAGCTGTAAACGGCCCGCATTAGTAAAAGGGTTAAAACATCTCGATATTTTGCAAAACATACTTAAATGAGAATCAAACCGCCTCAAGCACACTATTTATACAAAACAAAGTATTTTCAATCGCTTTTGCTGGCAAGATCACACTGCACATTCAATCTGGCCACTAAAATAGAAGCTTGTTGCTAGCCTCGCTATGGGACCCTCTTGTGTCACACTCAGCTCATTTATTTTCCCTAAGGATCGCCCACGCACTCACAGAAGCTTGCGTGAAGGATAAGTATTCGTTTAAACGTTTTGGGCAAGATCTTCTTGCCGGTCTCACTGTGGGTATTATTGCAATTCCATTAGCGATGGCATTAGCCATAGCCAGTGGTGTTGCGCCTCAATATGGCTTGTATACCGCCATTGTCGGCGGCTTTATTATCGCCATGTCTGGCGGCTCACGTTACAGCGTGTCCGGCCCGACAGCAGCATTTGTGGTATTGCTCTACCCCATAGCCCAACAGTTTGGTTTAGCAGGATTATTAATCGCGACTGTGATGTCGGGAATGATACTCGTCGGCATGGCGACGCTGCGCCTTGGCCGGTTGATTCTGTATATTCCCGAATCCGTCACCTTAGGTTTTACCGCAGGGATTGGCGTAGTGATTGCCACCTTGCAGCTAAAGGACTTTTTCGGGCTCGAAATTGCCCATATGCCGGAGCAATATCTAGCCAAGCTAATGGCATTAGCCCAAGCGCTACCTTCGGTCCATTTACCTAGCTTATTGGTTGCAAGCGCCACCCTAGCGACTATGCTGCTTTGGCCTAAACTCAAAACACCTGTGCCAGCGCACCTTCCGGCAATTATACTCGGCACTATCCTCGCCTTGGTGCTCAATGCCATGGGCGCAGACATAGAAACCATAGGAACCCGTTTTCACTATCAACTGAGTGATGGCACCACAGGCATGGGGATCCCAGCGGTATTGCCGAGTTTCGAGTGGCCATGGCTGCAAGCTGGCGCCAATGGTCAAGCTTTTCAGTTCAATTTAGCGACCTTTCAAGCCTTGTTACCTGCCGCCTTTGCCATTGCCATGTTAGGGGCGATTGAATCGCTACTGTGTGCTGTGGTGCTCGATGGCATGACAGGCAAGCGCCACAGTGCCAACAGTGAGTTATTGGGACAAGGCATAGGTAATATCATCACGCCGTTTTTTGGCGGGATTCCGGCGACGGCGGCAATCGCCCGTAGCGCGGCGAACGTCAAAGCAGGCGCACAGAGTCCAATTGCGGCCATGATCCACGCCATAGTGGTATTGTTTGGTTTAGTCGCCTTAGCGGGCGTGCTCGCCTACTTGCCGATGTCGGCCATGGCTGCCCTGCTACTCGTCGTAGCTTGGAACATGAGTGAGGCCCACAAAGCACTGCATTTAGTTAAAACCGCGCCCACCAGCGATATCATGGTCTTTGTTAGCTGTTTTTCATTAACGGTTATATTCGACATGGTCATTGCCATCAGCGTTGGGATCATTCTCGCTGCCTTGCTGTTTATGAAGGAAATTGCCGAGATGACAAGGCTTTACGATATCAGCACCAACAAGCGTTATGTCGATCAAGAGTTACCCGCCGATTGGGCTGTTCTCAAAATTAACGGGCCGCTATTTTTCGCCGCTGCCGATCGGATTTTCTCCGAAATCGCCAGCCTCACCGAAGATAAACAAGTGATAGTGCTGTATCTCGATGGGGTCTCGATTCTGGATGCGGGTGGCTTAGCCGCGCTAACAAAACTGATTGAAAAATGTAAAGCAAATAAGACTAAACTCATTATTGCCGATCTACAATTCCAGCCCATTCGAACGCTAGCAAGAGCCAAGATCCAGCCGATTGAGGGCGTATTGAAGTTTTACTCGACCCTACGAGAAGCCATGGCCGAAGCGCCAGTTATCACTCAGCAAACAGAAATCACTGCGGATAAGCAGACGCAGTAAACCAGCAGCGCAATTTCAGCGGCTTAATGCTGCTGACTTAAATCAAAGGCCAATCTCAGGATTGGTCTTTTTTATGGCTCAATTACTCAAGCCATTCATCACAGCAAAAGACGTTTTTTCGCTCGCAAAAACGGGCAGAAATGACGAGGATCATGGTATTATTCAGCGCCATGATGCTTGCTACCGGTGACGGCTAGACAAGCATCAACTGTACCTAGACCTGAAACAAGGTCAAAATATAATTAAAATTAGTGAGTTAAGGAGTTATCATGCAAGCCCTTGTTGCTGTTGTTATGGGTTCTAAAAGTGATTGGCCCACGATGGAAGCCGCCGCTGAGATAATGGATAAACTGCAAGTGCCTTATCATGTTGAAGTGGTTTCCGCCCATAGAACGCCAGATAAACTCATGGAGTTTGCAGCCTCTGCCGCCGATCGTGGTTTTAAAATCATCATTGGTGGCGCCGGTGGTGCAGCGCACTTACCCGGTATGATTGCCTCTAAAACTCGCTTACCCGTATTAGGTGTCCCAGTCCAAAGTAAAGCCCTGTCAGGTATGGATAGCTTATTGTCTATCGTTCAAATGCCAAAAGGCATCGCCGTTGGCACTTTAGCGATAGGCACAGCGGGCGCATTCAATGCGGGATTATTGGCCTGCCAAATCCTTGCGAATAACGATGCTGAATTAGCGGCTCGTGTTGACGCTTTCAGAGAAGAACAGACCCGTGCGGTACTGGACAATCCAGATCCGAGGGAAGTTTAATGACCCAGACAAACACTAAACCTAAGGTTTGGGTATTAGGTAATGGTCAACTGGGCGCTATGTTGACCCACGCTGGCGAGCCATTAGCGATTGAAGTTAACGCCGTTGATATCATGACGCCTACGGATGACATCCTACCACTCGCGCCGCACGACATCATCACCGCCGAGCGCGAACAGTGGCCAGAGTCCGCCCTTAGCTTACAACTCAGCTCACACCCCCATTTTGTTAATGGTCCGGTATTTAGCCGTTTAGCCGACCGTTTTAGCCAAAAAAGTCTACTCGACCAGCTCAGTGTTCCCACAGCGCCTTGGACATTAGTTGACGATAACACCCAAGTCGATACCCTGTATCAGCACTATGGCCCAAGAGTCTTGATGAAACGCCGTACCGGTGGTTATGACGGTAAAGGTCAACATTGGCTTAAACAAGCCGAAGCGGAGGATATTCCAAACGATTGGCGTAACCTTGCAATTGCTGAGCAAGCGATTAATTTTGATGAAGAAGTATCATTAGTTGGCGTACGTACTCGCGAAGGCGAATGCGTGTTTTATCCGCTGACGCTGAACTTACATCAAGATGGCATTTTAATGGCGTCGATTTCGCCACTGGCACGCTTAAGCCCTTTGCAAGCCCAAGCCGAAGCTATGCTCAGCGCCATTATGCATGAGCTTGAATACGTTGGCGTGATGGCGATGGAGTGCTTCCGTGTTGGCGATGAGTTATTGGTGAATGAACTGGCACCGCGAGTGCACAACTCAGGCCATTGGACTCAAGCCGGAACCCATATGGATCAATTCCAGCTGCATTTGCGTGCACTTTGCGGAATTGCGATCCCACAGCCACAAGTGAATTTTCAGTGTGTTATGGTCAATCTTATCGGTATCGATAATGATCCACGCTGGTTAAGTTTGCCTAATGCTGAGTTGTACTGGTACAACAAAGAAGTGCGCCCTGGTCGTAAAGTGGGCCATTTGAACCTATCAGTGCCCAACCAAACTGTGCTCAACCAGAGCATAGCCGCACTGCAAACATGGATGCCCATCCAATACCAAGCTCCTTTAGCCTGGATATTGGCCGAATACGCAGAAAATTCGCGTTAATTCAGTATTTAGTACCAAAATCGCTGATATGAAATTGTTCGCAGTTTCATATCAGTTTATATTTCAATTTTCGTTATATACTTAACAGAACTCAGTGTGGATACGTTAGTGATGTATAGCATTCAATTGTGGCTAGCAATGACACGGATAAAGGAATACTCGAGTGAAATTAAGGGATAATTTCAAACGTAAGACCATAGATCGCTTAGATTATCGCTATCATCTGCTATTGCTCATCGTGCCGATATGTCTATTCGTCCTGCTATTTATCTTTAATGCACCCACAGAAGGTTGGACTATCCTGCCATTACTGTTTGTTTGCATCATTTACATTTTTGCCTACAGCCTGATTTACTATTTGCATCAAGGTCGTTTAACTCGACTGTGGGAGCATTTAGAGCAAGTCGTCACCATCAATGATGCCATTTACGAGCTCGCGCACCTCTCAAGCCATTATAAAAATGAGCATGCCTTTCTCGACGCCTTACTCAACAAAGCCGTATACGTGATTAATGGTGCCGAAATGGGCAGCATCATTAAAGTCAACGAGGCTAATAACAAACTGCATTTCGAATCTGTGGTGGGGCTAGATTTAGCAAAACTCAGACAACTGGATTTTACCTTAGAGCAAACCTTTGAATATCGGCTCACTAAGGGGAGATGCGATCAGGTCGTGGTCATCAATGATATGAAAAATATCAATGCAGCCAGCACTTTAACGGAAGATGATCAAAGAGTGTTACTCACAGTGTCGAAGCAGCCGATACGCTCAACACTGTCTAGCCCTATCCGTATCGATGGCAAGCTCTATGGCATGCTCAATCTCGACAGCAGTAGCCTTGGTGCCTTTAGCGATTACGACCGCAACCTTGTCTCTATCCTGACCCACGAAGCCAGTAATGCCATTGCGCTCTATCAGAAGTCACAGCAGATCACTAAACTCGCAAATTTCGATCCGCTCACAGGACTTTATAATCGAAAGAATTTTGAAGATGAACTGCACCACTGGCAGCACAAACCTCACCTTGGCAGCTTTTTGATTATTATTGATATGGATAATCTCAAGGCCATTAATGATGCCTATGGGCACCAGACAGGCGATGTTGCCATTAAGCGCACAGCCACAGCCATACTGACCTATTGGCAAAATAAGGGCATTATTTCCCGTTTTGGTGGCGATGAGTTTGTCGCTTTATGCCATGGACCGCTAACCCAAATCGAGCAGGACTTAGATAATATGCGCAAAACCTTGAATCAAGGCTCTGAGCTTAGCCTCGCTTTTAGTTTTGGGATTGCTCCGTTTGAAACTGATTGGTATCAATCCTTTAAGACTGCAGATCATGCCATGTATGAGCAAAAGCGCGCGAAGAAGAAAGCCATTAAAGCATTAGAAACTTTCGCGGTAAAAGCACAATAAGCTCGTTGAACTCAGGTACTACAGCCGCTATGAACAGGCCAATATCAAAAGTCAGTAAGTATTGAAGTTGAATATCAGGCTTGAATATCAGAGTTGAAGATTTGAGTTGACTATCTCAACTGATTATCTCGATTAACTCTCTCAATTAAATATCTAAGTTAAACACCTAAAATCAGCCACAGACTCTCATTCAAATGGCTGACAATGGGATCAAACTAAGCTCTAGCTAAGCTCTAGCCAAACCCTAACCCTAACCCTAACCCTAACCCTAACCAAAGAATAAGCGCCACAGCCAAGATGAATCCAAATCTTTTTGGCAGGTTTTATATTGCGCCGCGTAACGTTTAGATCGCGCATCCACCTTGTTAGCCACTTTCACTAACCACGCCTTAGACTTGTAACTGCCACGGCGATAACCGCCCCAGCCTTCGTGATAATTAAGATACTGGGCCCTCGCATCCCATTTAGACACGCCATTAATCTTATGGGTTTTACTGATAAACCAGCCCATAAAATCCATAGCATCATCGAAATCACTGCGGCTCGACCAATTGTTGCCCGTCTCACGCACATAATCATCCCACGTCATGGTCTTAGCCTGCGCATAGCCATAGGCATCGCTGGCACGACCAATAGGGATAAAACCTAAAAAGTATTCCATCGGTGGCGCGGCATTGTGCTTGAATGAACTCTCTTGATACATCATCGCCAACGGCACATGCACTGGCACGCCCCATTTGTCACGGGCGTCTTTAGCGGCATCATACCAATCTCGGTGTTCTTGAAATATCTCACATAAATTTTCGGGAGACTTAGGCGGAGACGTCGCGCAACCAGACAAGATGCCGAGACTTGCGCAGAGTAAGATAGCGGAGGGTTTATTCATTAATATCATATTCTTTGGAGAGTTAGCTGGCTCCATGATGTCATAGACTCAGTCTGAGGCAAGCATAAAAAGCCTTTTTTGCGCTTAGAAGATCTAAGCGCAAGGGGTAAATCAATAAGATTTAAATC